>JAZSLN010000077.1:0-7031 GCA_045535385.1 Eubacteriales bacterium
CGAGCGTGTACGCGTTGCTCTTGCCAGCGGAGGCGTCGATGATAACGGTGATAGGATCCTTGGAATCCGAAATATCTACCGAAAATTCGTCTTCGGTAATAGCGGTAAGTGCGAAAACACTTGCGTTAAAAAGACCGCTTGCGGTGATAGAGTTAATGTTCTGCATTAGTTATTCTCCTTTCTTAAATGGCGTTTCCGCCGTCGGTAACGGGACAGCAAACGAGCTCGTCGGGCTTGATGACCTTCGCACCGAATACGAGTCTGCCGCGTACCGCCTTGTCAAACGAGTTTTCGAGACGGTCGAGAACCTGAGTTTCGAGAACCTGCTCTGCGTATGCGATGGCGGAATAAGAGCCGGCGAGCATCATGGTTTCGTCTCCGTTGACGGCAAGCTGGTTGGATACGTAAATATCACAACCGAGCTCGTCGGTGAAGGCTACCGCGCCGGTGCCGTTTACACCGTTGTTGATCTGGAACTTGATGCCTGCGAGCATAAGCTTGGTTTTGATGTGGGGAGGAACGACGATCCAGGTTCTGCCGTCGGGAACGTTCGCTTCCTCGAGCTTCTGCTTCATACTTGCGACGGTCTGGAGTACGTTGGCAGGTGTTGCGGAAACGGTGTCCATAATAACACCTGCATCCTCGTAAAGCGAGAATACGTAGGTGTCGACCTCGTTTTTGAGAAGATAGCTCGCTCTCTTGGTCTGGCTGTCCTCAAGACCGATAGAGGAACGAAGCGCTTCGATGTCCTTGATCTTGAACGAAAACGCCTTGTCCTGGTCGATGAGAAGGGTAAGCGAGGAATCGTCGATATCCTCGTAGGTGATGCTGCCCTCGTAATCGTAAACGGTGGGATCGTTAAGACCGACGAAAACAACGCTGTCGCCGCGGTTCTTGATATCGCCCGCAAAGCTTGTGTTGCAGACGGTGTTTGCGAGGAGATTGTCCTCGTTGGTGCGGAGGATCTCCGCGCTGATGATTTTTTCGATACTGTTGTAATTAGCCAAAATTATACCTCCTGATGTTGTTTTAGAATCGCCAATTCTTCATGGCTTTCAAAATACTCTTGTAGTTGCTTTTGATGTCCTTGCCGCTCATCCTTTCGACCTGCTCCTTGGTGAATACAGGCTCGGTCGAGCCCTGCGAATCCGCCGCCGCACCTCTTGCGGAATTACGCTTGTTGACGTCCTCCGCATGACGGTTGAGCCTTTCCTCGGTGATCGCATAAAGCGCGTAAGCGTGCGAGAGCGTTGCGCCGTTTTTCACGTCATCCCAAACCGATTCGGGGATACTTTCCGGATCGACCTCGGGGAATAATTCGCGGAAACGCGCTATCTCCTCCGAAGCCTCGTCCTCGCGCTTCTTGATTCGGCTTTCCTTTCGGGATTGCTTCTTGCTTTCCCTCGCTTCGTAAAGCTCGTTTGCGATATCCTCGGGGATACCCTCCAAATCGGGCATCTTTTCGCCGTACTCGGAATCGAGCTTGGCGATAAATTCATCGATCCTCAATCCTGCCGCGTCTGCGAGGTCGTAAACGGTGTCGAGGATCTGTTCGTTATTGATTCTCTTCAATTTTAATTAATTCCTGTCCTTTCTGTTCGGCTTCTGCCGCCTTTAATTCTTCGATGAGCTTCTGCTTTTCCGAAATAAGCCCGTCGGGAATACGCTCGAGATATTGAACGGTGCTTATTCTTCCGAGCTTCAAAAGCCCGTCGAGCGTGTTGAGCGACGATATCTCGCTCCAATAACTGCTCGCGCCTACGTCGACCTTGCATCCGAAAAGCGAATCCTTAAAGTCGGATAACGAAAAATCCTCGTAGACCTCCTTGCCGTCCTTTATGAGTCCCACCAAACGCTTGTCGTCGTAGTAGGAGAACATAAAGTCGAGCCATATCAACCCGATGTCCTCGACGAACTGATAAAGACTGCGCTTTACGTTTTCAAGCGGTACCGCCGACGCGTTCTGGAGCGCGAGTATTGCGCTCGTGTTGTCGGGGTCGACGTCGCCTAACGCCGCGTCCGTCGCGCCGAGAAACTCCTTCGTGTGCGATATTGCCATCGAAATCACGTCGAGCATACCCGATTGCATCTGACCCGGCGAAATGACCTTCGCCACCGTGTCGACCGGACCGTTTACCGCAATAGCCTCTCCGATCCTGTCCGACCATCCGTCAAGTATTGTCGCGTCATATACGACCTTCGAAAAGGCGGTGTCCATCATATGCTTCATAACCATTGCAAAGCCCTTGTTTATGAAGATCTGGTTGTCGATAAGACCTGTTGCGACCGCCTGACCGTGCCAACTGTTTTTGATAGGGTTCCAGTTGTAAAAGGCGATGGGGTAAAGCGAAAGCATCGTTTCGGTCGTGTCCTTGATTATCGCGTTTTTGACCGATTTTCGGTATAAAACTTTGCCGTTTTCGTCCTTCCAAAGCTTGATGAGCGAAATACATTTCGTGCCTTCAAGCTCGATTTTCGCCATATCGCCCGATTGCTCGACGGTTTCGTCGTCGGGTGCGATCTTGTCGATATACTCCTTGGAAATACCGTTTTTCTCGGCTTGGCGTATAAGGTCGACTACCGTTTCGCGTTGCGCGATAAGGATGTAAGGCTGCTTTTGAACGTTCTTCGAGTTCGGGTCTCCGAAAAATACGTTCGTGTTGTCGATAAGTACGCTTTTGAAATCCCCGGTGAACGGCTGTCCCGTCTTGACATCGGGGTCCCAGTAGGTGTAGCATACTGCGTCGCCCGTAACGGCGGCTTCGGTAAGCGATGAAGCGAGTAGGTCGTTCATTTTGTTTTTCTCCCAACGCATATCGGAAATAGCGTTGAGCTTCTCAGAGGCGATTCCCGCATCGAACTCGCCTAAACCTCTGCCGCCGATAGGGCTTGCGAATGAAAAGCGCATTTTAATCGGTGATTGCATTACACTGCTTACGAAAAAGCCGATAATGCGCTTAAAGATATTGAACACCGGAGTCGGAAGACCGCCCGAGTTAAGGTTATCCCATTGATCGCCTCTGTAAAACCTTTCGTTGGTGTTCACTTTTTCATAAAGATCAATCGAGTAATTATACTCCTTGCCCTTTTCATAAAGGTCCCATTCCTCCGTGAAGGGCGTGTTTTTGTTTTTTCTCATTTATTCCTCAATATTTCTTTTTTTACTACCTGCCGAAAAATACCTCGAAATCGTTTTCCTCGCGTTTTTCTTCGAAGGAATAAACGCTTGCCGTAAAACGGTTTTTGGACTTCGGCGGTGTTTTGGGTTGGCGGGACATAAGCGCATATCTCATCGCTTCCGGTGCGTGCGTTATCTCGTGCGGACTGTCCGATGCGTCCTCGCGTATGCGCTCGTCGAATCGGAGCAGGGGAATGCACCTTAAAAGGTTTTTGCATTCCGAAGAGATCCTTACTCTCGGCGCTCCGCCGTAGCTCGACCCCGCTTTGAGATATTCGCGGACCACTCGCCAACCTGCTATACGGCTGTTGTCGGCTTTTATCATATTTCGTAAACCGCTTGCGCTCATAATTTCGAAACCGCTTTTTCCGCTTTCCTGCCGACGGTTCCAAAGGTCAGGCGAGGCGACGGTGTAGCGTATGCGCTCCTGCTTTTCGGTCGCGGATATGATCCTCTCCGCCGCCTCGGATAATAAAAGGTTGCTCTCGTATAGCTCGCGGTAGATGATGATAGAACCGTCTCCGCAAGCGGCGCACCAAAGGCAGGCGGTCATATCCAGCCCGTAATCAAGCGCGCGAAAACGTATAGCTCCCTCGGGAATATCGGGCTTTCCGACGATTATGTGCCGTTCGGGGTTAAATTCGGGGAAAAAGGCTCCCTCGAAGGCATCCCAATCGCCGTAAAGCATCGCCTTCCGTCTTATTTCGGGCAGGTTCATCAACGTGTCGAGGTATTCGGGGTTGTTCTCCATAATGTATTTGTTGTCGAATACAAGGCTCTTTACGAAGAGATAATCCTCCTGCTTCTCGCTCCCGCGGAACTCTCGGTCGATAAATCTCCGCTTGACCCATTCGTGCCCGACCCCACCGGGGTTGCAGGTGAAATACATTCTCGGCTTGAACCTCGTTTTCATATTTCCCGACACTCGGTTGCTTTCGGTAAGGGATTGAAATTGGAACTCTGTGAAATGTGTGGCTTCCTCTAATCCTATAACCTCGTAAGCCTGACCCTGAAACTGTAATACGTCGTTTTCGCTGTCGCAATATCCGAGCTTTATCCTCGAACCGTTCGGAAACCGAAACTCCTTTTCGCTCGCCGAATATAAAGCGATGCCTTTGAGTATCGCCATCATCGGCAATAGGTGGTTTTCTCTTAACTCAGCCAACGTGCGTCTTAAAAGTAAAATTTGAATACCGCCGTAATTCAGCGCAAGCAGTATGAGCTTGATTCTCATCGCCCAGCTTTTGCCGCCGCCACGCGCTCCTCCGTATGCGGTGTATTTTGCTGTCGATTCGAAAAATAACCTCTGCTTCTCGTTCGGCTCGATGATAAATTCTCTCATTGTGCCCAGTCCGCCGCCTTCCCCTTAAATATAACCTGCTCGTGCCCCGCGCCCTCTGTGTCCTCGGGCTTGTCGCGGTATCCGTGGTTATTTTTAAGGTCGAAGGAAAGCACCGCGGCAGGAATCTTTCCGCCGAACGCAAGCTGCTTCTTGATCTTGGCTATTCTGTTCCTAGCGATACGAAGCGTTTTACCGTACCGCTTGTCGTTCATCATGGCAATCATCTCATCCCTGGTGATGCCGAGATAATCCGCAAGCGACTCGATGTCCGCTATCTCTCCGCTTTCGGAAAGAAAAACCGAAAAATATCTGTCAACGCGTTTTTGGAACTCCTCCTTCGCGTCGGATACGCGTTTCCTCTTTCCCTTAGCGGGAAGAGTCGAAGAGCATTCTTCGGCGCTGTCTTTGTTTTTGTCTTCCAACGATTCTGACCTGACCTCCTTTGTGTGATCTGTCGGATGTTTGTTTGGGTACCCGTCGCATCTGACGCTATTATTCTAAAACACGGATAGGTAAAAGTCATCTCGAATAAATCTAACGAAAATCTACGAAAAGTCTCACAAAAATCCCATTTCGACTCCGAAAACGGCACGAAAAAGCGACTTCGTCGCGCGATATATCGCTGCGCGATGCGATATGCCTTCGGCGCGATATATTTTGCATACGCCAAATGCGATATGTTGTGCTCCGCACAACGTGAAATAACGCGGGAAATAAAAAAAGGCTCCCTTGTGTAAAGGGAGCCGGCTTGCGTAGCAAGACTGAGGGATTGTAGGATACGCAGTATCCGTAGTGTTTATCAATCAAAAAGAAGATAACACCCACGCGGAGAGAGGGTTACGACTCAAATGAACCTCCACCGCGGGAACTGCGGGAACTGCGGGGATTGCGGAAAAAATCAGTTGTTCATATCTTTGGAATACAAATACTCGAAATCACTGTATTCGGTAGATTTCTGCTTGCCGTTTTCATTCGTTACGGTTTCTTTAATAAGATTGCCAACCTCATCGAATACATATTCATATATCAATTCTTTATCAAATTCCTTCGTTTCTTTCTTTATAAGCCTATCATTTTCATCATAGGTATAAACATACTTTGTTGCTGTCTCGCCGTCTTTGTTCTTTCCGATTTCGGATAATACCGCGCCGTCTTCGTTATAAGTATATTCGTTCAAATACTCTAATTGGTCGTTATATGTACATTTTTCAGTTAATAAATTGCCGTTGTTATCGTAGGTATATTCTGTTATAGTCGGTTGCCCGTTGTTCATTGTATGAGAATGCCATATAACAGTACCTTTTTCGTCATATCTGTATTCATCAACCAAAACTCTGCCGTCGGTATCGACGAAGGTTACTTTTACAGGGTTGTTGTTCGAATCATATTCGGTTTCTTTGGTTTCGGTTCCGCTTGAAGCATTATTAATGACTTCTTTAACTAAGTTTCCGTTTTTATATACGAATTCACCTGTGGATAAAACCTTATCGCCTTTAGTGGTTATGGATTTGATAAGGTTTCCGTCATCGTCATAAGAGTTTTCGTTTATGGTAGGTTCGGAATCCGAATCTACGGTAGTCGTAATTTTGAGTGGTTTGTAATTTTCATTAAAAATGGTTTCAACGGTTGTTTTTGTGCCGTATACGTCGGTATGAATGTGTTTTATAATATCATTATTTGCGTTATACTCGTATTCGTCTGCTTCGGTAATTGAATTATTGACGTTATATCGAACCAATTTTGTGATTCTGTCGAACTCGTCGTATTGGTAGGTAGAGCGCGAGGTTTCGTTGTTTTCATTGGTATAACTGCTCTCGATCATATTTCCGTTATCATCGAATTTATTTTCCGTTTTGGTAATAACTCCGTCGATATCGTTAATCGTGGTTAACTTGTTGCCCATACTGTCAAAAGTATAGGTTGTTGTGTTTTTCTCTCCGCCGAAAGTTGTTTCGACGACCTTTTTTGCTTTGATCGTAAAGCAGGAAAGCATATCATCTACATCGTTTTCGTTCTTGCATTCGTAAAGCAATTTGTATGCTTCCTCATATTTTCCTTCATTCAAGGCTTTTTTAGCAAGCTCGAATTTGTCTTCAGCGGTTGACGAAGTATCCGAAATATCCGAAGAGTTCGATGTATTTGAAACGTCGTTGGATGCCGCCTCGTTATCACATCCTCCAAACGCCAAAATCAACGAAAGCGTTAGAATTAAAGCTGCAAATCTTTTCATTACGGCTCTCCTTGCAATTGAAATAATCAAAGATTCTGTATTAATTATATACTATAAAGATTTGAATGTCAACTGCTCTGCCCGACGGACCGTTTGCGTTGCGTTTTGTTATCTCTTGCAATTAATATAAAACGTATCAAATTGCCGTGTTATATTTTTAATTATTACAATTTATTAACCGTTTCACTCGGGCGGGGACATGGGGTCCCCGAAAATCCCATTTCGACCCTGAAAACGGCACGAAAAAGCGACTTCGTCGCGCGATATATCGCTGCGCGATG
>JAZSLN010000055.1:0-22221 GCA_045535385.1 Eubacteriales bacterium
CGTGCTTCCCAGTTCTCCAAGCGTTAATCGCTTCTCAAAGAGAATATTCAAAAACCCCGAAGCCATTACGGCTTTCGGGGTTTTCTTTATGTCTCGATTTTTGCTTTGGTGCAAACTTGGTGAAAGTTTTCAAACACCGCCTGTAAATGCAACCGTCAATACACCTGCGGTCAAATACAGCAAAATGTCAATCACAAAAAACAGTATGAACCAAATCCATTTCTTGCCGATAATTTTACGGTTTTCTTCCACACCTTTTTCAGAAAAGAAAATTATCAATCCGACAATAACGGATATTAAACCGATTGGATTTATAATCCAACCATAAATTAAAACATTGCCTAATGAAAAGAACACCTTCAAATCAAAAGATCTATTGATTGCAAAGCATAGTGATGATGCAATACAGAAAAAAGCGAAAATACTTTGTAACACTGTTGAGGTTTTTAACCATTTGATTGTTTTCATATAATCGCTCCTTTAAGACATTCTTTCAATTTCCAAAAGTTAAATTGCTCCCATTTCTTCCATCGCATTGATATATGTGTCTGCTTCTCCGTTTGGGTTTGCTTTTTGGGTTGCCTCAATATCATACCAAGCACATTCAAGTCCATGAATTATAATTGGGAGTGGTTTTTTGAATTGTTTTATAATAAAACCCTCTTCCTGCAATCTCTTTGCAATGTTGGCGGCGATTCCAATCAACTCATAATGACCAACAGGACCCTTGCCGATGTAATTGCAGTCTTCATCGTACATGTTATCTTCATCTTCAAAACCAATGTTTTCAATACCCTGTTCCGCATACCATTTATACAATGATTCGGTGCATTCGTTAGGTTCGTCAATGTCAATTATGCTTATTTCGTCCTGTCTCCAAAAAGCATAGTTCCACCTTTCTTCGTCAAGTGGACCTGCCCCCTCACAATCCGACTCGGTATTATAACTAATAGCCCAAGTTGATACATTGGTGAAGTTCATAAACTCGTATGCCTCATTAGAATAAACAAAAAATGAAATAGCATAAATGCCATCCTCGTTCCAATTTGACATTACAGATTTAACTTTGTCATACAATATTTTTTCAATATCAATCATATTGTAACCTCTTATACGAAATGGAATTATTTTTATTATAGCATGGGAATATAAAACTGTCAACATCCCTCGGTCTTTATTTCTATTTATAAAACTTTTCGTTTTGCATATACCTTTACTGATTCTTTGCTCGGTTTATGATATTATACGTAAGGACGAACTCGTGTCTTTATAACCAAACTCACATTTGTCGTTTTATTTGCTTTGAACGAACCCGCCGCAATCCATCAAAACAGATTATGTCTGACCCTTTCATAAAACAAGAAGAGACCACAGCGTAAGGCGATACCTGTGATCTCTTTTTGTTTTTTATTTACTTTTAATCGATAACTATGGTATTAAACGAGCGAGGCTTAAGCGGATAGTTTACGCCATTGATAGTAACAATCTTTTCAAATTCAAAGGGGTTGATAACGATCGCCGCCGTCGAGCCGTCGGGATTGCGGAAAGCGGTAGTATTTGAGCTCATTTCGCCGGTAGTGGAAAGCAACACCGCACCCTTCTTTACGAAATGGGAAAAATGCTTCATAAGATAAAACTCGGGGTTAAAGGTATATTCGCCGTCTTTAACGCTTATAAGCGAATTCTGACGCCAGCCCCAAGTACTTACTCCGTCGTTTTCGAGCGCCATATTCCAATAAACGTTTGCACGCGCGCCATAGACGGTATAGTGGTGAAGAAGGCTGCCGATATACATAGCGAAATCCCAGGTATTTTCGCCGTCGCCGCATTGGCATTCGCTTTGGATGAAATCCAACTCGGGATAATCCTCCTTCGCCTGCATTATAGCAAATTTGCCGTTCCACTGATATGCCGCGCCCTTTACAGCATTACGAAGCTTCGGATTTTGCATAAGATAGGCAAGATACTCGCTATGCTGTCCGTATTCGCTGTAAGGGTCGGGACCGTTACAGGTACCGTAATAGATCTCGGCAAGACCGTCGAGCTCGTCGGCAAGATGAACCAAGAACGATTCAAGCTCTTTAGGTGAATATAGACAGGAAGGGAATTTCTGGTCGGCAAAAAACTCGTTTTGGGGGCAGACAGCGGAAATGCTTACCCCTTCTGCCTTATACGCTTCGAGGAATTTACGGAAATAGAGCGCATAGACCTTTAGATTCTCCTCGGTTTGAACAAGTCTGCCGTAGTTATATGCCTTAGGGAATTTCATCCAGGTAGGGGGGCTCCAAGGCGAAGCAAAGAAGGTTATCTCAGGCGAACGCTTCTGCGCCTCACGAACAACGGGAAGGATATATTTTCTATCGCGATCGATAGAGAAATTATCCATAGCGTAATCCCCTTCGGTCTCGTTATAGCTATACCAGCTCTCGGCAAAATCGTTCGCACCGATAGAGAGACGGCAATATTCAAAACCGCAGCCGTCCATACCGAAAAGCTCGTCAAAAATAAGCTTTTGATCCTTTTCGCCGAGCGAATATATAGCCTTCGCGCATATTTCGCTTATACAACAGCCCCAGCCGAACATAGGCTTTCCGACAGCATCACCGATTATTATTTCACTTCCCGAATCGTCGGACGTTTCGGTTTTGCTCACCCATTTTTCGTTTTCGGTAGAAGATATCCAATACATATTCATACTCCGTACATTTCTGTTATGCTATGGTTATTTTACTATTTTGCTTTCGTGAAGTCAATATCGATATAAACATCCTTCTCGGAAATAATTAGAATAGTTCTTTGACAATTCTTGACACTTGATTGATAATATATTATAATATATATTGTATTGTTTTTGAAACATGGGTAATTTTTACCCCGAAAGGCGGGAAAAGCAGTTGGACAAGCGTAAGGTTATTTATTATACGGATGAGCTTAACGACGAGTTCTCTACTGCCGAAATAACGCCCAAAAAGATCGACGGAAGTTACAAATACTGCCACGACTCTTTGTTCAAAAAATTCACTCATTTTTTCTGGTACCGAATGGTCGCGACACCGCTTGCGTTTCTTTACACCAAGCTGGCGTTCCGTCATAAGGTCATAGGACGCGAAAAGCTTAAGGAATACAAAAACACGGGATATTTTCTTTACGGAAACCACACCCAGGTATATGCCGATCCGTGCATACCGAGTATGATCAATTTTCCTAAGGATGACTACGTAATTGTCCATCCGAACAACGTTTCGATGCCTCTGCTCGGCGCCATCACCCCATCGCTCGGCGCGTTGCCGCTTCCCGACGATATGATTGCTTATAAAAATTTCACAAAAGCTATCGAACGGCGAATATCCGAAAAGCACGCGGTCGTTATCTATCCCGAAGCGCATATCTGGCCCTATTATACGAAAATCCGACCCTTTCCCGACACATCGTTTCAATATCCCGTAAAATGCGACGCACCGGTTTTTTGTTTTACAAACACCTATCACCGTCGCGGTAAGAGCGAAAAGGCGGACATAATAACGTATATCGACGGCCCGTTTTTCCCGAACAAAGATATTTCTTTACGTCAGCGCAAGAGCGATTTACGCGACAGAGTTTACGAAACGATGTGCGAACGTGCGAAGGATTCGAACATCGAATGCATCAAATATATAAAGAAAGACAAAATCGATGGTTAATATACTTTTTTGCGGAAACGACAAGGTTTTCGACGGTATGCTCACCTGTACGCTTTCGATATTAAAGCGTACCGAGAGCAGCGAGCCCTTTACTTTTTACGTCTTCACGATGGATGTTTCGCATATCAAGGACACCTATCTTCCTGTCAACGAACGTCAGATTTCTTTTTTCGAGGATGTAGTAAAGAGCTATAATCCGAATAACAAGGTAGTCAAAACAGACGTAACCGACTTATATCTTTCAGAATTCGACAAATGTCCTAACGAGGATGCATACTGCTCGCCCTACACGCTGATTCGGTTATTTGCCGACAGAGTAGACCTTCCCGACAAGATTTTATATCTCGATGCCGATATTATGTTCAACCGCGACATCCATCTTCTTTACGACACCGATATCGAAGGATATGAATATGCCGCCGCGCGCGACCATTACGGAAAATATCTTGTCAACCCGAACTATATTAACGCGGGCGTTATATTGTTTAATATGGCAGAGGTCAGAAAAACAAAGCTTCTCGAAAAGGCAAGAGCACTCATAAAAACCAAAAAGCTCACCTTCGCGGACCAAAGCGCCATAATCCGTTCGACCACCAAGAAAAAGATTCTGCCCCAACGGTACAACGACCAAAAATTTCTGCATAAACATACTGTTGTACGGCATTTTTCCAAAAGACTTTTTTGGCTTCCCTACCCGCACACCGATAACATCAAGCAATGGCAGGTAAGCAAAGTCCACAAAATTTTCGGCTATTACGAATTCGATGATATCCTTTACGAATATATTTACCTCGCCGAAAGATTCAAACGAGGAGACAATGATAATGGAAAATAATTTAATTCCTATTTTTTACGCGTGCGACGATGCTTTTGTAAAGTTCACCGCAGTTTCGCTCCATTCGATGATCACCAATGCTTCCAAAGACAGAAAATACCGCGTTCATATATTGCACACTGATATAGACGAGTCTAGAAAGGAAGAGCTCTTCAAGCTCGCCAACGACAATTTCAAAATAACCTTCGACGACGTTTCCGAATATCTGTCTGCCATCTCTAAAAAGCTTCCTATACGCGACTATTATTCAAAATCCACCTATTACCGTTTATTTATCGCCGAGATGTTTCAGGACTACGACAAGGCGATATATATAGACAGCGACACCGTTGTTCAGGGCGACATAAGCAAGCTTTATGACGTTGATATCAAAGATGCTTATGTCGGCGCTTGCCACGAACAGGCTATGGTTCAGGTTGACGAATACGGCACATATGCCGAAAAGGTCGTCGGCGTTTCGCGCCACAACTTTTTCAACGCAGGTATGATTGTTATAAACTGCGAGCAATTCAGAAACCGTCTTGTGCTGGATAAATTCATCCACTATCTCCACACCTACAATTTCGTGGTAACGCAGGACGAGGATTATCTCAATCTCATCTGTAAGGATCACGTTCATTGGCTCGACCAACGCTGGAACACCGAAATGTTCGGCGAGATCCCCTACCCCATCGAGGAAGCGTACATAATCCACTACATAATGACGAGCAAGCCTTGGCATTACGAGGATTGCCGCCACGGCGATATCTTTTGGCGTTACGCAAAGGAGACCTCCTTCTACGATGATATCTCCGAAATCCTCGCCGCATACACCGACGAAGAGCGCGAACGAGATGCGGTTTCTATGGATAATCTGCTGAAGCTTGCCGTTACCGAAACCGAAAAGGAAGATAATTTCCTTAATATACTCAACAAAAAGCGCGCACCCGACCGTGTGGCTATTATTGAGAAGATAAACCTTTTCGAGCAAGAGGGACGCTTTAACGAAGACGTCGAGGACGATCCTCCCGGACGCGTTCTTATGCCCGACGAGATCGACTATCTCAGAAAGAGCCGTATAGACAAAATGAAAACCAAGGCCGCATACAAAGCCGCAAGAACCTTTGTAAACGACCTTATAGACAAGAAAAAGCTCATTATCAAAGAAATTAAAGGAATCGAAAACTTCAAGAATCTCAACAGTGGTGCGATAATCACCTGCAACCACTTCAATGCATTCGACAGCTTTGCGATTCAGTTGGCTTACGAGGCAGCCGAGCAGCCCGAACGCGGTTTTTACCGAGTTATACGCGAAGGCAATTATACTTCGTTCCCCGGCTTTTACGGCGTACTCATGCGCCATTGCAACACGCTTCCTATTTCTTCAAACATACGCACGCTCCAAAAGTTCAAAGCGGCGGTCGACCAGCTTTTGAGCGAAGGCAACTACATACTTGTATATCCCGAGCAGAGTATGTGGTGGAATTACCGCAAGCCGAAGCCTCTCAACAAGGGTGCGTATATGTTTGCGGCTAAAAACCTTGTGCCGGTCCTTCCCTGCTTTATCACTATGAAGGACTCGGACATTATGGGCGAGGACGGATTTTTTATTCAGGAATATACCATCCACATCGGCGAAGCGATTTATCCGGACAAGGACAAACGCTACCGTCAAAATATATCCGATATGATGGACAAAAACTCGGAAATATGGAAAAGTATATATGAAGCCGAGTATAATATGCCGCTCACCTATACCACAAAAGACCGCGAAAAGCTCAAAAACAGAGTATAATAATAACACCCGAGAAGTTTTATTTTCTCGGGTGTTTCTTATTCTAAATATATTACCGTAGCGTCCATAAGCTCCGCTTCGGATATATCGTGGGTGGCAAAAATTACGGTTTTTCCTTTTGTATACTCTAACACGGTATTCACCGTTTTAATACGCGTATCCGAATCCAGCCCCTTGAACGGTTCATCGAGAAGCACGATATCGCTTTCGGCAAGCAGTGCGCGGGCGATAGCCACACGACGCTTCATACCGCCGGAAAGCTCTCCGGTCTTAAGGTTCACACTCTCGGATAACCCGAGCTCGGAAAGGCATTTTTCTATATCCTTTCGCGCTATACTCTTCGGCACAGCGGCATAAACATTAGCGAACGCGGTGATCGTTTCGCAAAGCCTGTCCTCCTGAAAAACAGCAGATACCTTATCGGAGTTCACGGAAACGGTGCCCGAATCGGGAAAAATAACGCCTAAAACAAGGTTCAAAAGCGTGGTTTTTCCGCAACCCGAGCGACCCATAACACAATAGGTTTTGCTCTTTTCAAAAGCGAAGGAAAAGTCATCGAAAACCTTGTTCTCGGAATAGGATTTGGAAACATTATTCAGTTCGACAGCCGTCATACCTTTATGATCCTTTCCGATATTTTTGTCAAAGCAAGCATAATCACTTTTTCAAACACTACCGATACGAAAATTATAACCACCGTCCACGCGAGCACGTCGGTTGTGTTCAAATACAGCTTCGAAAAATAAAGCGATTCACCGACAGAGCCGTCCGGAGTTCCTATCAGCTCAGCGGCAACACCCGCTTTCCAAGCCAAGCCGACAGCCAGCTTACAAGCCGAAAGCAGGAACGGTATCACCGAAGGAAGATAGACGAAACGCAAGCGATTAAGCTGTGTCATCCGAAAAACGTCCGCCATTTCGATAAGCTTTTTATCCGTAGCGCGGATGCCCGACAATACGTTTGTATATATGATCGGAAGAACGATAAGAAAGGATACGAACGAAGACAGCCAAGAAGCCGAAAACCACAAAAGAGCGATTATCACAAAAGACGCGACCGGGACCGATTTTACGGTTATCATATACGGCCATATCAGATATTCTATAGCCCTATATCTTCCCGCCAGAACGGCAAGAACGACTCCCAGCGCAAAGCCGCAGAAGAAGCCGACAACAATACGCAGGAAGGTAAAAAGAAGCGCCGAAAAAAACTCCTTCTCGCCGACGAGCGTAATAAGTCTTTTTATGACTGCGACAGGCGACACGAGAAGGATTTCCGAACCCATTAAAACCGACGCGATCTGCCAAACTGTTAAAGCAAGCAGAACCGCGGCGGTTTTATATATTAACTTTTTATTCGAGAACAAGGAAGAAGTCGTCTTTCGGGAGCGCTCCTCCGACCGATTTTGGATTTTGCTCATAAAGAACTCCGAGATAATCAGAAACGGTAGTTTTCATTTCAATGCCCGAAATATACTTAAGGTTACATTTGGGAATCGCTTTTTTTATAACGGCGGCATTCTCAAAAACACCGTGTTTTACAACCAAAGCGGATGCCGCATCCGCATCTGAATTAACAAAAGAAATAGATTTTTCGAAATCCTCAAGAAAAGCCTTGACTTCATTCGGGAATTTTTCGGCAAAATCCGCACGAACCACAATGACTCCGGTAACGACAGCGCTGTCGGAATCGAGCTTTTGCCATTCCTCGTTAATATCGATAACCGTCTTAAGACCTTCCACCTTCAATTCTGCAACTGTAGCATAGGGTTGAGGCAGCATAACGACAGCCGTTTCCTCGGCAGTCGCTTTTGCGACAACCTCGGTCGCCTCACTGAGAAATACGATATCAACGTCATCCTCGGGGTTGATTCCGTTTTTATCAAGAATATACTTCAGGGTATATTCGGGAGTAGTGCCCTTACCCGTCGTATAAATCGTTTTACCCTTAAGATCGGCAACCGACAATATCTGAACACCCTTTGACATTATATAAAGAACGCCGAGATTATTAACCGCCAAAAGCTTTATCTTACCCTGGGTATTATTATAAAGAACCGAGGCGAGATTTGCGGGAACTGCCGCCATATCAAGCTCGCCCTTCAAAAGCTTCGGTGTTATTTCATCAGCCGAGCCCGCGAGGGTAAACTCGTATTTATTAGAGTTTTTTCCGAGGGAATTATTCTCCATAACTCCAACCAGTCCGATAGACGTCGGGCCTTTCATTCCCGCGACGCGTATGAGAGCGGTAGGCTTCTCCCCTTCTTCAACGGATGTAATCTCGGTATCGGTTACACAGCCGCACAGGGAGCAGGAGAGCGTAAAGAGAGCAAGGATCAAAGCGAGGATTTTTTTCATGATTTACCAAACATTCTATCTTAATTATTTGATGCAAGCGGTCTTGACCGCCAAATAGTCGAACATATTTATTCTTCCGTCGCCGTTAACGTCGGCACGGGCCTGCTTATCGGAACTGAGAAGTATCTTGCCGAGAACGTGCGATTTGAGCGCAACGTAGTCAAACATATTCACCTTTCCGTCGCCGTTAATATCATAGGGAATCGCAACGGGTTCATCCGCAAACGAGAGCTCAAACGAGTCGATCTGATCGGCATCATAATCGGAACCGTAGATGTAATAAACCGTATTGCCGCTTACGTACGAGCCGAAAATCGCATTTCCGCTTCCGATGTTAGGCGTTTTGAGAACCTCGGTCTCTCCGGTTTTAGGATCAATGCACATAATAGACTTCGAGTCGTTGAAAATCAGTCTGTTCTTATAGCTGCCGAAACCGGAATTGGTGCCATAATAATAGTTGCCTATTAACCAAATATCGTCGATTTCATAAATAGACGCGGTTGTATCCGTAAGAAGATCGACTTCCACTATTTCGGAGCCGCTCAACATATAAGTTTTGCCGTTTGCAAAGCCGAAGGGGCTGTAAGAATCGTGCCAGGAATAGTTGTTATATTTTGTGTCGTAGGCAGAATAGTTACTGTAAAACTCGCCGTGCGAGCCAAGGAAAACAGAGTCGCTGACAAGGCAATCCTCGTGCCACGCACCGCCGAAATAATCGGGAACGGGGTCGCCCCAAGTGGAATCTATATGATACCACTTTCCGCCGAGATAAACGATATTCCAAATATGAGTATCGTTATTCGCGGTGGAATTTTTAATACCTACGCGTTCCAAAAGAAGATCGTAAACACCGGTATATGCCTGGCAAACGCCTTTGCCGTTTTTAAGCATATTGTAAACGTCATAAATTAAGTAATCGGTATCGTATTGATAGTTCAAGCAGAGGTAGTCGTGAAAATATATCGCCTTTTCGAAATCATCCAAGCCCTCTGGAAGCGTCGCAACGATAGCATCAAGCTCATCGTCAACGAACTTTATCGCGGCATCGCGCTCGGTTTTGTTTGTGATCTCATACTCAAAATACAGCGTGAGCACCTGGCTGCCCCAATACGAATAGGAAAAACCACTTTGAAGATAGAAAAACTGAGGTTCTCTGTCATAAAGATCCTGAGCGAGAACAGCGGATTGCTCCTCGGTCAGGTCATAATCGGAAACGTCGATCTCAAGAACACCGTTCGAAAGATTTTCGACTATATAATCATACATTTCCTGCGAATACGGAAGGGGCGAAGCCGCGGATACAGAGGTCGAAAACGACATTAGCGAAGCCAGCACCGCGAACATTAAAACAAACGATAATAATCTTTTTTTCATACATACTCTCCTAACAACATCGGCATTAAATCCATTCACATTATACAACTATCTTTTATAAAAAGCAACCGTTTTTGCGCATTATTTCCATAAGCCGAAACGTATTTGAATAATAATTTCGCTTTATCAAAAAAATCGGTTGACAAATTCCGTTTTTCGGGTTATAATCGTCGTTGCGCGATAATTTCGCGTTATATAGGGATGTAGCCAAGCGGTTAAGGCACCAGACTTTGACTCTGGCACCTCGCAGGTTCAATTCCTGCCATCCCTGCCAACAAAAAACGCACTTTTGTCTAACGACAAAGGTGCGTTTTTTGAATGATGTTTGCCTTCGGCAAATGATGTTGGCTTGCGCCAATGATGTTCGCTACGCGAATGATGTGTGCCTGACGGCACATAATGGCAAACATCGCATCATTGCGAAACGCAGTGGAGCAACATCATATTTGCGAAGCAAATGCATCATATCGCCGCAGGCGATACATCATTTGACAAGCTGACGATTTTATGGTTTAATATCGATGATGGGGGTGTAGCTATGAAAGAAAACAAACTCGTTGAGCTTTCAATGGGATTTTCCGTTGACATTATAAATCTCGTTAAATTTCTAAAATAAAGAAGAAATTGTCTATGCCTATAATTCCATAATGTACAACTGTAACGAATTAGATGTAACCAAATGAAAAATCTTGCGGGGCTTCAGACACCTGAAGAAATAAGAAAAACGTATATTAAAAATCATCAAGCAAGCATCAGGAAAGCCCGCAGAATGGGTATGCAAAAATACTTTTCGTGATGCAGTTCGTTATTCGTTTTCCCCAAAATATGAACACAAAACCGAGTATTGCGGAAAGGAACGCTTTACTTGGGATATGATATTTTTAGCTGTTGCGTCGGTTATCGCATTTTCATTTATTTTCGTCTTATGGGCGGTCAGCAAATCATTCTGAACTCCGTTTTTGATACATATTTAGTGAAACAAAAGAAAGGATCTTGGCAATGAAACGTATTGTATTACTTATTACGACAATACTCCTTCTTATGTGCGTTCTCACAAGCTGTATTATAATCCCCAAGTATAAAAACTTCGATATATCGTCAGACACGGTTTCGTCTATCGAAATATATGATTTGAGAAACAGCAAAACCCATTACAGCGACTTTTTAGAAACAGAAACTCCCGCATACAAAATAGCCGAAAAAACAAACAATGATTTTTTGAGCGACCTTAAAAACATCGAGTTTTCAGATACTATCATCATTACCGTCGCGGCAGTAGACCCGAGCTTCACCTATGATGATTGGGTAGCCCGAATTAATTATAACGACGGTTCATATGAGTTGATTTCCTGCGACGGATACGGAGAAAAGTTCAACGAAAACGATGAAGTTACCGAATCACACCATTTTTCTTGTGATAATGATGAATGGCATACGTTCATTGAAAAATATGTCCCCGAAGAGCTTTTCAAAGAACAAGATCCCGTCGAGAGCTCATCACAATCATCGAATTAGCAAGCAAAAAGAGCCTTTCGGCTCTTTTTTCAGAGCGAAGACAAACAGGCTCTTTACACCCTTGAAAGAAAACAACAGTAGAAAAAGAAAGCTTCATTTTACCGTGAAGCTTTCTTTGCTTTTTATATGGAGTTGGGGATTTTTTATTGTATTTTCAAGGGTTTTCACAAAAAACTCGACTACCTTACAATCGTAAGTCTACGCTCGTTTTTGTGAAAAATAGCCTCGTTTTTCTCACCCCGGTGCAGTCTGTAGACTTTGTCTACAGACTGCAAAAAGAGCCTTTCGGCTCTTTTTTGTTTATGCGGCAAAATAAAGATTCTTAATTATTACCATATCGAAAATGTTTATCTTTCCGTCGTTATTGACGTCGGCAAGTGCATTCTCGTTCTTATCGGAGGGGTATGTTTCGAAATAAATAGCTTTAACGAGTATATAGTCGCTCATATCTACCTTACCGTCGGAATTTATATCGCCCTCGGTCGGTTCCTCGTCAAAAACAACGATACGTCCGTCGCCGTTGGGATCGCCGTAAAGCGTTTCGGGAATAACACCGCCGAGATGTTCGGTGAAATATTCCAAAAGAACCTCGGTATCGGTAGGAAGATCGTCGGTAACAACTCTGGCATCGGAGAACATCTTGAAGCCGCTGAGCTGAAGCATATATTTCGAGCCTGCGATCGTATAAAGCGCATTAGGGTCGATATCCTTTCCACCAACCTTTACGTTACGAACGCGGCGAGGTGCATCTTCGGTAATGCTTACAAAATCGCCGAGAGAATCGGTAACGACCGGAGATTCGACATAAGAATGAATCTCGTAGGTTATTCCCGAAACCTGGGTAAAGCTGCCGAATTCATCGGGAACAGCGTTAACACCGTATTCGAGCGCATCGATTATCGCTTCTCCGCTTGTCTCGATAACACACATTTCGTTATTCCAAGGATTTATATCCATTATCATCTTACGGTTTACGACGCCTTTAGAAACAGGAGCGCGCACACCGCCGCCGTTAACAAAACCGATGTCCGCGCCTGTTACAGCAATATAAGCATCGGTAACAAAGTTCGCAAGATTGGTTTCGGCGTTACGAACTAAGCGGTTTCCGTTTTCATCGGAATCGACAAGATCCACCTCGGAAACACCTATTTCTTCATAAAGATAGTTAAATTCGTCGTTGTATCCGTCGATGATAGTCTTCACACTGCCGTACGCGTTCTTTGCCGATTCGGACATAGAATCAACGTCAACGGTTTCGGGGTCGATAAGCGAAGCGGTTATTTCTCCGTCGGCAGAAATACGCATTTCGCCGAAGGTTTGAAGCTTTGTACCTGTGGAAACGTGCAATACGGTTTCACCGTCTTTATTTGTACGCAATGCTGAATCGAAAATCTCGTGGGAATGGCCATCGATAACAGCATCTATGCCGCTTGTACCGGCAATAACGTCGGTGGACTTCCAACCGTCGCTGACACCCGAAACACCCAAATGTCCTACCGCGATAACGATATCAGCGCCTTCGTTTCTCGCGCTTGCAACCGAAGCCTCGATCGTTTCGATAAAGCAATCTTCCATAAACGTATAGACATAATTACCGTATTCATCCTTAAAATAGGTCGGGGTGGATTTTGTATAGGTTTCGGGAGTCGCTATACCGACAAAGGCTATATTCAATCCGTTGACCTCTTTTATAACATAAGGCGCAAACACCATGGAAGCGGTGGGAATATAGCTAAAGTTTGCACAGATGTATTCATATTGCGCGGAATCCGCAAGCTCTAAAAATCGCGGTACCGTATAGTCGAATTCGTGGTTGCCGGGCACAGCAATATCGTATCCGACAGCGTTCATAATTTCAACGATCGCACTTCCCTCGGTAAGCGCACCGATTATCTCGCCCTGAATAGCATCACCTGCATCAACGGTGTATACTGTATGCCCTTGCGAAATAAGCTCGGAACGGTATGCCGCCAAAACGGGATAATTCTCCGTAGAACAATGGACATCGTTGGTATAAAGGATGATTATATCCCCTTCCGAGGTTGCGAAAGCAGGCACAGAAAAGGAAAGAATCAAAACAGCGATGAGTATAAACGAAAACAGTTTTTTAACAGTATTTTTCATAAAGCACTCTCCTTTTTGCTCTTACTGTGATTATAACTCCAATAACAGCCAAAATCAACATTTTTCTTGTATTTCCCATAACGATATGCTAAACTGTATATATACTGATGATTATATTAAGAGGTGTCTATGGAATTTCGTGCCGTTAAACAAATACGTGATGCCGTGCGTACTAACGTAGGCAAGGTCATAGTCGGAAAAGAAAACGTGATCGATCTGTTGACCCTTGCGCTCTTAAGAAGCGGACACGTTCTTCTCGACGATGTACCCGGAACCGGAAAAACGGTGTTGGCGAAAAGCTTTGCCGCTTCGCTCGGACTCGATTTCAAGCGCGTTCAATGTGTTCCCGATATGCTACCCTCGGATCTTTTGGGTGTCAACTTCTTTGATATGAAGCAATCGGAATTTCGTTTTGTAAAGGGACCTGTTTTCACAAATATTCTTCTCGCGGATGAGATCAACCGCGCTATGCCGAAAACCCAATCGGGATTGCTTGAATGTATGGAAGAGCACCAGGTAACTACCGACGGAATAACAAGGACTCTCGACGAGCCCTTTATGGTTATTGCCACGCAAAACCCGATCGAAACAAAAGGCACCTTCGACCTTCCCGAGGCACAGCTTGACAGATTTTTGATAAAAACCTCGATGGGTTATCCCTCGCACGAGGAAAACATAGAGATACTTTCCCGAAAGCTCGATACTTCTTGTATAAAAGCGGTCGACTATTCGATAAGTAAAGAGACTATCCTTTCCGCTCGAGAGGAATGCGACAGCGTATACGTACACAAAGACCTTTTAGACTATACCGCACTTATATGCGAAGCAACGCGAAGGGACAAAAACGTTCTTATCGGCGCAAGTCCGAGAGCTATGATCGCTTTGATAAAGGTCGCTCAGGGTGTTGCCGCGCTTGACGGACGCGATTACGTATTACCCGATGACATTAAAAACTCCGCCGTACCCGTTCTGGCACACCGCATTATATTTAACAACAACCTGTTCCATCGCGGCGACCTCGGCGAAGAGCTCCTTAAAAAAATCATCGAGATCACACCTGTTCCCAGCGAACGTATAAACTTTTCAAGACGATGAGTATATTGGAAAAGCTTCTGCTTATTTTCGGTGTACTTGCAGCAGTTATAATAACCGTTGCCGTCATTTCGGCATACCGAAGCATCAAAGCCGAAACGCTCAAAACGCTTACCTACCGACGCGAGATTTCAAAGGACGGTATCTTCACGGGCGAAAGTCTCGAAATAATCGAAACGGTTTCCAACCCGAGCTGGTTTCCGCTTATTAATTTAAGGATCGAGTTTATAACTCCGGGCGGACTTACCGTGGACGGAATCGAATGCGCTGAGCATATAAAGCTAACGAGCGTATTCAATATTCCGCCCTTTTCGACCGTTACAAAACGTCACGAGGTACGCGCAGATAAGCGAGGAAAATACGAATTCAAGGATGCGGGGTTCAAATACCGAAAATTTGACTATAGCTTCAAATCGTTAGTTTCTTTCTATGCCTACCCCGATTGTCAGGCGTTAAAGAATTTATGCTCGCCCAACATTTATACCGCAGGAAACAGCATTTCGTTACAAAAATATATCGAAGATCCGTTTTTTGTTTCGGGTGTGCGCGATTACCGATTCGGGGACCCGATACGTTCGATCAATTTCAAAGCTTCCGCGCGCTCCTTTTCCGGCGGTCTCAGAACACTTATGTCGAACGAATATGACAGCTCGCGCACCTATGACACAATGATATATTTAGACCTGAACAACTATCACGAGGTCTATATATCCGACGACGATCTTATCGAAAACGGCTTGATGTCGGCTTGCTTTCTGTTTTGCGAGGCGGTAAAAAACGACGGAAAGGTCGGCTTTTCAACCAACCGTTCGCCGAACAACAGCGATTATGTCTTTATTCCCTGCGAAAGCGGCGAACAGCACACAAAGCATATTCTCGAAATGTTTTCGGAGCTCAACCCTTATTCAAAAAGAAGCTACTCGATGTCGGCGTTGCTTGCGCTGACTTTGCCGAAGCTTCCAAAAAACTGTGATATTTATTTCATTTCCGCTATATCCGATGAAAAATGCGGAGAGGTCTTATCCGAAGCCGAGCGTATGGGAATGAATGTCCAAACCATAAGAATAGACAAGTAAAATACAAGGAGGTCAGAGCGTGAAGAAAAGAAAAAGCCTTTTATGGCTCGAAATACGTATGGTGTGCCTCACGGCTCTCCTCTACGGAATATATGATTTTTGGCGCACCCACCTCCCCGAAAACCCCTATATTCAAATGGTTCTTGCCATATCCTGCGCCGTTATTACCTTTTTCCTTTTCAAAACCATGCGCGATATATGGCGCAAGGAATTAAGATCGATAATCGGAGCTAAGCTCAAAATACTCGTTACACGGTTAGTCGGTGTTTTTGTAAAATACAGCGACAGATTATCGGTATTTTTCAAAGGCAAAAACGTAGCAACCGGAAAAACCGACGTAAGCTTCGACTATTCGGTATTCAAATCCCGTAAAAAGAAAAGAGAACGCTTTAAGCCTCCGAGATGGAAGGATATGAACAGCGGACGCGAAAAGCTCGGATTTTTATACTATAAAATCGTAACCGAGCGTATCGACCGCGGAAAAGATATTTACGCTTCGGACACTCCATCCGAGCTAAAATGCTCCGTACCCGTATCCGAGCCCGAGGAACGCGTTTTCGACTTATATATACGTTCCAGATACGACGAACGCGAGACTGTTTCCGAAGAAGAAGTTATCGACTTGAAAAACATTTTGTATTAAAAATCACCGTTATTATCGTAACGGTGATTTTTTATTACCAATTTGTTAAAAAGTCACAAAATGAATCTCGATTTGAAATATTTTTGTTGACTTTGTCAACACGTCGATGTATAATAACTTGGATTATGTTAAAATTGGGAAGCTATGTTTAATAAATTCCGGGAAAGGTTTTTTCGATATGAACGAGAAGGATTTGAAAAAATTAAATCGTGCTGAATTGCTTGAGCTTCTCATCCTTCAAACGCAGGAAAACGAGCGGTTACTTTCCGAAAACGAAACGATAAAAAAGCAGTTGGAAGACAGAAGGATTATCCTCGAAGACGCAGGCTCGATAGCCGAAGCAAGCTTACGTCTTAACGGCATATTCGAGGCGGCGGAGGAAGCGGCACGCGAATATATCGAAAGCATCAAATTATGCTCCGAACGCCACGAAGCGGCGACCACCGAAGCAGAGGGCACCGCGCAGGAAAAAGCCGACAGAATCATATCGGAAGCCGAGAAAAAAGCCGAGGATATACTAACAACCGCGCAAAACCGAGCGGACCGTATTTTAAGCGACACCGAAAAACGCACAAAAATGCAGGAACTCGCCGTGGCAAAGAGCTGCGAAGAAATGAAGCGCAACGCGCAAAAGGAAGCCGAGAATTACTGGAACAGAATTTCCTCCAGGCTCGACGAATATCTTGCGGAGCATCCCGAGATACCTAAAAACAGTCTAAAGCTATGATATTTTAATAATCCGTTAAGGGTTAGGACGTAAAATTATATGAATGAAAACTTCGAAGAAAACGCTTCCCGTCCCTCAATCGAGGCTATGGAAGCGGAATTGGCGCGTATCAATTACCGCAAACGATACAAAAAGATTATCCGCAGCACTATATACACTCTTATAACAGTTGCGGCGGTTGCCGTTTTGGTCGCCACGCTTTGGCTGCCCGTATTACAAATACAGAGAAGCTCGATGACACCGACAATGGCAGACGGAAACATCGTCGTTTCCGTAAAGGGCGGAGAATATAAGCGCGGAGACATCATCGCATTCTATTACAATAACAAAATACTCGTAAAAAGAATCGTCGCTCTCCCGGGCGATTATATAAACATTGACGATAAAGGGACGGTATTTATCAACGGTACCGAGATCGATGAGCCTTACATCACCGACAAGGCATACGGCGACGTTAACATCGAGCTTCCCTATCAGGTTCCCGCGGCAAAATATTTTGTTATGGGCGACCATAGAAACATCTCGGTGGATTCGAGAAACACCGCCGTCGGTTGTGTCGGCGAGGAACAAATCGTAGGAAAGATACTTTTCCGTGTCTGGCCTTTGCCCGACATCGGTTCTGTAAACTAACAATATAAGGAATATTTATGACGCACAAAACGCTTGAGCAAGCGGCAAAATACAGCCGCGCCCACCGTAAAAGGAAGCGGCGCACGCGTATAGTTTCGCTTCTTGCGGCAATCGTTGTGTTTTGCACAACATACGCGCTCATACTCCCCGCAATAACGAAAGAGCGCGAAACCTTCTGCGGATTTGAAGAGCATACTCATTCCGCTGAGTGTTACAAAACACCGGTTTTACCGTTGTCGTGTTTGCCCGACGGGCACATCCACACTAACGAATGCACCGACAAAGACGGACACGTTATTTGCGGATATGCCGACATAGTCTCGCATACTCACAACAACGATTGCTACAACGGAGAATCGCTTATTTGCCGTTTCCCTGAAATAAAATTACATACTCACAGCGATAAATGCTATGACGGCTCCGACAGCAAGACTCTCGTCTGCAGTTTGCCCGAAATTATTCTTCATACCCACAGCGAAGAATGTAAGGGCGAAAACGGATACAAATGCGGTCTGGCAGAAATCACGGAGCATATCCATTCGGAAAAATGCGCTCCGAAAGGAAAGGCCGAGCCGATAGCCGTTTGCGGAAAGTCGGAACACACTCACAACAGCGAGTGTTATAACGACAAAAACGCGGGCATCGAATCCGAATCGGATCTGTTAGGCACCGTACCGAAGGATTTATCGGGCGTATGGCAGGATGACGTTATCGCTATCGCGAAAAGCCAAATCGGTTACCGCGAAAGCGAGGATAACGTTTCTCTCGGCCCCGACGGATATCCGCGCGGTTATTCACGGTACGGCGCATATTACAACAATCCCTACGGTGATTGGTCTGCGATGTTTGTCGAATTTTGTCTCGACCGAGCGAAAATCGATAAAGGCTATTTCCCCTCCGATAAGGATTGCGGAGAATGGGTGGCAAAATTAAAGAGCGCAGGCTTCTTTGATACCGACAAGACTCCGTCTGTCGGCGACATCCTCTTCTTCCGTGAGGCGGATAAGGTCAATCCGACCCGCTCGGCGATCGTTATCGAGCTTATCTGCGACAGCAACGGAACACCGATAAGGATCAAAACCATTGAGGGTGATTTCGGAGACAGAGTTCAATATTCGGAGTATTCATTAAAGGACGACGTTATTTTCGGCTTCGGCAAATTGAGCTCAGCCTATAACGAATACAAGAAGAATCAACCCAAAGAGGTCATTTACCGCAACGAGGATATCACCGTAAAGGCAACCTATCCCCCCGCGGCAGGTATTCCCGACGGAGCAACGCTTTACGTCGAAAAGATCGACGATTCTTTTGAAGGATATAACGATTATTACGAAGAAGCGTTCGATAAAATCGACACGGCAAACGGTCAGGTTACCGCCACCGAGATCAAGGATTTCCGATTATATGATATTTGTTTCAAGTACGACGGAAAAGAGATACAGCCGAATTATGCGGTAGAGATCGATCTTACGTTAAACACAAATGCGGACGGTAACAGCATTTCGGTTGTTCACTATTCCAAAGACGGCACCGAGCTTCCCGAAGGGCAAAAATGCTCGATAGACGAAAACGGTGTTATCAAAGCCGATTTCGAAACCGAAAGCTTCTCGCTTTTCGCGGTCGTTACCTCCGAAACCTCCCAAAGAAACATCGTTTATTACAGTAAATTCTCGGTAACAAGCTCCAACACGAGCTCGCTCGGCGGAAGAACCTACGCGATGGTACTTAATTCATACGCGTTAGATGCCAAAGCGACATCCGTGCTATCGTCCGGCGAAGTTTTGATTCGCGGTACCGACGCTGTTTCGGGAGACGACACGCTCGTACGCTGGTCGCTCGAACGAAGCGGTACATCGGGAAGTAATTACTATATTTACACTGTAATCGATTCTGTTGTCCACTATTTAAGATTGGAAAACAACGCGCTTACGCTTGTTACGGACACAGGAACGAGAACCGCCTTTACCGCGGTACGAAACGGCACAAACGTAGGCTTCCGAGCGAACTCAAGATACATCTCCTTCTCTTCGGCAGGTGTATCTACAACCTCGACGGCAACATATTTAAGTCTTTACACGGTGCCCGACGGCTCATTTACGGTTACTTTTGACGGACAGATCGGTCTTCCGACGTATATGAGCAGCACAAACAAAAAGTTCACAGGCGCAAAAAAGGTTACCGAAAAGACCGACTCGAACGGATACATTACCCTACCCACCCCCGAAGAAACGGCTGTGCCGGGTAATTATCCGATGAGACTTAACGGCTGGTACGACATAATCAACCGCGTTTATTATGATTCCTCAATGTTCGGAAAGCAGATAAGAGTTACCAACAACACTATCTTCTATGCCGAATGGATAGCGGAAACGTACGATATCGGTAAAAACGTTGACGTTGTCGACAACCAACCCGACACGCGCGATTTCATAACAACAAAAGTTTTCGACTATAACGAGCTGTTCAATATGCACAGCGCGACCTATTCGGAATCGTCGGGAAGCTGGACCTTCGACCCCGACAGCGAGTTAGGCTTCATCTTCTTCGATTATCTCACCACAGGTAATATAGGCAACATAAGCAACAAAAACGTTGAAGTTGACGGAATAACGGTAAACTCCGAAAAGACCAACGGACGGCGAGGCTCGTCAACCAATTTCCCCGGAACTATAACACCCGGAATCGCAAACGATGTCCGTATCAACGCTCTCTTCGGAGACGATGACATCCCGGGCCGTATATCTCTCGGCGAAGCCGATTGGCTTTACAGTTATGATTCCGAAACGGGTTATTACTATTACAACAGTGCTAAAAACGCCGCTTCCTATAGCCAAAGCGAGCAAAGATTTTACGTTTACGACTATTACGTAAACATCGACAGTAACAACAGCTTGCACGACTTCCTTCCCTTCAACTACGGTCAAACGACCTATGCGGAAAAGGATAACGAAGCGAACTATTGGTTCGGCATGAAGAGCGAAATAACCTTCTATCTGCCGAACGACAGCGGTTCGGGCAAAAACAAGGCCTCAAACGGCGTGGACGATATGCAATTCCGTTTCTCGGGCGACGACGACGTATGGATCTTCATCGACGGTCAGCTCGCGCTCGACCTCGGCGGCGTACACGACGTCGTTTACGGCGATATCAACTTCTCGACCGGCAAGGTCAGAACCGGTCAAGCGCTATCCTCGTCAGCCGTTGCCGACAACACCGCCGACACGCAAGCGGATATGCCGGGTGTCAACACAGGCGATGCAGGGGTTACAACCTCTAACCTGCCTATGACGTTAAAGGGCGGACAAGAGCATACTATAACGGTTTATTATCTCGAAAGAGGATCTTCGCTTTCAAACTGTGCGGTATATTTCAATCTTTCTCCCCTACATCAATTATCCATAACCAAAACCGACAGAGATGGCTCTAAGCTTCTCGAAGGCGCAGAATTCTGCGTATACAGCGATCCCGAATGCACCGTCCCCGCAACGCTTTACAAAAAGCTCGAAAACGGCACGTTCGAAGTTCTCCCCGACTCGACCTTCTCGACCGACGACCACGGTTACGCTACCTGTTGGGGATTGTTCGCGGGTCAAACCTATTACGTAAAGGAAACCAAGCCACCGACGGGATATCCCGCTATGGATCATTACGTAATGCAGTTCAACCTCGATTCCGAGGGCAACTCCACCTTTATCGCTCTTGACAGCAACGGACAGGAATGGACCTTCGGCGAATATTTTTATCAAGGCGGAACCGACCATCTGATCGAAGCTCATATCTATAATGATGAATACATCGGCGGCGACAAAAAGCTCTACGTGGAGAAAACCTGGGCCGAAGGCTCGCTTCTCCCTAACGAGATCACCGTCAGTCTTTTTGCCGACGGAGTCGATACCGGCAGAACTATGGTTCTTAATGACGAAAACGGTTGGAAGGGCTTCTTCTATGAATTGCCCGAAAAGAACGCCGACGGAGAAGCGATTGTCTACACCGTCAAGGAAGTTCTGATCGAGGGCTTCGGAGCGGAATACAGCGAAACGGTCGGCAAGGAAACCACCGAAGTCGTTGTTCCCGAAAGTTGGGATGCCGCGACGAATTTCACTAACGGAGGCTATTTCAGAATAATTTCCGATTCGACCGGTTTAGCGGCATCATTATCCGGAACCTCACTCAGACCTGCCGCATTGGCAAGCGACGACGCTCAGCTTTGGAAAGCGGTAACCTCGGGTTCCGAGTTCCTGCTGCAAAACAAAGCAAACCCATCGTATTATATGAGCGTATCGAGTTCAAGCGCATCGGTTACAACCTCGACCTCTTCGAGCGCAACCAAATTCACCTACAACAGCTCGAACAAAACGTTAAACGGCAGCGGCTATTTACGAGACGGCAGCACC
>JAZSLN010000013.1:0-2778 GCA_045535385.1 Eubacteriales bacterium
GACCGCTTGGCCTCCGACTTTCGGTAACTGTACCCGTCTTGTCCAAGATTAGAGCCTTTATTTTGCAGGAATGCTCGAGCGCATCGGCATTTTTTATAAGAATACCCATCGAAGCACCGCGGTTTATACCCACCATAAGCGCGGTCGGAGTAGCAAGACCGAGCGAGCAGGGGCAGGCAATAACAAGCACAGCAACGGCGCTGTCGAGCGCATCGGACACGCTTTTTGTAACAAAAAACGTAGCGCCGAAGGTTATAAGAGAAATAACTGTAACCGTCGGGACAAACACAGCCGAAACCTTATCGGCAATATTCTGGATACGTGCTTTGGAGGATTGTGCATCCTCAACCAGACGGATTATACCCGAAAGAACCGTATCGGAACCGACGCTGTCGGCAACGAAATGAAACGCGCCCTTTCCGTTTACCGTTCCGCCGAAGACCTTATCCCCGACAGCCTTTGATATAGGCATTGATTCGCCCGTCAGCATAGATTCATCGATGCTTGTCGCACCCCACACAACGCATCCGTCGGCAGGAATAGACTCACCGGGACGAACGACAACCGTATCACCTATCGCTATTTGTGAAGCGGGGATCTCTATTTCTGCCCCATCGCGGATAACGATCGCTCGTTTCGGAGCGAGATCCATAAGCTTTTCGATAGATTCGCTTGTTTTTGCGCGGGCGCGGGATTCGAGCATTTTACCTAACAGCACGAGCGTTATTATCATCGCCGAGCTTTCGAAATAAAACGTGTTTCCGCCCGAAACGAGCATATAAACGCTGTATGCAAACGAAGCCGTTGTACCGAGCACAACCAAGAGGTCCATACTCGGGCTCTTATTCTTCAGCGAATTAAACGCTCCGCGATAGAACCTGAATCCCGAAACAAACTGGATCGGTGTCGCCAGAACAAGCTGGAGATATCCGTTATGAAGAATATGCATAACAGACGATTCGGGAGAAACGAACATAAGCGCCATCATCAAAAAGAAGGGTGATGCCAAAACCGCGCTGAAAACAAACATATAAAGCGAATTACGAAATTCCCTTTTGCGTGCGAGCCTAACGTCCTCGATGACGGTATAGCCTGCTTTTTTTATGGCTTTTTCTAATTTTTTAAGGTTCGTTGTCTCATTGTCGAAGGATACCTCGGCGCGTCCGTTCGCATAAGAAACGGCGCACGCTACGACACCCTCCTCGGCATTGAGCGCGTTTTCGACTGCGGCGGAGCAACGAACGCAGGACATTCCGCCGACCTTTATTATTTTATCTTCCCTCATTTTACGGAAGCTTCAAAACCCGACTCGGTAACGGCGGAAGCGATCTCTTCGGGGGTTATTTTACCCTCGGCATATACTACCTCGGCTTCAGCCTTTTCGAGCGAAACATCATATTTCTTAACGCCTTTCAGCGCTTTAAGGGTCGATTCGACCTTTGCTTTGCAATGGTTGCAATGCATTCCGTCAACAGAAATGACGGCAGTTAATTTCTTTTCGAACATAACATACATCTCCTTTTTTCTTTTCATAATATTTTAACCCAAAGGCACCCAAAAAGCAACATTAAAGCGGTTTTTTACACAAATTTTGTATTTTCGGTATTCCGACAAGCTTGAGTTAATCTAAGCTAACCCCCGTTTTTAGCAGTATTGCACAAAATTATTTAATATAAGTTGACCCAAAAGACGATTGACGGCGGGCGCAAATAAATATATAATAAAGAAAAAGCGAATCGATATACCACAAATTTTTTTCTGACAGGAGAAAAAATATGCTGAAAAAAATCACCGCATTAATTCTTTTTTCTTTTTTACTGATAAGCGCGGTTCCCTTTACGGGCTCGGCGGCTAACGCTTATTGGGGTTATGACAGCTACGAAACGCTCAAATATCCCGGTGCACCCGACGAAATCACATCCTATCCCACCACCATCACCAAAAACAGCGCATCGCTTTATACCATAACCTCGTCAACCGACGCAGGCACGCTTGCGATAACGCTCGTTGAGGAATCCTGGGGTACCTTCAACCTCGGCACATGGAAGCTTACCGACAAGAGCGGTAAAGTCCACACCTTTGTTGACGGAAGCACGGATATGGAATACGTACATCAGCTTTACTATTCTTCAAGCGAGGTTACGTTCTCGGGCGGTAACCACGGCGGCGAGGCTTTGGTTTCGCTTGATTTCTATGACGGCGAAAGCGGAAGCAAGATAACCCTTTCGAACGGTCAGTCGAAAACCGTCAACGTTCTTCACGTTATCGAAAAGACCGAGCTTCTCCTCTTCCCCGACGACAACAACGACTCGATAAACGACTATACCAACAAAAATACCGCATACACCGACGATCAGGTTTATGCCGAGCTTGCCAGAAAATACACCTTCACCGGTCCTCAGGTAAAGCTCAACGTCGACTATAAATACACACGCGACACCTATCACGCAAGAAACTATACCTGTATGTTCCCCATCAATAAGACCTACGGTCAATACGCCGATATGTTCGACAAGGACGGCAGCCTTATCCAAACGATAAGCACCGTTCCCTACGGCAACACGACCTATTCCCCGTACAGCGGGCCCCACAACAGCGGTAACGAGGCTACGAGAGCTGTCGTTTACAGCGAAAACTCGCCTTATATCTTTGATATGCGCGTAAACACCTACAAGGACAGCCTTAACGAATTCAAGGACGCATCATACAAGACCTCGTTCTGGGATATGAACTACTATTACAACAAGCTTTATTTCACTCGCTTCGACCAGGACAAGA
>JAZSLN010000085.1:0-3155 GCA_045535385.1 Eubacteriales bacterium
TTGGCCTCCGACTTGGGTATGGCTTCCATCATGAAGGCTAAGACCATTATCCTTCTCGCTACCGGCAAGGCTAAGCATCAGGCGGTTTCCGAGCTTCTTGACGACAAGATCACTACCTCGAACCCCGCTACCCTTCTTAAGCTCCATCCCAATACCATCATCATCGTCGATAAGGACGCTATGGAAGGCTAATCGCACGCGCTGGTTTCGGTCAGACCGAAAAATCCTTTTTTAAAACTCGCGTTGTAGGTATTAATAGATTTGTTAACCTCTCTCCGCGAGAATAAATATAACCGTAGGTGTAATCCACCTACGGTTTATTTTTTGGAAGAAAATCCTTCGGATTTTCATAATATACGGATTTTTCTATGACGATTTTCCCCTCCGGCAGTAGATTACTACAGCCTGTCGGGTTAAATCGCCATTCTGCCTCGAATCCTGCGTGTGCTCGCTTCTACTTGATTGAAAGAACAAAGAACGTTGTGCTGCAAGTACGCAAAACTGAGGGCGGAAAATCACACTCGATTAAGACGAACCGAGCGCGTAGCAGAATGACACAGAATGGAAAAGCAGAACCTCCGGAGAAAAACCGAAGGCTCTGTTTAAATATAATGAAAATCATGTATTTTTCAAGGACATGCGCCTTGAAAAATACTCCTATGAGTTCCGAAGATTCGGACAACGAGCGAAGCGAGGCGCACGAATCTTGCGCGAGCGTACGGAACTCTCATATACCGATTAAAATCCGAAGGATTTTAATCGAGAGTGTCAGCGGTCGCGGATTGCATCGATAGGTCTCTTCGATGCAATCTTCTTTACGGGGAAGAAGCTTGCGATCGCCGCTACGGCAACGCTTATAAGGAAGAGCACGAGAACCTGTCTTATGCCGAAATTAAGAACCGTAACAAGCAATCCCGCTTCTGTACGGATAATATAGTTTGTGATGAAGGTAATAACACCCGTACCGAAACAAGCGAGAACGAAGTTTATCATCGCGATTATAAACGCTTCGGAGAAGAAGATACGGAATACGTCGTTTCCGCGCGAGCCGATTGCACGGAGAATACCGATCTCCTGCTTCTTATAAGAAATACTCGTTGCGATAAAGTTGGAAAGCAATATCGAAGCGAACAAAGCGAAGAACAAGCCTATCCAGAAGAAGACCTTTGCAAGAATCTCGATCACCTCGTTGATCGCATCAAGCTCGAAACAAGCGGGGTTATTAATTTTATAAATCACGCCGTTATTATCGGTATAACAATGTTCAACGAGATTTTTGATATCACCCCTATTTTCGGGCATGGCGCCGATAGCCATCTCGTATAGTCCGTCGGTCGACATAAAATACTTGGAATACAATCCGTCGGAAAGAACGACAGCCTCGTGAAGAGGGGTATACGTGAACTCTTCAAGCATCATAATTCCGACTATCTTAACGTCCGAAACACCTTCTTCATCGCCGCTGGCATAGTCGTAATAATGCGAATCAAGCGATATTTCGGAAGCCGATTCGATATCCACTTCCATTTCGCCGAATTCGTTACGGGTAATGATATTAAGATAACTCTCGGCGGCATTTGACGAAATAATTATTTCGTTATCGGCGAGTTTTTCCTTTTCGCCGTTTACCCATATTATCTTCTTTTCCTTGATCTTGTCGAGAGTCGTAGCACCGCCTGCGTAAAGATAAAACAAGCCGTTAGGATGGTCGAAATAAAGATGGGAATTTTCAAAATACGAAATGTAGTCGCCGGACTCGGTATATCTTTTTATAAATCCCTTTCCGACGAGCATCATACCGGTGAAATCATAATTGACGGCTGTATTAAATTCTTCGTAAAGAGCATACTCGAGAAGCTGGTGGGAGACGCCCTGTTCTCCCTCCTCTTCGGTAATAGGCTCGAAAAGCGTTGCGTAGCGTTCCATATCGAGTTTAGTGTCGACAACACCGACCACAGTATATTCAACGCCGCCCATAATCAAGGTTCTGCCGAGCATATCGGACGCGGATTTTATCTTTATTTTTTCCGTTTTTTCTTCGGGATTTTCTAATACATCGTCTTCGAACTTACCGTCTTCGATATATATATCCTCGACGACTTCCCCGTAGGGCACAGCCTCTAACTTTTGAGCAGGGATGTAGCCCGATTTCACAAACAAATCGGCGACAAACTTACTTATCGCGATCTCGTCTTTCTTTCCGTCGGGAAGCTTACCCGCTACAACCGAATATTTCATCGAGGCTATATCCGAATCATCTATTTCCACGATTCCGTTGAATCGATCTCTAAACATCGAATAGTTCGTGTTTTCTTCGCGGAAATATTCGATATTTTGCGAAAAAGCAAGATCGACATTTGCTCCCGCCAAAACACCCTTCAACGAAATGCCGGTGGCGGCTTCAAACGCCTTTAGGTCGGAATCGCTCGACTTAACGTAAGAATAGTGTTCCCCATCTGCGATAAGTTTCTTTTGATTAACCGAAACGTAACGTATATTCGAATCCTTTATCGAGGTCGCACTTGTGTTGATATGGTCATAAGAACTGAAAGTATCGACCAAACCGAAAAGTATAAACGCGATACAGGAAAGGAAGATAGTCATAACAAGACGGAATTTTTTATGCTTCAATCCGCTGCTTCCTATCTTGAAAGCGTGCTTTAACGAAAGCTTGGATTTTATAAGCGCGAAGGGCGAGGAGTCCTCGGTTTTGATATTTTCCGAATCGGTGGGGATAAACTTTCGGTTGGAGCGTTTTTCAAAGCCCAATTCCGCACCGCTTCCGAGCTTTTCGATATATTCGTTGATCGCGTGTCGGTCTTCCTCGGTGAGGTGGTATCCCATCGGGATCTTTGCCGTCGCACCCTCAAATATTATCCCCTCCTGAACGGGAGCGGAATTTTCGTCAAACGAGGTGTCGCTTATAACCTTACCGTCGGCAAGCTCGATTATTCTGTCGGCATAATTCATCGCGAACTCTCTGTCGTGCGAAACGACGATAACGAGCTTTTCCGCCGAAAGCTTCTTCAAAGTGTCGAGCACCTGACGTCCCGTAACCGAGTCGAGCGCACCCGTCGGCTCGTCCGCCATAATTATCTTCGGGTTCTTGACAAGCGCACGTGCGATAGCAACTCTCTGCTTCTGACCGCCCGACA
>JAZSLN010000095.1:0-6429 GCA_045535385.1 Eubacteriales bacterium
GATAAAGCACCGAGTCAAAGATGGTGTCCTTAATATTACCCTGTTCATCAAGGTATGCGATATAAGGCAGATACTCGTCAACGTCGGCACGTCCGTCATCGGTCGAAATATTATTCTCGCCGAGTTGGCAATGATAGGACAAAAGCATATTGTTGACCCCGAAGAAATCCTCGGGCATAAGATAGTTTTTACCCGCATCGTTTACGTTTTCTTCGTCGGGAACAACGTCCGCCGCGCCCGAAACGTCTTTTGTACCTGTTACGGTTATTTCATCGATATAAACGTGGGGATAAACGCAAAAGTCTATTTTCACGTATCTCGCCTTGTATGTTTTATCTAAGCTCGCTTCAACACGAACTATATCGTAATCCTTTTCGGTGGAAACTATCTCGTTATAATAGACCGTCTGCCAATCCTTGCCGTTTTCCGAGATAAGCACAAGAAGGTCGGTAGGCATTTCGACACCCGCGCTGACGTCGCGCAGAAAGCCGATCGAAAAGCCCTTAACAGCCGATGTCTTTTCGAGGTCGTAGGTTATGCTGCGGGAAAATCCGCCTGTTATATGGAACCAGGGCGCGTCCGCGTAGGACGCTTTAGTCGATTTAATACCGTCGGTCAATTTTTGAGTATCGGTGCCGTTATACCATTCGGTAATATGCATCATCTCTGCCGGTTCGCCGGCGCTGATATACGGCTTTTTGGATTTTATAAGATTGATTTCGGTTTTATAATTATTCTCGCTCTCGCTCCAATACTCGGGCTTGGATATTTCGGGGATACCGCTATATCCGTAATAAGCGTTGATATCGCCGTCGATGCTGTCGGAAACCTCATAGCTTGCATCATAAGAAACAGCCGAGACCTCGCCTATAAATAACCAGCTTTTCGGTGCAACGACCTCGAACTTAATATATCTCGCCTCGACCGCTTTATGAAGTCTTACGCGGTAATCGAGCGCGCCGTTCTGCGGAAGAGTGCCCTCGGAACGGTAAGCGGTTCCGACTTCTGTATATTTTTTATCGTTGCCGGCTACCGAAACGATAACCTTTACCGGCGCGTTAATTCCGTAATCGACATGGTCGAGGGAAACCAGCGAAAAATCGAGCAGACCGCCCTTTACGCTTCCGAGATCAAAGGTGATTATATTCTTTCCCATCGAGCGGAACATATATCCAACCCAGTTTTCGTTCGCATTAAAGCTATCGGGAATAGTTCCGTCGGTAAGTATATTTTTATTATCGGGATATTCGGCAGAAGGGGAAACGCTCGTCTCGTACGAAAGTCCCTTCAAAAGATTCTTTTTATTGAGCGTACGGTCGGACGTACCGCTCAACAGCGCGTCGATCGCTTTCGTATACTCGGTATGGACGACGTTTTCGGAAGCATCGCTTTCCTCTTTGCTCTCGACGCCCGAATTATCGATTACGGACGATTCGTTACTGCCGCCGCAACCGCAGCTCACGAGCATAATCATCCCCAAAGCGAAGCACAATAATTTTTTTACAGTCATAACGAGCCTCCTGAAATCTTCTTATAACAATATGATAGCCTAACAGAAGCATAAAGTCAAGAAAAAGGCAACCGCTTTTTGTGAAGCGATTGCCTTTATTATTATTGTTTATCCTTGTAAAAATCGATAGTCTTCTCGAGAGCGGTTTCTGCGGCACTGCGCTTTGCTTCATATTCGGAAGCGAAGGTACCGACAGCCTTATCTCCCATATCCTGGATAAAGAAGCCTATACCGCCCCAGTTATGTACGATACCAAGATCACACATACGCGAAGGAAGGATATATTCGTTGATCATTTCGGCGGATTCCTCGTCGCGCGTTTTCATATAGGAAAGAACGACTTCCTGATAATTCTTCGCAACGGTGTTTTTCGAAACTGCGCCGAGAACGTTAAGAGCGTCGATAGTCATCGTCAATTCTTCGCCGACTACGTTTACGGGAATAGCGAAGCAGGTAGAGCCCCAAGGGTTAACGAGGGAATGATAGCCTTCCTGCTTAGCTTCGAATTTAGGCTCGGGGATAACGCCGAAGCGCTGTTCCATTTCACCGAGAAGCGCGACTGTACCGACAGAGTCGTTAAAGAACAGCGATCTGCCCTCGATAAATGCGCCGCGGGTAAGCTCGGTAGGCCAGGTCGTAACGGAGAAAAAATCGTTTGCGGAAACGTAATAGCCCTCTCCCTGAACAAATTCCTGAAGCTTTTCGATAACCTTCGAGGAGCGTTCGTTATAAACGGTGATTATGGGATATCCGTCCGAATCGGCACCGGTGATTCGTTCGCCCGAACCGAAGAAGATATACCACATATCGTCCTTCTGTCCTGCCCAGCCGAACTCGTCCATGTAGTTGAGTATTCCGTCTGCGTTAAGGTCATTTTTAAGAAGCTGAGCCGCCTCAAATGCGGTATCGACCGTCCATTTGCCGTCGCGGACAAGCTGATAGGGGTCGCCGCCGTAGGTTTCGGTAAGACCGTATTTGGTCCAGAGCTCATAGTTGAAGAACAACGCCGCGGTACAGGTAACGCTTTCAAGACCGATATCACCGATAGTGAAATAAAGCTGGTCAGCGTAAGTCATACTCTCGTTGAAGGATTGGTTCCACCAGGGCGCTTCTATCTGAAGACCGTCAAGGGCAAGAAGATTATAAAGCGCACCTTCTGTCGCAAGGGTAGCACCGTCGAGAAGACAGGGAACGACAACCTGGTATTCGTTAGTTGCCGCAAGCGAGTTGTTAAGGATATACTGAAGCATCTGTCCGCCGTAACGGGGGCTGCTGTATATCGGAATTTCTTCGATAGTCAAGCCGAGCTTTTCCTCGAGGATGTCGGCACGCTTTTCGAGATCTTCGTTGATGATCTGGGGATAGGTCTGCTTTGCGCCGTTTTCGTAATTATCGAAATTGGCGATGATTTCGGATTCGTAAATCGTTTCGCTGCCGCAGGTAAGGAAGGTTATTGTTTCTCCTTCGTATTTGTTACCGCTTGTAGCGCCAACGTAATTACCTTCGGCGTCCTGATATTCGGAAACCTTGTTTGAACTGCCGGACTCGTTTCCGCCGGTCTCGGTTTTATCACAGGATGTAAGCAAAATCGCGCTTGCCATACATATAACAAGCAAAAGGGACAACACTTTACTTAGTTTTTTCATACTGCGCTCCTGGTTGTTTAATATAATAAATGATACCACACAAAACCGCTTATTTCAACCTTTACGTTTGATTTCACGGAGCTGCGGCGGTAATCTTTTCGGGTTCATCCTTCTCGTTGCCGACAAAAGTAAATATAACCGATACTACGAGCTTGACCGCGTTCGCAACGAGGGTAACGTAAGCCAGACCCCATATCATATATTCGTTTACGAAATAATATGCCGCCGCTATATAGCAAATTCCCCAAACGCATTGAATAACCGTATGAACAGCGGTTTTGCCCTGACTCAGAAGGATAGACATAAACATTGTGGAAATAAATCCGATTATAAGACCGAGATTCACGATAAGATTGTACGGCATAACCGCATCATAAAGGTCGGGGTAAAGAATTTTTACGAAAACGGGCGTTCCGACAACGCAAAGACCGTAAAACAAAACACCGCAACCCAGCGTTATGCCGGTAAACTGTGCAAGCTGTTTTTTGGAAAGATAAGAGTCCTTTACGGTAAGATAGGTAAGGATCAGCATATTTATCGGTTGGACAAGCATAAGCATTGTCTTCGCAATAAGCGAAACGACGTGGTATTGAGTAACGTAGCCCGCGCTCAGCACCTGCTTGAGGATTACCTTATCAAATTGGTTTACACAATCCCTTATTACGGTCGAAACGAGCACCAAAGCAATAGTTTTCGTCAGAGCCTTGTGATTTCTCGTTTTACCGTCGTTTCGGAACATTTTTCCGAAAATAAAAGTATATCCGAGCGCAAGACATTCACCGCAAAGGAAGATAAGAAGCCAGATATCGGTCAGCATATAAAGACCGAAGCCGACAAGATAGCCTATACAAACAAGACAGAAATAGAAGAAATAGCCCTTTATTTTCAAGTAAAGCTTAAACTCTACCGAGGAATAGATACGCAAAAGGTAAATGACCGAGAATAACGCGTAAACGACCGAAAATACGAGATCGCGGCTTTCGGAAAAGCCGATAAATCCGCACGCAAGCGAGCACGCCGCCGAAAGCACGACGATATACGGAACAAAATCGCGGTTCGTAACGTCGCAGGTCTTTCGTATCACAAGACGCACGTTACCGAGAGTCGTTCCGAGCGCCTGAGGCACGATATAGATTATACCTATAAAATAAAGTATATTACCCGTAACGTCTTCGCCGTGGAAATGGGTTATAAGCGGATAGATGATTATCTGTAATACCACGTTAAGGACGACCGTCGCCATAACGGTATAGATCAGATCTCCCGCCGCTTTGAATATTTTGGGTTTTTTCATTCATTTCCCTCTTTTTTCGTCATCTAACGTTAAAATTTTACCACTATCTTCTGTCAATGTCAAGCGGGAAAGGAACGCGACAAAAAAGACTTCTGCGGTAATACAGAAGTCTTCGGTGATCAAATTATGCCCAAGGGTCGGCGGATTTCGGAGTTCTTATATCCGCGAGCAGCAGCTGCTCCCACAAAAGCCAGGTTCCGTCGCCTTTTCTGCGCAGCTGAACCTCTCTCGGAGAATCCGCGCCGCCGCTCTTTATCCAAAGCGTCATATAGCCTTCGTTGGAATCGGAATAAGAGTTACTCGAAACGGTGATCTTAAAGGGTTCGGAGGGAGTATAGTCGTTCGCGGGCGAAGCGCCTTCGAAATAAGAAAAAGGAACGTAGGTTTTTCCGTCGCGCATACGGTCGTTAATAAACGAGATGTCGTAGTTGCTCAAAGGTCTGGGACCGCGAAGCCAATTAAGCATTTCGGTTCCGATCTGCTTATCCGCCGCGTATGCACACAAAGCGCAAACCGTCAAAGCGGCTGTCTTAAACGGCGAGTCGAGCTTCGCTTCGGGCAATGCCTGCATCTGCGCCAAGCTTTCGGGAAGCGAATTAAAGGTAAAGGTTTCGCTTTTGTTTCCGAGGTTGGAAACAGCCTTGTCGATGGATGAGCCTATGGACGAGCCTGCGGCGTTCTTCAATTTGTCAAAAATACCCATTGGAATACCTCCGTATAAAGCAGTATATTATTCGGGATAACCGATTGGAAAACGACGGTAAATACCAACCGTTCGGTCATCGCCTGCATTTCCGCATTTTTATTTTACAACGCGAATACGCTTTTGTCCCCACACTTGAAGCGAAAAAAGGGGTGGGAAATATCAAATATTTCCATAAAAAGTGTGGGAAAAGGTGTGGGAAACATAAAAAACGAGAGAGCGCCCCTTTTTCGGAGCATCTCTCTCGAAAGTTATACCGTTTTAATTTAGTTACACGAATCTTTGCGCGTAGCCGCATTTCCTGCAAAGATCCTCGGTTGCGATTCCGCGCTTGAAGCCCTCGACCATACAGACGGCTCGTTCGGAAGAAAGAATATCGCTTATATCCTCGCTGAATATATTGCCGAGGTTAATTACACCGTCGCTGTCAAGACAGCAGGGCACGACCGTTCCGTCAACGAGGATACCGAATTGATCCTTTAGCCCGTAGCAGAAGAATTTATCGCCCTTTATCTCGGCGTTTTCGTCGGGCCATTCAAAGCGTTCGCCCCATTCGAGATATATTTTTTCTCGTATCCTTATTCCGCGGGTATTTTCCGCCCATTCGCCCGGCAGATTTTCCTTCAGAAGCGAAATCGTCATTTCGTTTTTTCCGCCGTCTGCGCCCTTATTCCAAAGGCGGAAAACCACGACAACCCCTTTATCCGCGGCTTTTTTCGCAAAATCGGAAAGCTCGGATATATATTTCTTATGCTCTTCTGCCGTACCGTCCTCGAAGCTATGCACCGAAATATTAACCTTATGAACGCCTGCCGCCAAAAGCTCCTCCGAACGCTTCTTCAAAAGAATGCCGTTAGTCGTGATGATGGATTTATATCCCCTCTCGCCCGCCGTTTCGATAAACTTATGAAGCTTCGGATGTGTAAGCGGTTCGCCCATAAGATGATAATAAATATATTTCGTATGCTCGGTAAGCTTATCGAGTATAACCGAAAATTCCTCCTCGCTCATCCGCCTCGGCGCTCTCTTGTGCCCGTGGCAGAACGAGCAGTTCATATTACATATATTCGTTATTTCTACGTAAACCTTATTGTACATAGCCGCCCCTCTATAACAAAAGACACCGCGTTTGAAGTGGCGTCTTTGCAGTATTTATTATAGCATAAAAGATTCGAACGCGCAATGCCTGCCGCGGTTATTTTCGGCATAATTTCCGTTTTTTCATTTGGTATACGGCAGTTATATCCCAAAAAGCAGGTGGAAGTCGGGTCGTAGC
>JAZSLN010000025.1:0-11073 GCA_045535385.1 Eubacteriales bacterium
AGGTCGTAGTACACGCCCTGTTTTTTCATTAGTTCGTTGTGACTTCCCACTTCCTCAATACCATTATTACCAAGCACGATAATTCTATCAGCATTCTTTATGGTAGTTAGGCGGTGAGCGATAATGAGTGTGGTTCTGCCTTTGGCAAGTCTTGACAAGGACTGCTGAACAAGTCTTTCGCTTTCGTTATCGAGTGCACTTGTAGCCTCGTCGAGAATGAGCATCGGCGGGTCTTTTAAGAATACTCTCGCTATGGATATTCTCTGCTTTTGACCGCCCGAAAGCTTGAACGTCGCGTGGTGTGCGTATTCGCTCATATCCACCGTGGCGAGCGCCTCGTCAACGCGCTTTCGTATCTCTTCGCGCGGAAGACCGAGATTTTCGGGCGCGAAGGCGATATCCTCCTCGACAACGCTTGCGACGATTTGGTTGTCCGGATTTTGGAACACCATTCCGCACTTTTTGCGTATCTCGAAAGAACGGTTTTCGTTTGCGGTCAGGATCCCGTCGACGAAAACCTCGCCGCTTGTGGGAACGAGTATACCGCAAAGAAGCTTCGAAAGCGTGCTCTTTCCGTAACCGTTGTGGCCGAGAATGGCAACATAGCTGCCCTTCTCGATCTCCAAATCTATTCCTTTTATTACCTCCGGCTCGTCGGGCGAATACCCGAAACGAACACCTTTTGCTTTAATGTAAGTCATTTTTTATTTCCGCGTTTTACGTTGTACTAATCCTGTTAAGCTATCTTCGCGAGGGTCAGAGGATTGTTTGTTATTTTAAGTTTGTTTCAACGGACCGTCGAGGACGCCGGTCCCTACACTAAACGGACCGTCGAGAGTAACTCCGAATAGGTTGATAATAGATCTTTTTTGTGCGTTCCGTGTCAATTAAGAGGAAGCTAGGTTGCACGGATTTTGAGGCAGAATGGCACAGAGACACATATACAATAAAATCTCATAAAAATCGGCGACAAGTGCGTCGATTTTTATTCCTATGATGACCGCAACCTTGGGCAAGGCGCGAAGCGACGCGCACAAGGTTGGTGCGAACGTACGGTCATCTGTTAAACGATTGAAAACCGTGTGTTTTCAATCGAGAGCGAAGCGAAGTAGAAGCGAGGGCGTAGCAGAATGGCACAGAGACACATATACAATAAAATCTCATAAAAATCGGCGACAAGTGCGTCGATTTTTATTCCTATGATGACCGCAACCTTGGACAAGGCGCGAAGCGACGCGCACAAGGTTGGTGCGAACGTACGGTCATCTGTTAAACGATTGAAAACCGTGTGTTTTCAATCGAGAGCGAAGCGATATTACGGCGTCCAGCGGCTTGCTGCGCCACAAGGCAAAATCCATCCGCTCGATTCAACGGGTATGCCGATTTCATCGCTTTCGACCTTGCCGCCGAAACGGAGCGTGTTCTTGCGGAGAACGTATCCGTTTGCCGAGGGGGAGAGTCCCGTCGTGTAGGAGTTCAAAAGGACGAATAAGGGCTCGTCGGAAAGAACCTGACAGACCAAACCCACAAGCTCGTCAAGACATTCTTCGATGACCCATTTTTCACCGCCCGGACCGCGTCCGAAGGAGGGTGGGTCGAGAATAACGGCATCGTATTTATTGCCGCGTCTTATTTCACGCGCGACGAATTTGAAGCAGTCGTCGACGATGTACCGAATCTTGTTTTGGGGTATACCCGAAAGCTCCGCGTTGCGTTTCGCTTTCGCAACGATACCTTTTGAAGCATCAACGTGGCATACAAACGCGCCCGCCTTTGCCGCGGCGACGCTTGCACCGCCCGTATAGGCAAAAAGGTTAAGAAGCTTTATTTCTCGGCCGCTGTTTTTAATAAGCTCGGAGAACCAATCCCAGTTAGCCGCCTGCTCGGGGAAAAGTCCGGTGTGCTTGAAGCCCATAGGGGATATTCCGAAACGAAGGTCGCCGTATGAAATGACCCACTCATCGGGCACGTCCTTTTTTATCCATTCGCCGCCGCCCGAACGCGAACGACGGTAAATACCGTCCGCTTTCTTCCAGCCGTAATGGGTCTTGTCTCCGTTCCATATAACCTGAGGGTCGGGGCGGACGAGAATTTGGTCGCCCCAAAGCTCGAGTCTTTCACCGTTTGCCGCATCAAGCAAACGGTAATCCTTCCAATTTTCTGCGGAATACATATTTTTACTCCGTAAGTTATTTTATAGATTGTCGGCAAGAGTCATCTGGTCTGCCATTCCGTCGGGAACCTCAAGTCCGAGATGACGGTATGCGCTTGCCGTGGCGCATCTTCCGCGCGGAGTTCTGTTCAGAAAACCGAGCTGGAGAAGATATGGCTCGTAAACGTCTTCGAGCGTAACCGATTCTTCGCCGATAACCGCCGCGAGCGTTTCGAGTCCGACGGGACCTCCGCCGAAATGCTTTATGATAGCACCGAGCATACGGCGGTCGACCGAATCGAGGCCGAGCGCGTCTACCTCGAGCGCGTCAAGCGCTTTGCGTGTTATGTGAAAATCGATGACACCGTTGCCTTCGACGATGGCAAAATCCCTCACACGCTTCAGGAATCGGTTTGCGATACGTGGCGTGCCGCGCGAACGAAGCGCGATCTCGTACGCACCGTCGGCGGTAATGGGAACGCCCAAAATACCTGCCGAGCGTGTAATTATAAGTGCTAATTCTTCGGGGGTATATAGCTCGAGACGGAAAAGCATACCGAACCTGTCGCGCAACGGCGAAGAAAGCTGACCCGCTCTGGTTGTTGCGCCGACGAGGGTAAAGGGCTTAAGAGGGATCCTTATCGATCTTGCCGAAGGTCCTTTGCCCATCATAAGGTCGAGCGCAAAATCCTCCATCGCGGGATAAAGCACCTCTTCGACCTGTCGGGGAAGTCGGTGTATTTCGTCTATGAAAAGTATATCGTTTCGTTCGAGTGTCGTAAGCAAAGCCGCAAGGTCGCCCGCCTTTTCTATCGCGGGGCCGCTCGTAACTTTAAGGTTAACTCCAAGCTCGGATGCTATAATGCAGGAAAGCGTGGTTTTACCCAAGCCTGGGGGGCCGTGAAGAAGCACGTGGTCGAGGCTGTCGCCTCTTGCCGCAGCCGCTTTGATAAACACCGAAAGGTTGTCCTTGACCTTTTGCTGCCCGACGTATTCATCGAGTGTTTTCGGACGGAGCGAAAATTCGTTTTCGACGTCTTCTGCCGAAAATTCCGCACCGGTGATACGGCTTTCGAAATCAAAATCGTCGGAATATTCGGGAATTTTGGAATTTATGGGCATTTATCGGCTTGCCTCCTTTCCGAGGATTCTGAGTGTCTGGGCAATAAGCTCTTCGAGCGGGAGCGAATTATCCAGCTTTTTTACGGTTTCGATAACCTTTGCGCGCGGGAAGCCGTAGAGCGCAAGAGTATCGACGACCTGAAGCATTTTTTCGTTCGAAGGTGCTCCGCTCGCTTCCGCAACCGAAACGTCGGAAGCCGAAATCTTATCTTTAAGCTCGATTATGAGCTTTTGTGCCGTTTTAAGCCCTATGCCGGGTGCTTGAGCGATGGTTTTTGCATCACCGTGTGCAACGGCGGCACGGAGATTATCGGGAGATAATGTGCCGAGAATGGATATGGCTGCCTTCGGACCGATTCCCGATATAGCGACGAGGCGCATAAATAATCTTTGCTCCTCCTCCTCGAAAAAACCGTAAAGAGACATATTGTCTTCGCTGACCGCGAGATAGGTGTAAAGCAAAACGTCCTTGCCCGCAAGAGGCGAAAGCTTGGAGCTTGTCGAGAGCGAAATTCCTATTTTGAAGCCGACACCGCCGCAATCGATAACTGCATAATCGGCGGCGAGCTGGGCGAGAGTTCCGTGGATAAAATGTATCATTTCGTTCTCCTTTTTATCTGTAATTAGTCAAACGGTTACCGTGGCAGATCGCCAAGGCGAGCGCATCGGCGGTGTCATCGGGTTTGGGAGTTTCTTTCAGATTCAGCAAAAGCCGAACCATATATTGAACCTGCTGCTTTTCGGCTCGTCCGTATCCGACGACCGAGCTTTTTACCTCGAGCGGAGTGTATTCGTAAATATCCACACCGCATTTGTATGCGGCAAGAAGGATAACACCTCTTGACATCGAAACGTCAATGGCTGTCGTTGTGTTGTTGTTGAAGAAAAGCTCTTCGATAGATACACAATCGGGCTTGTGGCGTGTGAGTAATTCAACCATAGCGTCGTATATTTCCGAAAGACGCTTTTCTATCATTTGGTGGGGTGCTGTCGTTATAGCGCCGTATTCTATGGCGCGGTATTTATCACCGTTTTTTGCAACCAATCCAAACCCAATCGTCGCAAGCCCCGGGTCGATACCGAGAATCAACATAACATACCTCAAAAATAATTACAAACTGATAAACAAACTGTTTTTTTCGGGGACATGCGCCTCGAAAAAAACACTTATGATGTTCGCGAGTGCACGCATAAGATGCGTGCGCGAAGGCGCGAGCGAACGAACATCTGAAAATCCGAATGAAAACAGCGGTTTTCATTCGAGCGCGTCAGCGCACGGCAAGCCCCGGGTCGATACCGAGAATCAACATAACATACCTCAAAAATAATTACAAACTGATAAACAAACTGTTTTTTTCGGGGACATGCGCCTCGAAAAACTTTCAACCGAGAATCAACATAACGTTCGTTCTCTTCTATAATATAATTAATCAGTATATTCTACCACATAATTCCTGTTCCGTCAACCGAAAAGGGCAGGAAAGAATGAGCGTTTTTTGAAATTTTTTCGACATATTTTGATATATTTTGTAACGTCTCATAAAATATTCCGAAAACGTGTGTCTTTTGGGGTGAAATTTCCGAAAAACACTTGTAATTTTTCCGAAAATCAATTATTATATAATAACAATCTGCCAAAAGGCAAAACAGAAAGGTTTTTTATATGCAACTCATTGACCAAGTAAAAGCAGTTATTGCAAAACAGTTGAGAATCGACGTTTCCGAAATATCGGACGATGCCGCTATCGTTCAGGATCTCGGCGCGGACAGCCTTGATATCGTTGAAATGCTTATGACTCTCGAAGACGAAATGGATATCACCATTCCCGACGACGCTACCGGTCTTCGTACCGTTAAGGATATCGCTGTATATCTTGAAAATGTCGCTGAATAATAAAAAGTTAATTATTTTCGATCTCGACGGAACGATTTTAGATACTATCGCGGATATCGCCGCGGCGGTAAACCGCGCGCTTATTGCTTTTGGGTATCCGACCCATTCGGTCTCGGATATCCAAAGCTTTCTCGGTAACGGCTCGCTTATGCTTATGAAACGTGCGTTGGGCGGTGATGCCGACGAAGAGCTTTGTAAAAGGGTTCGTGAAAGATTCCGCGTGGAATATGATTCGGGAATGTATGACCTTACTTTTCCTTACGAGGGAATGTCGGAGCTTCTTTCAGAGTTAAAATCACGCGGCGCGGTCCTTTGTGTTATCAGCAATAAAGACGATAAAAATGCGGTACCGATGGTCGAGCACTACTTCGGCGGAATTTTTACCGCCACGCGCGGTGTTCGAGGGGATACCGACAGAAAACCCAACCCCGAGCTTACGTTGAATCTTGTGGAATCGCTTGGTTTTACTCCCGATGAAGCACTTTTTGTGGGAGACGGTATGCCGGATTTTAACGTCTCGAAAAACGCAAAAATCGATTTTGTACCCGTGGGGTATGGTTATACTCCGTCGGAAAAGCTTTTTGATGCCTGCGGGATAGCTCCCGTGAAGGACGTTTCCGAGCTTCGGGAAAAGCTTTTTCAATATTTTACTTAAAATAAAACGAATTGTCAGGTGTTAAATTGAAGAAACGTATGTCGCCGACCAATGTTATTATTTTCGGCTTTCTGACGATTATTTTCGTCGGAACGCTTCTTCTGATTATGCCCTTTTCGTCCTCTGCGGGGGTCTTTACTCCGCCTATAGATGCGCTCTTCACGGCTACCAGTGCCACCTGTGTTACCGGTCTTATAACGGTTGATACGGGTGTTTATTGGTCTTGGTTCGGGAAGGGCGTTATTTTGTTGCTCATCCAGATCGGCGGTCTCGGATTTATGTCGCTTGCGATGGTATTTTCGACGCTTCTTAAAAGGCGCGTTTCTCCTCGCGAGCAGATGCTTTTCACCCAATCCATGAACCTCGACCCCTATTCCAATCTTGCCGCTTTCGCTTATCGCGTAACGCTTTTCGCCTTTTCGGCAGAGGGGATCGGCGCGCTTTTGCTTTCTTTTAGGTTCGTTCCCGAATTCGGGCTCTTGAAGGGTGTTTGCTTCAGTATTTTCCATTCGGTAAGCGCGTTTTGTAACGCGGGCTTTGATATTCTCGGAGGCCATTTCGGCGAGTTTGCGAGTCTAAGCCATTATGCCGATGACGTCTACGTTAACATCATTTTGTCATTACTTATTCTTTCGGGCGGATTGGGCTTTATTGTTTGGGATGATATACGTCATTATATAGCCGAAAGAAAGCGGATTTCGCTTTATACAAGGCTCGTCCTCGCAGCATCGTTTGCTCTCGTTTTCGGCGGGGCGTTGCTCATAGCTGTTATGGAATGGAATAATCCCGAAACGCTCGGTACCGGAAGCGCCTTGACCAAAATAACAAGAGCTGTTTTCCAATCGGTAACGCTTCGAACTGCAGGCTTTGCTACAATAGACCAGGCTTCGCTTACCGCAGGAACAAAGCTGATCTCAATGATACTTATGTTTATCGGAGGTAATTCGGGTTCAACCGCGGGCGGTATAAAAATAGGAACGATAATTATTGTTTTTGCTTCAACGATAAGTATAATCCGCGGCGACAGCGACGCGATTTTAAGAAAGCGGAGAATGGAGAACGATACGGTCAGACGGGCTTTTGCGCTTTTCTCGATAGGCCTTTTGGCTGTGTTCGTAAGCGGTTTTGCGCTTTCGGCTTTTGAACGGGTTTCGCTTTCCGATGCATATTTCGAGGTCTTTTCGGCGTTTGGTACGGTAGGTATAACCGTTGGAATAACCCCGTATCTGTCGGTAATCGGTAAGCTTTTGATAATATGTCTTATGTTTTTCGGAAGAATAGGAATAACCTCGGTTATGTACGCCGTTATGATGCGTGCAAACCGTGAAAAACCGCCTATAAGCTATCCGAAAATAAATCTGCCTATAGGGTAATACGGTATGGAGGATGATTATGAAGGGATTTTGTATAATAGGGCTCGGAAATTTCGGGCTGAATCTTGCGAAAACGCTTTCAAAGCTTCGCCACGACGTTCTTGTTATCGATGCTTCGCAGGAAAAAATCGACGCTGTTGCCGATACGGTTACGACAGCGATCTGCGGTGATGCAACTAATGAATCGGTTTTGCGCGCGGCGGGTGTTAAGGGATGTGAATGCGCCATAATATGTATGGAAAACAATCTTTCTGACAGTATTCTTATAACCCTTATACTAAAGGAAATAGGACTTAAGCGTATTGTCGTGCGTGCTACGGATGAACGTCAGAAAAAGGTGCTTTTGAAGGTAGGAGCGGACGAGGTTATCCTTCCCGAAAAGGAATCGGGAACCAAGCTTGCCTACACGCTTTCAAAGCGTGGTGTTATCAATTATTTTTCGCCCTCTGCAGATTTTACGATAGCCGAAATTATCGTGCCCAAGGGATGGTGCGGAAAGTCCGTTATCGAGGTCGACGTGCGCCGTAAATACAGCGTGAATATTATCGCCGTCGCTAAACAGGATGCCGAGGAATTCGAGCTTCTTGCCGACCCGAACCATATTTTTGCGGCCGAGGAGAGAGTGGTTATTGCGGGCGGAAACAAGGCTATGGAAAAGCTGACCGGAAGATAAATCAAAAATCAAATATAAATAACGTTATAAAAGGAGTATTATTATGGGACTTATTAAAGCAGGTATAGGTGCACTCGGAGGCACGTTGGCGGATCAGTGGAAGGAGTTTTTCTATTGCGATTCGCTCGATAAGGAGGTTCTCGCCGTAAGGGGTCAAAAACAAATCGGCGGAAGAAGCTCCAACACCAAGGGACACGATAACGTAATTTCCAACGGCTCGGGCATCGCTGTTGCCGACGGTCAGTGTATGATGATCATCGAACAGGGCAAGATCGTCGAGGTTTGCGCCGAACCCGGCGAATACACCTACGATACCTCGAGCGAGCCCAGCATTTTCGCAGGCTCCCTCGGTAAGAGCATTATCGACACCTTCAAGACTATCGGTAAACGCTTTACCTACGGCGGCGATACCGGTAAGGATCAGCGCGTTTATTATTTCAATACCAAGGAGCTTATCGATAACAAATTCGGTACTCCCAACCCTATTCCTTTCCGTGTTGTTGATACAAGAATCGGTCTTGATATCGACGTTTCCGTAAGATGCTCGGGTGTTTATTCCTATAAGATCGCAAACCCGCTTCTTTTCTACACCAATGTATGCGGTAATATCGAAAGAGAATATACCCGCGATGAGCTTGATTCTCAGCTCAAAACCGAATTTATAAGCGCGCTTCAGCCCGCGTTCGGTAAGCTTTCCGCGCTCGGACTTCGTCCTAACGAGATCGTAACCCATAACACCGATCTCGAAAACGCGATGAATGAGGTCCTCTCGAATAAGTGGGGCGAGCTTCGCGGACTTGATATTGTAAGCGTTGCGCTCGGTTCGGTTACGCTTCCCGAAGAGGATGCCGAGCTTATCAAACAGGCTCAGCGTACCGCAATTATGCGCGATCCTACCATGGCGGCGGCTACTCTTGTCGGTGCTCAGGCTGACGCGATGAAAATGGCGGCTTCCAACGAAGCAGGCGCTATGACCGGATTTATGGGAATGGGAATGGCAGCCAACGCAGGCGGTGTTAACGCCCAAAACCTTTTCGCTATGGGACAGCAACAGCAGGCACAGCAACCCGCTCCTTCTCCCGCTTCCGCTCCTGCCGATGGCTGGAAATGCGATTGCGGTACTGTCAACAGCGGTAAATTCTGCCAGAATTGCGGCGCAAAGAAGCCCGAAGACGGTTGGAAATGCGCTTGCGGCGCTGTGAATAAGGGCAACTTCTGCGGCGAATGCGGTGCGAAGAAGCCTTCGGCAAAGTGCGCGTCTTGCGGTTACCTGCCCGAAGACCCCTCGAATCCTCCCAAATTCTGCCCGAACTGCGGTGAAAAATTCTAAAAAATATTTTTAATATAACGAGGTAATTATGTCTGAACTTAATCAATATAAATGCCCGTGTTGCGGCGGTGCGATAGAGTTCGACGCTAAAACGCAAAATCTGAAATGTCCTTATTGCGATACCGAGTTTGAACCCGAAACGCTCAAATCCTACGACGAAGATCTTAATAACGCAGGCGAAGAAAAGATCGAGTGGGAATCGCGCCCCGAAAATCAGTGGAGCGACGGCGAGACCGAGGGAATTAACGTTTACGTTTGCCAATCCTGCAGTGGCGAAATTATCGGCGACGAAACACTTGCCGCAACCAAATGCCCCTATTGCGATAACCCTGTCGTTATGAAGGAAAAGTTTACGGGCGACCTTAAGCCCGATTACGTCATTCCCTTCAAGATCGACAAAAAAGGCGCAAAAGAAGCCTATAAAAACCATTTGAAGGGAAAACGTCTTCTCCCGAAGGTATTTAAGGACGAAAACCATATCGACGAAATCAAGGGTATGTACGTTCCTTTCTGGCTTTTTGATGCCGACGCGGAGGCGGATGCACGCTATCGCGCAACAAAGGTCCATACCTGGAGCGATGCGAATTATATTTATACCAAAACAAGCTTCTATTCGATAACCCGAGGCGGTACTCTCGGCTTCGAGCATATTCCCGTCGACGGAAGCGAAAAGATGGCGGACGACCTTATGGAATCTATCGAGCCGTTCTCGTTTGACGGCGCGGTCGATTTCCAAACCGCCTACCTCGCGGGCTACCTTGCCGACCGATACGACGTAAGCGCCGATGAAAGCATCAACCGTGCAAACGACCGTTTGCGCCGTACTACCGAACAGACCTTCGCTTCGACGGTTCAGGGCTATGCGACGGTTACTCCCGAGGCGGTAAACGTCCGTCTTTCGAACGGCAGTGCGAAATATGCGCTCTATCCCGTTTGGATATTGAACACTACCTGGAACGATAAAAAATACACTTTTGCGATGAACGGTCAGACCGGCAAATTTGTCGGCGACCTTCCCCTCGATAAAAAAGCGTATACGAGATGGCTTTTAGGTCTTGCAGGTGCGATAAGCGTGGCTGCGTTTGCGCTAAGCTATCTTATCTGGTGGCTGTAAGGAGGGCGTTGAGATGAAGAAATTTGTTGTATTTGCAATAGTTTTGGTGCTTTCCTTATCGTTGGCTGTTCCTGCCTTTGCAACGGTGCCCGGAAACCCGCTTTTTGTAGACAAGGCTGATCTTGTAACCGACGAAGAGGCTAAGGAAATAAGCAAGAGATTAGAAGAAATAAGCGATAAAAACGATTATGACGTTGTGATCTATACCGTAGAATCCATCGGCGATAATGACCCGCGTGTTTTCGCCGCCGACTTCTTCGAGGCTCATTACGGACGCAGAAAGAATGAAACGGGTACGATTTTGCTTATTTCGATGGAGGAACGTGATTGGGCTCTCGTTTCGTGCGGCGACGGCATCGATGAAATTCCCGACATTTCCGCTCTTGACGGATATTTCCTTGACTATCTCGCAGAGGATAAATATGCAGAAGCATTTATGTGCTTTGCCGACGAGGTGGACGACTGTATATCCTTCCAGCTTATCCCTTCGTTGATAACAGCGGTGGTTATCGGGTTTGTTATCGCTTTTATTGTGGTTACGATTATGAAAGGTAAGCTTAAAACCGTCAGAGCCTGCGATAACGCACGCGAATATGTGCGTAAGGACAGCTTTGACCTTAAACATAGCCGCGATCTCTATCTCTATTCGACGGTTACACGTGTTGCGAAACCGAAGAATAATTCCGGCGGAGGCGGCGGAAGAAGCGGAGGCTTTTCCTCCTCCTCGGGACGCTCGTTCAGCGGCAGCAGCGGAAAATTT
>JAZSLN010000012.1:0-4217 GCA_045535385.1 Eubacteriales bacterium
TATTGCGCAGATAATCCCTCAGTACCGTCATACTGAGGGACAAGGACGCAGAAGATTGCTGACCCCGGACGAAGTTTTGAGACTTCCTAACGAAGAAATGCTCTGCATCATACGCGGTTGTAATGTGCTGAAGCTCAACAAACTTGACTTCACCAAGCACCCTATGTCCAAGCAGATCGAAAAATCATCGGTTTACGATTACACGCCAGCAACGGTATTTACCGAACCGATCCAACCTGAGTTTACAGAGGAGCAAAAATCCGAAAAGAAAACAACAAAAAAGAAAAACTTATACAGTTCGGCTAACCCGCCAACTGAATTCTAAAAAAACAGGAGGACAAATATGCCTACAAAAAAACAAGCGGAGCTTCCTGAGGAGATGGCAACTCCTTTAGAAGCTTCCGGTTCTCAAACTGAAATTGATTCGAAGCAAGATCCAGTAGTGACCGACGAAGAGTCGGGTCCTTTTGATGAAAATGCACCCGATTCTCAGACTGAGAACGAACCCGTAAAAAAAACTCGCCGACGCAAGAAAACTGACGAAGCTTCCGCCGCAACTGATGCCGAAACATCAGAAACGAAGCCTAAAAGGAAGCGTTCATCCGCAAAACCCACCGTTTCCGTACTTGCTATTGATGACCGTCCCACGGTAGAAACCGAAGCGGATAAGGCGCAGAATGACTTGCTTGACCTTATAGAATCTCTAAGGACGGGCCATATTCTAACGGGCACTATTCAAGGTGTAGAACACTCAACTGATAACCCCGACCTTTCCTATGCAGTCATTTATCACGGTGAGTTTAAGATCATTATTCCTGCTACAGAAGCTGTAGAACCGCCCGATGATTACAGAGACCGCAAACCCAACGATGTTCACCATTATATGCTTACCAAACGTTTGGGTGCAGAAGTGGATTACATAGTAAAAGGTGTTGATCCTAAATCCGATGTTGCGGTAGCCAGTCGTTTGGAGGCGATGCGTGCGAGGCGCAAGGAATACTACTTCGGTACAGACCGAGACGGTAATAACCTAATCTACGCAGGGGTTTGTGCAGAAGCAAGAATCGTATCTGTCATTCGTGCCGGTATCTTTATCGATCTGTTTGGGCTTGAGATTTATATCCCCCTTAGAGAACTCAGCTACCAACGTTGGATGGACGCCGGCGTACATTTCCAACCGGGTCAGCGCATTCTTGTAAAGGTTCTTGACGTAGATCGAAGCGACCGCAACAACATCAAAGTGTCAGCATCGGTAAAACAAGCAGGAGAGAACCCCTATGAGAAAGCACTTCGAAAATATTCCGTCGGAAATCGTTATGTCGGTACAGTAAGTATGGTTGATATGAACGGTGTGTTTGTAGCGTTGGATGGCGGTATAGACTGTCTTTGCAGCTACCCGAAACGTGGCCGTCCTCCCAGAGGAGCACGCGTAACCGTAAGAATCCTCGGAATAAATCATGAAACCAATCGAATCTGGGGTGCGATCACCCATATAGCGACGCCGAGATAAAACATCTCGGCAGAAAGGAGCAAACATGATACATTATGAGCTTAATTCATCCGAAAAACAACGAAGAAAAACGATTGTTGAGCAAACGAAGCAGACGATTATGGCACAAATGCATATTAAGAATCAGAATGAAGCTTCAATTATGACTAATTACCGTGATTATTATCTGCAGATATCTTTTTCTGATCTACACCCTTTGATGGTATTCTGTCTCGCGAAGGCACTGTCTTATCCCGGTACGCCGAGACAATACGAAATTATAAACGATTTGAATTTGAAAAGCGTACTGGGTAGCCATGCTATCAACGATGAGGTAGGTTGTTATTCTTACCGTGCAACACACTGGCTAGATACTGAGCTTGAGGCATCTCGTTTCTATGAGATTCTCGACAGGTGTGTCGACGAGGCAAACCGCGGTTTTGTAAAGATTACCGTCTGAAGTTGTAAATTTCCATGCCCATTCGTGTAATGCTAATGTAGCAAATAAGTTTTAAAAAACCAAATGATTATAACAAAACTCTTGGCTTTTTCTGAAAATGATGCTATGATAAAAACGAAAGAGGACGAAATTATGAAAAGAATTACACTTACAGTTTTAATTGCCATATTTGTACTATTAGGTATAGTAGGTTGCAACGATAGCACGGATGACGTTTCGAACCCCAAAATGAGTATAGAGTTATCCGATATATCGTCAGTTGTAGAGAATGCTTCTGAATGTACCCATGATGAGATGAATAATATCTCAGATACATCAGCTGAAAACGAGAGTTCTAAATCGCAGTCCATTGCACCAGGAACCGAATCGAGCGAATATACAGAGCCGTCGGTTGAAGACTCAAGTGAACTACCAAAGGTGGAAAGCGAACTCGATGAATCGGAGATGGAAGAATCAAAACCAAGCTTCAAAGAAAGTGAGGAAGAAAGCTCAGTTCCCGAAATAAGCAAAGATGAATCTTCCGTTCCCGAACCGAACGAAGAAAGCGAAGAATCGCGGCCTACAGAAGAAAGCGAACCCGATGAAAGTGAGCCACCCATACCAAGCGAACCCGAAGTATCCGAAGACACTTCGAGTGAAGCAGAACCCGAACCCTTCGATATAGACTATTGGATAGAATATGCAAGAGATTATGCCGAAAGCGTAGGGCTTATACTTCACGAAAGTGCGGTAGATTGTTGGGATACACCCATTATTGCAACACCGACAAGAACCAATCTCAAAGGCGATATCGAAAGCAGATTAAACAGATATGCATATATCGAAGAATTCGAGTGGGTATGGATTTGGGTAGAGCAAATCGGCGAAGACAGATATAATCTCTATATCGGTTACGCTTAAAAACAAATATTAAAACATAACGCACCGTTGAAAAAATACGGTGCGTTTTCTTATGCAAGGAGATACGAAATGAAAACCAATGTTTTCAAACGAGGAGCAAGTCTGCTCCTCACAATATTAATATGCTTTTCAACTCTTATAGGAGTTGGATTAACTTCATTTGCAGATGAAGTTCCGGAACAAGACAAGACGGTAGTGTTCTCCTTTCCTCGCGATGGTGATGAAAATTATACTGCGGAATGGGGTCACGATGACCTGTCTTTTATGAACGGTTGGTTTCGTCATTCAGCGAAAAGGATTCACATTTTTTCAATCGGCAGCTGGACAGGCAACGTCTGTTATTGCCTCGAACCCGGTACGCCGATCGCAAATGATCAGATTTTAACCCGTAATGACGAATCTTTTTTTGACGATTTTCCTTCTGAACTGAACAATACCATTTCTGCAGATAGCATTCGCCTTTTTCTCGGCAGAATAATGCAGTACGGATATTGCGGCACTGTATCGACAAGCTGGAGAAGCCAGAACGAAGAAGATGCAGATAAGATGGCTCATGCTGTTGCTACGCAGATTATCATATGGGAAACTATCGTCGGTGAACGTGATGAATACTTCAATCACGTAGACCCCGGCAGTTATGATGCGATTCTTGATATAATAAGCGTCAACCATCCGTTGCGTGATAGAATCATGTCATACTACAACAGCATGGTAAGGAGTGTTCAAACACATACGAAGGTGCCTAGCTTTTGTAAGAAAAGTACGCTGAGTGCGCAGGTAGCAACTTTATCTTGGAACGGTACGAAGTATACGACTACCCTTACCGATACCAATAACGTTCTCGGCAATTATACCTTTACGACGAACAATTCAAAGGTTACTTGTTCTGTTAGCGGCAACAAACTCACCATTTCCTCAAACATTGCAATAAACAGCGAGGTTACCATTACGGCGAACAAAGTGAATGCAAAGCGCAAAGGTGTAGTCGTTTGGGGCGACGGTGTTTTCGATACCGCAGCCGGAGATATCCAAGACCTTGTAACATATTCGGCTGAGGTCGATGATCCCGTAGTTGGATATGTAAAGATTAAAGCAAGCTCCGGCTCTGCCAAGATCGTCAAGACTTCCGAGGACGGAAAAGCAAGCGGTGTTAAATTTACCGTTGTCGGTAACGGCATTAATACAACCGTAACAACAAATGCAAACGGTGAGATTACTATTCCTAACCTTACTGCAGGAACTTATACGGTAACCGAATTGACAGATGACATATACAATCCTCAACAGTCAAAGACGGTAACGGTAGTATCCGGACAGACCGCAACAGTAGCATTCCACAATACTCTTAAATTCGGTTATTTAAAAGTA
>JAZSLN010000007.1:0-10729 GCA_045535385.1 Eubacteriales bacterium
TGCTGGGAGAATAGGTTTGTGGGCGGGCTGTAATGGCATACGGCAATCGACCCACCTACCTTTGGAGGCTTTCTTCTGTGGGTTCCCGTGTTCGGTTCCGAGTAATTCGAATCGTCTGAGGAGGGCACAGATTAAAGATTAAACCTATCACGCGGTGCAGTTTTGACGCTGTGGATAGGTGTAGCCTGCCTTGCGTGGATATGGCGGATACAGGTCATGCCTTTCCTTCGATTAGCTACCGGGGGACGGGATTATCCCTGTTGAAATCATATCTGCAAAAGAGGATTAGGCAGATAAGAAGGGGTATTGAGGAAAACTCCTAGGCTGAGTAGAGCATCAGAGCATATTGGCACAAAACGGATTGCAGTGTGGACTTATAGGCAATCAAGTCGCGGATACAGCAATGTACCGCAACAGACTTTCAAGGGGAACCGCTTCATTGGCGACAAGGAGTAGTCTGTTGGGAAAACCTACTTGACCGCATGCCACAAAGTTTACGTTTTGTGCCGCCATCTCTTTTATAACATTTTTTAAAAAGGACATTATGGAAGATAAAACTCCTCCCCGAAGTAGGGACAAAAAAAGCAAGAAAAAAAGCAACACCAAATGGATCGTAACCGCATTCGTTATCAGTTTCTCGATCTCGCTTGTTTTATCGGCGTTGACGAGCGACCAGATACTCGATCTTATCCCTGTTTTCGCATCCGCACTTATTTTGATCGCGGTTATCGCGCTCGGTATTGTTTTCGATATAATAGGCCTCGCAATAGCGACCGCAGATATCAAGCCCTTTAACTCTATGGCGGCGCGCAAGCTGAAAGCGGGTCAAAAGGCGGTTTGGCTTATAAACAACGCCGAGAAAGCCAGCTCGTTTTGTAACGACATAATCGGCGATATCGCAGGAATCATAAGCGGTGCAACGGGTGCGGCAATAGCTGCCAATCTTTTTGCATCCGAACGGTTCAGTACCGAAACCTCGTTTTTCCTGACGCTCGCGTTAACCTCGCTTATAGCGGCTGTTACGGTGGGCGGTAAAGCGATGGGTAAATCGGTCGCGATCAAGCACAGCACAAACATAGTGCTTATCGCCGCGAAGATCCTTTGCGGATTCAGGCGCTGACGCGTCAAAAATATATAGGAAGACGGTCTGTATAAATACCCGACCGGCAAACGATTATGCTTCTGGAAAAGATTAATTCACCCGAAGATTTGAAAGCGTTGCAGGAGTCCGAGCTCGGTACGCTTGCCGCTGAAATACGCGAAACTCTTTTGGAAACCGTTTCCGTAAACGGAGGTCATCTTGCATCCAATCTTTGCGCAGTTGAGCTTACCATCGCGCTTCACAGAGTTTTCGATTCACCTAAAGATAAAATAATATTCGACGTAGGCCATCAAAGCTATGTTCATAAGCTTCTCACCGGACGAAGAGATGAGTTTCACACGCTTCGTCAATTCGAGGGTATTTCGGGATTCCCGAAGCGAAGCGAAAGCGAACACGATGCTTTCGGCGCCGGACACAGTTCGACAAGTATTTCCGCCGCCGCAGGTATTGCAGCGGCTAATTTGCTTTGCGGCAACGATTCATATACGATCGCTGTTGTCGGAGACGGTGCTTTCACGGGCGGTATGATATACGAAGCCTTAAACAATTGCGCCGACAAGGAAAAGCTTATAATCGTACTTAATGACAACGATATGAGCATATCGCCCAACGTGGGCGGTATGAGCCGATATTTTTCCAAGTTCCATTCGAGTGCTAAATATTTCCGCTTCAAAAACGGAACCAAGCGTTTTTTCGCAAAAATCCCGCTTGTCGGAAACGGACTTATCAAAATCTCGCGTTCTATTAAAAACCGTTTCAAGAAGGTCGCGTTAAGCCAGAACTTTTTCGAACAGTTCGGTCTTAACTATTACGGTCCCTTGAACGGCAACGACGAAAAGCACCTCGAGCGCGTTTTCCGCGAAGCGAAGGACGACAAGAAATGCAGTGTCGTACATATATGCACCACAAAAGGCAAGGGCTATGCGCCCGCAGAGGCTCGACCCGACCTGTTTCACGGTGTTTCGGGGTTCGATATCGAGAGCGGACAGCTTAAGCAAGGCTCCTCCGAATCCTTCTCGGAGCGCTTCGGAAAGCTTATGTGCGACCGCGCGGAGAAAAACGAAAAGCTCGTTGCCATAACCGCGGCTATGCCCGACGGAACAGGTCTTTCGGATTTTGCGAAACGTTTCCCCGACAGATTTTTCGACGTAGGGATTGCCGAAGAACACGCACTCACCTTTGCCTGCGGTCTCGCCGCAGAGGGTATTATCCCCGTTTTTGCAGTTTACTCAACATTTATGCAGCGCGCTTATGACCAGCTCATACACGATGCCGCGCTTCAGGGACTTCATATCATCGTTATGCTCGACCGTGCGGGTCTTGTCGCCAATGACGGCGCGACACACCACGGTATTTTCGACGCCGGCTTCGTTTCTCAGATACCCAACGTTGAATTTTATTCTCCAAACAGCTTCGAATCGCTCGAGGATTGCTTCGATAAAGCGATAAAAGCTAACGGTCCGGTCGTTATACGCTATCCCAAGAGCGGTGATATTTCGCTCGACGGCTTCGTTAAGAACGATGGATTCGAATATAAAGATTTCGGTTCAGAACCGAAGAGCGCCGTAATCACCTACGGCAGACTGACCGAAAACTGCGTAAAAGCGGCAGAAATATGCCAAAGCAACGGCGAAAGCATTCGTCTTGTATGTATTACCCGCTTCAATCCCCTCCCCTCGGAAGAGATTGCCAAAGCTTTAGAAAATACGAGTAATATCGTGTTCGCCGAGGAGGGTATCAAAAACGGCGGTATCGCACAAAGACTTTGTGCCGATATGGCGGAATCGGGCGCGATAAACGGAAAACGGTTTGTTATTAAAGCGATCGACGGCATATTCCCTCAACACGGAAACAACAACCGCTTATTGGAAACTCTCGGGCTTGATCCCGAAGGCATTGCATCGGCTGTTTCTGACGGAGGAAACATCAATGAGGCTTGATGTATTTCTCGCCGAAAACGGTTATTTCGAAAGCAGAAGCAAGGCGCAAGCCGCCGTCAAAAACGGCGCGGTTACGGTTAACGGAAAGACCGCCGAAAAATATTCTATGGATATAAGCGGAAGCGAATCGATAGAAATCACAAAAAAAGAACGTTTTGTTTCACGTGCCGGAGAAAAGCTTGCCCGCGCATTGGATGCTTTCGGATTATCACCGAAAGGTATGATAGCGGTCGATATCGGCGCATCAACCGGAGGCTTTACCGATTGCTTATTACAAAACGGAGCTGATTTTGTTTACGCTATAGATGTCGGCACGGCTCAGCTGGCGGAGAAATTAAGGCTCGATGACCGCGTTCGCGTTATGGAAAACTTCAATGCACGCAACGCAAAAAAGAGCGATTTCGGCAAAGAGATCGATCTCATCGTTATGGACGTATCATTTATTTCTCAAACACTCATCTATCCCGCCTGCGCGGATATACTTAACAAGGGTAAGAATATGATAACCCTTATAAAACCGCAATTTGAAGCAGGAAAACAAAACATCGGAAAAGGCGGCATCGTAAAAGACCGCAACGGAAAAATCATCAAAGAGATCCTTGAACGTATCGATAAAGAAGCCGAAGAAAACGGTTTCAAGCGTATTGATTTTACCGATTCGCCGATAGAAGGCGGAGACGGAAACAAAGAGTATCTCGCATTATTTACAAAAGTAAGTTAGCAAAGAGTGGTTTTAATGACTGTAAACAGAGTGCTTCTCTTCCCTAACCCGAAAGGGGTTACTAACGAAAACAACATACGCGAAGTCGAGGCCGTGCTTGACAGCAACGGTATACGATACGAGCGTTTTTCCGAAAACGGAAACGGAGATTACGATGCGATAATTGCGCTCGGAGGCGACGGCACGATGCTGAAAGCATCGAGGCTTGCCAAAGAACAGCGTGTTCCTATCATGTCGATAAACTTTGGCACGCTCGGATATATGAGCGGACTTGAAAGCAGCGAATTACATATGCTCTCGGCGCTTAAGACGGGTTTCACAACCGAAGCAAGAATGCTCATCGATATTTCGGTCATACGTCAGGGCAACACTTTTATCGAAGCTACCGCGCTTAACGAGGCTGTCGTAGCGAGACGTGCCGACGGTGAAATCGCAAGTATCGAATTAAGATGCGACAATGCAAGAGTTTGCGATTACCGCGCAGACGGTCTTATAATCGCCACCCCTACCGGCTCGAGCGCTTACGCGATGAGTGCGGGCGGTCCTATAATCGATACCAAGCTCGATGCAATATGCGTTTGCCCGATATGCCCCCACAGCCTCAGCGCAAGAGCGTTAGTCTTTTCGTCCGACTCGGTGATCGAGGCTATCGACCACAGCCGTGAAGACGGAAATAACATTTTGCTTGCAGACGGACGCCAGATATGCGAATTAAAATACGGCGACGTTGTAAGAATAGAAAATTCCGAGGACGTACTCGAACTTATTAAACTGAAAAAAGACGCGTTTTACGAAATCCTCTACAAAAAGATGAGCTGATAATTCATAACGCGGAGTGATTGGTATGAAAAATACAAGACAGAACAAGATCCTCGAGCTTATAAACAAATATGATATCGACCGTCAGGAAGTTTTGCAGGCAATGCTTACCGAACGCGGTTTCAGAGTTACCCAGGCAACGGTGTCGAGAGACATACGCGAGTTGGGAATAAAAAAATCCGTCGGTTTGGACGGGGTCAACAAGTACCGCGATCCTTCCGTGCCTCAAAGCAACGCGACGAGCGGAATGAATTTTTATTCGATACTCCAACAAACGGTATCCTCGGTCGCCTGTGCCAACAACCTTATAGTCGTCAAGACTCACGTCGGTATGGGTTCTGCCGCAGGTACTGCTCTGGACGCGTTATGCCTTGACGGCGTTATAGGCACGCTTGCGGGAGACGACACCATTCTCGTTGTCGCGAGCGACAATATTGCCGCCGAAACGGTTACCGCCAAGTTGAATGAATTTATAGGCAGATAATAATTATGCTACAATCAATATACATCGAAAACATCGCCCTTATAAAACGACTCTCGTTAGAGCCGTCGGGCGGTTTTTGTGCTTTTACGGGTGAAACCGGTGCCGGTAAAAGTATTATAATCGATTCTCTCGGACTTCTTTGCGGAGCCCGCAGCGATAAGGATATTATCCGCACCGGCGAAAACGAGGCTCTTGTCGAGGGTATTTTTTCGGTCAGCGAATATTTGACCGATTCCCTGAATGAGCTCGAAATATCGCCCGAAGAAGACGGAACCATCACAATCACCAGAAGAATCTCGCGCGACGGCAAATCCAGCGCAAAAATAAACGGCAGAGCGGTTCCCCTTTCACGCTTAAAGAGCGCTATGTCGCTCCTTTTGTCGATTCACGGTCAGCAGGACACTCAAGCGTTTGCCGATAAAGCAAGACAGCTCAAAATGCTCGATTCCTTCGCAGGAAACGACAAAGAATTTGACCTGTATTCCGAAAGCTACAACATCTGCAAGGATATCAAAAAACGCTTAGATTCGCTCAACGAAGACAGCAGAGAGCGCGAATACCGACTCGATATGCTTCGTTACCGCATAAACGAGCTCAAGAGCGCCGACGTTAAGAAGGGCGAAAAAGAAGAGTTAGCTGTGGAGCGCAAGCGTTTGGCAAATAGCGAAAAGATAGTTATGCGTGCAAGCGAGGCATACAACGCGCTTTATGACCGCGAGGGCTCGGCGGCGGAAGCAGTCGAAGAGGCTTTAAGCGCAATCGATGCGCTTTCGGATATTATACCCGAAGCACAAAGCCTTTCGGAGCGTCTCGAAAACGTAAAATACGAAATAATCGACATTGCCGAAAGCGTAAAGGAATATTCCGAAACCGACGGCGAAAATACCCAGCTTCTTCTCGACGAATGCGAGACACGCCTTGAGCTCATACGCAAGCTGGAAACGAAATACCGCGCAGATGCCGATGAGTTCTCCGACCTTTTGGAAGAATGGGAAAAAGAGCTCGACGTCAACGAAAACAGCGAAGAAGAAACAAAACGGCTTTCAAAATTACTCGATGCCGCCGAAAAAGAAATGGCAAGCCGAGCAAGCGAGCTTACCAAAACCCGCGAAAATGCCGCTAAGCTCTTATCAAAACGCGTTACCGAGGAGTTATGCGAGCTTGATATGCCCTCGGTTACTTTCGAGGTGCGTATAGCTCCTAAAGAATACGAACGCGACGGAGCGGACGATGCCGAGTTTCTCATAAGCGCAAACAAAGGCGAACTTCCCAAGCCGATGGCAAAAATCGCTTCGGGCGGCGAATTGTCGCGAATAATGCTCTGCTTGAAATGTGTTTTTGCCGATACCGAATCTATCGGAACGCTCATTTTCGACGAAATCGACGCGGGCGTTTCGGGAAGCACGAGCGAAAAAATCGGCATTCGCTTGAAACGCGCCTCCGACGGAGGAAAAACGCAGGTTATTTGCGTTACCCATTCGGCGATCCTTGCCGCAAAAGCCAACTCCCACTATAAAATATCCAAAAAAGAAGACGGAAACAGAACCGTTACGAACGTCGAAAAGCTCGACTATGAGGGCAGAAGAAACGAATTGGCGAGAATCTTGGGCGGTATGAATATCACCGATACCGTGCTTAAAGCTGCCGACGAGATGATGGCAAATGACTAAAAGAAGAATATTTGCCATAGTTTTTTCGGTTTTGGCAATCGCTTTAACGGTCTTCATATTTTCCAATTCCCTAAAAACCGCCGACGTATCACAACAGCAAAGCGACGGAATCGTCGACACTATTGCCGACATATTAAACAAAGTCAACCTTCATATCGATGCGGAAACACTGTCGTTTCTTGTTCGCAAGTGCGCCCATTTTGCCGAATATTTCCTTCTCGGCGGTTTAGTGTACGCGTCGGCTTGGCTTTTCGGCTCAAAACGCCCCTTTGTTGTTTCCCTGCTGTTTTGTTTTTCCGTTATACTCAGCGATGAATTTATCGCGCAACGAATCACCGAAGGACGTTCGCCCGAGATCCGCGATTGCGCAATCGATCTTTGCGGCGCGGTCTCGTCTTCGATAGCATTATACTTTATACGAAAACGATATTCAGAGATGTAAATACCACCCTTAAATTCTTTTTTAGGAGGTTATAATCATGAAGAAAATATTCGCTATTATTTTATCGCTTATTTTACTTGCGCTTTGCGCCTGCGCTTCCGACGAATCCGTTTCGGACAATACAAGTGCCGAAGGATCAAAAAGCACCGTCTCCGATGACGTTTCGGTGTCAGACGATAAGGCATCGGCTGCAGATGCTTCCGAGACAGTTTCCGAAAACAGCCCTGCCGCTTCTAAGGCATCCGACACAAAAACGCTCGAAAAGATCACCGTCGAGCACAGTGTTTATACCTTTTACGACGACGGTAAAGGCGAATACTTCACCGAATTTGATGCCGTCAAAAACGATGATAACGGCACTCTTACACTCAATCTAAAAGACGGAAGAAGCGTTGATTTGGTCTATGGCGAAATCGTATACGATGAAACCGAAGGCATTTACAAGACCGAAATAAACGGGCTTGAGTTTTGGGTGGAGGATATCACCGACGGCGAAGGAAGAATGCTTCAGATACTGGAATGTATCGAATACCCCGAACGCAGTATATTCGTCCATTATTATCCCGAGCTTGATTGCGGCGATATGACGATCGTTTTCAAATACGAAGCAAACGGCACCGAATATACCTTTAATTATGCCGATGGCAACACGTCCGTCAAAACAATTCTTTTTGATGAAGAAACAGAAGAATATTATTTTGGATGAAATTATGATCAATTACGACATTCACATACACACTCACCTTTCTTCCTGCGGAAGCCGCGACGCTTTTATTTCGGATTATATATCCGCGGCTAAGCAATCCGGTCTTTCCCTTGTCGGTTTCGCAGACCACGCATGGGATTCGACGGTTGACGGAGCGTCGGATTGGTATAAGCCGCAAAACTATAAACGACTTGCCGAGCGTAAAAAAGAAATCGAAAATATCGAAGGGATAAAGGTCGTTCTCGGTGCCGAGGGCGAATTTGCCAACTTCCTGCTCGGATTGGGCGAGGAAGGACGTCAGTATGTAGATTACGTTATCGTACCTCATTCACACACTCATATGCGGGGCTTTGTTATCCCCGAAGATTGTGCAGGCAACCCCGAAAAACACGCGGATTTTCTTATAAAAAGCTTTCTGTCGATTTGCGGACACGAAAAACGCGGTATGCTCTTCGGCTTGGCTCATCCGATGTATCCTATCGGCGACAGCGCCGAATATGCCGAAGCGGTCTATTCTTATATAAGCGATAATTCGCTTGACGAATGTGCCTATGCCGCAAAAGAAGCAAATCTCGCCGTCGAAGCGAATCTTTCGGTATTAAAAGGTATCCCGCCCGAAGCGGGAAACGAATTCTGCTATCGCAGATTTTTCGAAGCCTGCAAGCGAGCGGGATGCGAATTCTTCCTCGGAAGCGATGCCCACGGAATAAGCGCCTTTACGGCAAGACACAGCGAAAAGGAAGAGGCAATTTATAAAATCGGTTTAGAAGAGAAGGATTTTACAGCTGCACTACGCCATATACCGAACGTGTAAAATCCTCGAGCGCGCGTGTTCTGTCGCGATATATCGTCGAGCGTTCCTTAAACCATTTCGTCATTAAATATTCGACTGCATCGCTTTCACGTTCGACAAAAAGCTGCTCAATAATATCACGGTGATAATCGTTAAGAGCGTTCATTCCCTTTTCTATCTTGATAAGCTCGCGTTCAACCACCGAACGTCTGAAACGGCAATCCTCTAAATCCGTAAGAACGTTTATAATACGTTCCTCGTATAACCTTTCATCGCCGTGGTTTGACGCGGCAACCTTACAAGCGGTCTTCTCTTTTTCAAGCATTTCAATCTCCGCGTTCAGCGAAGCGTAAGCCGAGGTGAGATGCTTTTTTCTTGATAATAAATCCTTTGAGTATTCTCTGTAATCCATTTTCCAGCCTTTCTTTCTAAAATTCTTAAAATAATGAATATTACGGCGGATGTTTCCGCAACATTCCCCTATCGTCGGGGCGGATGGAGCTAACCGCTTAACCGACGTCCGTACGCTCCGAACATTTGTTCGTTGCGCGTGAATTATATCATTATCAATTGCATTTGTCAATAGACTATGGAGTGAAATGACAAAACCTTTTTTGAGGACAGAAAAATGAAGCAAATTGCATTGATTTTACTGTGTGCTGTTTTGTCGGGATGTATATTCGGTTGTACCGATAACCCCAACATCAGCCCCGCAGAAAGTAACACAAGCGAGGAGTCGGAGGCTAATTTCCCTAAGCCCGACAAAAACGCAATCACCGAAAAATACACTTTCCTTAAATCTAAATACACCGTCACCGCGACCAGCGAAAGACACGGCGTAAGGTATACCTACGATTATTATTTTGTAAACGACACAGTCGGAGGAATGCGCCAGAAGGTATCGTTGCCCAACCCCGAAAGCGCGCGTAAGTATTACACCGAGATCGTTACAAAATGCCCGGAAGCGATAATTAATGCGAGCACCGTAACCTATTACGTCGGCGAAGATGCTTATTGCTACGGCTTTTCGCTGGATAAGCTGAAATTCCAGCTCGACACCCAATCTTACGAATACACAGTAAACTTTGACGAAGAGGATTTTATCGAAAAATCCGAGCAATCCAAAGCCAAAACCGTTACCCCGAAACCCTAAAACTCAGAGAAAAATCGAGAAAATCGAAAAAAATACAGTCAAAAACGAAAAAAGTTTCGAAAAGTACTTGACAACGCCGTTTCTTATGTTATAATAGCCAAGTACGAAAAAATGACATATTGAAAGGAATTCAACCAATGTCCACCACAATGTTGAAAAAAGAGAACGTTGAACGCAAGTGGTACGTTATCGATGCTGAAGGCAAAACCCTCGGTAAGGTAGCTGTTCTCGCGGCAACTATTCTCAACGGCAAGCACCGTCCCGAATATACTCCTCACGTCGATTGCGGCGAATGTGTTATCGTTATCAACGCTTCCAAGGTAGTTCTTACCGGTAAGAAGCTCGATCAGAAGCACTACTACCGTCACAGCGGTTACGTTGGCGGCCTCAAGTCGGTCAAGTACCGTACTCTTATGGCTACCAAGCCCGAAATGGCTGTTGAACTCGCTGTTAAGGGTATGCTCCCCAAGAACAAGATCGGCAGCGCAAGCTTCGGCAGACTTAAGGTTTACGCAGGCAGCGAACACAAGCAGCAGGCTCAGAACCCCATCGCTGTTGAAGTAAAGTAAGGAGGACTAGAACATGAACTATCAATCCGCTATCCCCTATTTCTACGGCACCGGCAGAAGAAAGAGCTCCGTTGCTCGCGTACGTCTTATCCCCGGTACCGGTAATGTTACCATCAACGGCAGAAATATCGATGATTATTTCGGCCTTGAAACTCTTAAAATGATCGTTACTCAGCCCTTCGGCGTTACCAAGACCGAAGGTAAGTTCGATATCATCTGCACCGTTAAAGGCGGCGGCGTTTCCGGCCAGGCAGGCGCTATCCGTCACGGCGTTGCTCGTGCACTCCTTCAGGCAGGCGATGAAAACCGCGCTCCTCTTAAGAAGGCAGG
>JAZSLN010000027.1:0-5838 GCA_045535385.1 Eubacteriales bacterium
AGTTGGACAGTCTGCCCGAAACGCTCCAAACCATATCGAAGATACACGAAGAAACGATACATCTCAACGTACTTGCGGCTTCGACGGTCATTACCGACGCTATCATCGAATATAAAAAAGTCTCGAAAAACGTGAATTTCCAGCTATTGCAAAACACCGAAAACGAAATATTCGATATCGAAATAACCGCAAAATTCAGCGACGGCAGAAAGCAAAGTCCAAAGCTCAATCAATTTATATGCAATGAAACGATATTCCTTGCCGTGCCCAACAATGACAAATACAAAGACCGAAGTACGATAACTCTTAAAGAGGCCGAAAACGAAAGGTTTATCAGTCTTATCGGATCGAGACAATTCAGAAGCATCTGCGACAGGATCTGCAGAAGCGCGGACATCTATCCCAAGATAATATTCGAAAGCGACAACCCCGCTGCGGTAAAGAATATGATAGCGGCTAACATGGGTGTCGGCTTCTGGCCAGAATTTTCGTGGGGGAGGCTATCCGGAGACAACGTAAAGCTTTTGGAAATCACCGATCCAAAATGCAGCAGAGACGTTATTATCACATTCAACAACAACAAAGAAAACAACGAAAACGTTATGAATTTTTTTGAATTTCTGAAGGATTTTCTCATAACCGAAAAAAACTTTTCCAAAACGAGAAAAAACTCACAGAAATGCGTTTGTTAAAACAACCGAAAAGCGTTGGAAACACAAGATTTTTTATCATCGTTCCTAGGTATATCAATAAACATAATATCGATATGCCATTCTCATAATTCCCAAAGCCTGTTTTTTTTGATAGAATAAGGTCGAATTATTAGGATGGGAGGTTTGTGCATTGAAGCACTCACAGGTAATGAAGGCTACGCTCGGCAGATTGCCGACTTATTTGGAATATTTGAAGAACCTCGATCCGAAGGAAAACGAGAACATTTCGGCGACGATCATTGCGAAAGCATTGGGACTCGGCGAGGTTCAAGTAAGAAAAGACTTAAGCGCGGTTAGCGGTGCCGGAAGACCCAAGTTAGGATACAAGACCGCAGGGCTTATAAAAAAGCTCGAAGAGGTACTCGGTCAGAACTCGGTTTGCAAAGCAGTAATCGTCGGAGCCGGAAAGCTCGGAAGCGCCTTATTGGAATACAACGGTTTTTCGAACTACGGCTTGGAAATCTCCGCCGCGTTCGATCTTAACGGCGAAATATGCGGAAGCAAGGAATCGGGCAAGGTTATACTTCCGCTTGACAGTCTTGAAGAGTATTGCCGACGCGAAGAGATAAAGATCGGTGTCATCACCGTCCCTTCTTCAGCCGCACAGGATATTTGCGACAGGCTTGTGTCGAGCGGTGTAACGGCTATCTGGAATTTTGCCCCCTGCCAATTGACCGTACACGAGGGCATAACGCTCCAGCAGGAAAACCTCGCGTTGTCGCTTGCGCATTTGAAATTACAAATGGAAAAATAATATGATCGACCACAAGAACAGAAAATTTGATACAAAAATTCAATACAGAAAATACAAGGTATTACGCGAAGTCGCGAGAAACGCCTGGGACGGCACTCTTTTGGAAAACGTTTTGGGCATACCCGAAAGGATAATTATTGACGAATCCGACGTTACGAGGTGCTGCATCTACAAGGAGCGTGCGATCGTTGCGGAAAGAGTCAAGCTCGCGATGGGCGGAAACAAGGACAACCCGAATGTTATCGAGGTTCTTGAGATCGCCTGCGACGAATGTCCTACGGCGGGTTTTGAGGTTACGAACGCTTGCCGCGGATGCTTCGCTCACAGATGCGAGGACGTATGTAAGTTGGGTGCGATATCATTCGACGAAAATCACGTAGCACACATCGACAAGTCAAAATGTGTCAACTGCGGACTTTGCGCGAAGGTTTGTCCCTTCAGTGCGATCGTAAACAGAAAGCGTCCCTGCCAAAACGCCTGCAAGATAAACGCTATTTCTACAAACGAAAACAACGCGGCATATATTGACAACAACAAATGCATTTCCTGCGGTGCGTGTGTATATCAATGTCCTTTCGGAGCGATTTCGGAAAAATCCTACATTCTCGAAGCGATAGATATACTCAAGAACAGCGACAACAATAAAAACTACAAGGTTTACGCAGTTGTTGCTCCTGCGATTTCGAGTCAGTTTTCCTACGCCAAGCTCGGTCAGGTCGTAACGGGACTTAAAGAATTAGGGTTCGACACAGTAGTCGAAGCGGCTTTGGGCGCGGATATCGTTGCACAAGCGGAAACCGAAGAGCTTGTCGAAAAGGGATTCTTAGCAAGCTCCTGCTGTCCCGCATTCGTAAGCTATATACAAAAATCCTTCCCCGAGTTAGCGCCGTATATTTCGCACACTCCCTCCCCTATGGCGACGATCTCCAAGCACATCAAGAGTCTTGATGAAACCGCAAAGGTTATTTTCATCGGACCTTGTACCGCGAAGAAGATGGAGATCAAGCGGAGCGACGTAAGTCCGTTTGTTGACACGGTCATAACCTTCGAAGAGCTTCAGGCTTTATTCGACAGCCGTGATATTAACATCACCGATCTCGGCGAAAGCTCTTTGGACAACGCATCCTATTTCGGACGAATATTCGCAAGGTGCGGAGGACTTTCGACAGCGGTTGCTCAGGCGCTAAAAGAAAAGGGCAACGAGGATTTCGTACTTAAAGCATTTTCGTGCGACGGTATCGAGGAATGCAAGCTCGCGCTTCTCAAAAAGAGCAAGAACGTATTAGACGCCAACTTCATCGAAGGTATGGCTTGCGTCGGCGGTTGCATAGGAGGCGCAGGTTGTCTTACCCACAGCGAAAAGAACCGAATACAGGTCGAAAAGTTCGGTAAAGAAGCCAACGACAAGACTATTAAAGAAGCCGTCGAAGGCGGATTAAACTAAATCGAAATAAAAAAATAAAAATAAATCACCCCAAAAAAAGGAGTATCTTATGAAAAAGGTTACTATCATCGGAACCGGCGCAGTAGGTTCCACCATCGCGTACACCCTCGCAACTCAGGGCATCGCTACCGATATCGTACTCATTGATATCGCTAAAGCGAAGGCGGAAGGTGAAGCACTCGATATTCTTCAGGCAGCGACCTTCTCTCATCCCTTCAACATCAAATCCGGCGAATACGAAGATGCAGCAGGCTCCGATATCGTTATCCTTACCTCCGGTGTCGCAAGAAAGCCCGGTCAGACAAGACTTGAGCTTGCTCAAATCAACGTGAACATCACCAAGTCCATCATTCCCGAAATCACCAAGCACGCACCCGATGCGACTTACATCATCGTAAGCAATCCCGTTGACGTACTCACCTACACCTTCATCAAGTGCTCGGGTATTCCCGAAAACAAGATCATCGGTTCCGGTACCTCGCTCGACACCTCGAGACTTTGCACCACTCTTGCCGATCTTTACGACGTAAATCCCGCCGACATCAACGCATACACCATCGGTGAACACGGCGATTCCTCCTTCACTCCCTGGTCTACCGCTAATATCGCAGGCGTTCCCGTTGAACAGTTCAACCCCGAAGTAGAACTCAACAAGGAAGAAGTTGAAGACTTCGTTCGCAAGTCCGGCGGTATCATCATTAAGAACAAGGGCGCTACATTCTATGCAGTATGTGTTGCGGTTTGCCACATTTGTAAGGCTCTTTACAACAGCGTTGACACCATTCTTCCCGTCGGCACAATGTTCCACGGCGAATACGGCATCGATGACGTTGTTATGAGCGTTCCTACCAGAGTAGGTAACATGACTGTTAACGGCAAAATCAACCTTCCTCTCACCGAAGAAGAAATCGAAAAGCTCAAGAACAGCGCAGCTGCACTCAAGGCAGTTATTGACAACGCAAACATCTAATTTCGAATTTTAATTTTTCACATATTTTTTTCAGAAAGGAATCCGAAAATGGAGTACCGTATTGAACACGATTCCATGGGCGATATGAAGGTACCTGCCGACAGATTATGGGCGGCACAGACGCAGAGAAGCAGCGAAAACTTCCAAATCGGCGTCGGTATCGAAACCATGCCCAAAGAGATCGTTCACGCTTTCGGCGTTCTCAAGCAGGCCGCCGCTATTACCAACAACGCGTTAAAGCCCGAAAAGATGACCGACGAAAAGCTCGGCGCGATCAAGCAGGCTTGTAACGAGGTCATGGAGCTCAAGCTCATCGACCATTTCCCTCTCGTTGTTTGGCAGACCGGTTCGGGCACTCAGTCCAACATGAACTCCAACGAGGTTATTGCCAACAGAGGAAACGAAATCCTCGGTAAGAAGCTTCTTCATCCCAACGATGACGTTAATATGAGCCAGTCCTCGAACGACACCTTCCCTACCGCTATGCACATCGCGGCAGTTATTGCGCTTGAAGACAAACTCATCCCTGCTGTTGAAGAGCTTATCGCTACCTTTGTACGTCTTGAAAAAGAACACGAGGGCATCGTTAAGAGCGGCAGAACCCACCTTCAGGACGCTACCCCCATTAAGTTCAGTCAAGAAATCAGCGGTTGGAGATCCAGCCTTGAGAAGGACGTTGAGCTTATCAAGCGTTCCATCGATCCTCTCCGCGAGCTCGCTCTCGGCGGTACCGCAGTAGGCACCGGCTTGAACGCTCCTGCAGGATTTGCGGAAAGAGTTGCAGAGGAAGTCAGCAACATCACCGGCAAGAAGTTCATCACCGCAAGCAACAAGTTCCACGCTCTTACTTCCAAGGACGAGCTCGTATTCGCTCACGGTGCCATCAAAGCGCTTGCGTGCGATATGATGAAGATTGCTAACGACGTTCGTTGGTTGGCTTCCGGTCCCAGAGACGGTCTCGGCGAAATTTTCATTCCCGAAAACGAACCCGGCTCCTCCATCATGCCCGGCAAGGTTAACCCCACCCAGTGCGAAGCAGTAACCATGGTTGCCGTTCAGGTTATGGGTAACGACGTTGCTGTCAGCATGGCGGCATCGCAGGGCAACTTCGAGCTTAACGTATTTATGCCCGTATGTATTTACAATTTCCTTCAGTCGGCAAGACTTCTTTCCGAAGCTATCGTTTCCTTCAACAAGAATTGTGCTGTCGGCATTACCGCTAACAGAGAGAAGATGCATCACAATCTTCACAACTCTCTTATGCTCGTAACCGCGCTCAACCCCTACATCGGTTACGAAAATGCAGCAAAGACCGCGAAGAAGGCATACAAGGACAATATCTCGCTCAAGGAAGCTTGCGTAGAGCTCGGATTCCTTACCGCGGAAAGATTCGACGAAGTATTCCATCCCGAAGAAATGGCGTAAATCGTCTACCGATTACATTTATTATATTGCAAATTAAATTTTTCATATATTCAAAACCGGAGGTATAATAATGAAGTTTAGTTATTTCCCCGGGTGTACACTTAAAAACAAAGCGATCGATCTTGATATCTACGCAAGAAAGAGCGCAGAGGCTTTGGGTGTTACGCTTGAAGAAATAGAAGACTGGCAGTGCTGCGGCGGCGTATTTACCACCGCCAACGACGAGATCGCCACCAAGCTTTCTTCCGTTCGCGTATTGAAGGCGGCGAAGGCTAAGGATCAAGCACTCGTTACCGTCTGCTCGGCTTGCCACAACGTTGTTAAGCAGACCAACTACGCTATGCAGAACGATCCCGAGTTCGCAGGCAAGGTCAACCGCTATATGGCGGAGGACGAATACGACGGTTCGACCCAGGTTTACCACTACCTTGAGCTTATCCGCGACGTTATCGGATACGACAAGGTAAAGGAAGCAACCGTTAATCCTTTGAAGGGCAAGAAGATCGCCGCTTATTACGGATGTCTTCTTCTC
>JAZSLN010000074.1:0-11631 GCA_045535385.1 Eubacteriales bacterium
GCAAACTGTTATAAAATAATGTTACTTACAGGTTCAAAAAATGACAAAACATTAAACTTTTACGCTAATGCAGGATATAACAATACTGATAAAATCGCGTTTGTTCAATGGCTCGAATAATACAGCCTCCAATATGTAGAAAAAAACGACAGACCTTAAAAATCTGTCGTTTTTTGATATCCTTATAAGAAACTGCCTTATCGCTCCGTTTTTTATTTTTAACTTATTTAACCTTTTCGAATACTTCAATGCTCGAGCCGAGACCGCCGTCGAAATCAAACATCGCCATAAGGTGTATCTTTCCGTCATCGAAAAGAGCGAGCATATGGTTAGTATCGTGGGGACCGAAATATTGGTCTACCGCGGCACACCATTCGCCGTTACCGAACAACTGGAATTCATCCTGAGAAGCGAATATAAGCGACATATTCGAATAATTCATTTCGGGATAGTCTTTATCGGTATAGGAAATTCTCATATTCGATTCGCTCGTGCCGGTAATAACGATAGTACAATTACCGCCGCCGTTAACGTCGCCGTCGGTTTCAACCGAAACACGTTTCCAGGTTCCGACCATCTTAATGGGCGCGGTTGCGCTTGTCTCTTCCTTGGATTCCTCGGAAGGCTTGTTGTTATTGTTGGGCTTATCGGAGGGTTTTTGAGAAGTCTCGTCCGACTCGTCTTTCGAAGTATCGGCAGAAGCCTCTTCGGACGAATCCGCGGAAGCGCTGTCGGAAACATCATCGGAAACGACAGGAGTCGGGTCGGCAGGCTTCGAAGGAGTGCTGTCCGAATCCGATTCGATGGGTTTAACCGAAAGCTCGTTGGGGTTTGCTTCGTCTGTACAAGCCACCATACAAATTACGGTAAAAACCGCAAGGAGTAAAATCAATATTCTCTTCATTTTCGTAATATCCTTTCATATTTTACTTGATTATAGCACGCATTATCACAAAAATCAACGGCAAAACAGCAATTCCACCGCATATTGTCAAACACGCTCCTTTTATCATAACATAAAAACGGTGGTGATTTATGTTGAACAAAGAAACTCTTTGCGCTCTCGGCGAGGGCGAATGCTTATACGAAGCGTCGATAAGTCCTCCTATTTTCCAAACCTCGACCTTCGGAGGGGGCGGTGATTATTCTTATACCAGATGCAGTAACCCGACTCGGTCGGCACTCGAACGCGCGTTAGCCGTTTTGGAGGGCGGAAAACACGGCTTCGCTTTTTCATCGGGCCTCGGAGCGATCAACGCGCTCTTTTCGATTCTTAAAAACGGCGACCGCGTCATAGTTTCGGACGATCTATACGGCGGTACATATCGACTGATAACGAAAATATATCAAAATTTCGGAATCGATTTTGTATTCACCGATATGACGGATCCCGAAAACGTGGCGAACGCGATAAATTCCGAAACAGCGCTCGTTTTCGCCGAATCGCCGACGAATCCGATGATGAAAATCATACCGCTCTCTAAAATAGCGGAAATTTGCAAGGAAAAGAATATTCTATTCGCAGTTGACAACACCTTTTTGACACCGTATTTTCAAAATCCGCTTTCACTCGGCGCGGATATCGTTATCCATTCGGCGACGAAATTCCTGTCGGGACATCACGACACCGTTTCGGGCGCGATCGTTACAAACAGCGATTCTTTGGCGGAGCAATTCAGAATGGTTTCGATGACGCTCGGAAATATGCTTTCGCCCTTCGAAAGCTGGCTCGTACTGCGCGGAATACGCACGCTTCCGCTCAGAATGGAAAAGCATCAGGAAAACTCGCTCAAGGTTGCCGAATTTTTATCCGGTCTTCCCGAAGTCGAAGCGGTTATTTATCCCGGGCTTGATACCCATCCCGGAAAAGAGCTTTGTCTTTCGCAATCGAGCGGATTCGGGGGCGTCGTTTCCTTCACCGTCCGCGACGTAAAATACGCAAAAAGGCTTATAAAAGGCGGAAAAATAATTAAGTTTGCCGAAAGCCTTGGAGGCTTCAGAAGTCTTATTACCTACCCGATAACCCAAACCCACGCATCGGTTCCGAAAGAAAAACGGGAGGCGCTGGGCATAACGGACCGACTCTTGCGTCTTTCGGTCGGATTGGAAAATATCGAGGACATAAAAAACGATTTAGTACACAGTTTGCACAACAATACACTTGACAAAATGCACTGACTTGGTTATAATGTACCTATAAATTCTATGCAAGGAGTTATAATCATGAAAAAGTTTTTGACTTTCGCGCTCGTGGCGGTTCTCCTCTGCGCAGCGTTCTGTACCTCTGCTTTTGCAGAAGAAACCCCCGCAGAAGAAAAGGTTTTCTGGGTTACTCATTTTAACGATCCGTATCCCGAAGGAGCCGGCGTTGTATTTACTGAAGAATACGAACATGCAGGCTGGTGGATCCACGTTGTTTTCGAACCCGTAAACGTTGAAAACACCTATAAGATCACCAACATCGTCAGCGGTCTTGCTGATGGTTCCGCTACTCCTCAGGCAATTCCCGAAGGCGGTTTCGTTTGGGCTGCTAACTACGGTAACGACTACATCACTCTCGGTCAAGGCGATACCAACTTCACCAACGCGGCTTGTAACACCGCTATCACCGAAGCTCTTACCTGGCAGGTTGGTCAGATGTTCACCTTCAAGGGTCTCGACCTCGACACTCTTGAAGTTCCTACCACTACCGCAGGCACCAACTGGTATGATGCAAGCTACGTTTGCACCGCTACTTACACCGCATACACCGGTGAAGTTCCCGATGCACCTGCTACTCCCGACGATTCCAAGGATGACTCTTCTACCGTTACCGAATCCAAGGGCGACGAATCCGTAAAGAATGACGAATCCAAGGCTCCTGTTTCTGCTGAAGATTCCTCTGCTGCTGAAGATGCTGAAGACGGCATCCCCACTTGGGTTATCGTTCTCATCGTAATCGCAGTTGTTGCAGTTGTTGCAGTTGTGGTTGTATTTGTTGTTAAGAAGAAATAACAAGAAATAACGAATGATTTTTGCGGCACACTTTTCAGTGTGCCGCATTTTCTTTAGAACAATATAAAAATGCACCCCGAAAGCCAAGGCTTTTGAGGTGCATATTTTTGTTATCCGTTCTTTACCGATTCGCAAATCTTGATAAACTCTGCCGCGGTTTCGTTATTGACTGTTTTGCCGTCCGCCGTATCATACGAAGCAACGATCGCCTCATAAGCAACGACCCTATCCATATTTTCCGCCGCATAGGTTACGTACATCGTTTTTCCGTTGGCGGTATTCGAAACAGCGGTCATTGACAAATAGGTCGAGCCCGCCGATATTTCAACGTAATTACCGTCAGCATCAACCGCGAAGATCGCGACCCAAACCGTCGAAACGGTGGTTCCGCTTTCATTCTTTATCGCCATAACGAAGGTATCATCCTTCTTGTCGATGTCGCTGATCTTCACGTTACTTTTATCATCGAGCGCGCGGAGTGCGTAAAGAGCATTTTTGCCGTCAAATACGGGTTCTTCGGGTTCTTTGTGATCGGGTATCATTCCGATACAAACCGCTGCCCACTCGTCCGCGATCTTATTGTGGTATTCGGTGCCCTCGGAGGTTGTGTAGGAAACAACGATAACGCTGGAGATTACCGCCTTTTCCACATCGGGAATTTCACCCAACACCTTAATATCGACCGAACCGTTGGGAGCGATAATAGTAGTGCAGGAAACCGATGAGTAGTTCGACGTTTTGCCGAGCGCGGATTTCACGCTGACAAACTCACCCTTTTCATCAAACGAAGCTATAAAAAGCTCAAGGCTCGAAATCTGCTCTTCGGTATTATTCTTTACGGTAACTATACCCTTTTCATATTTAGTAACGACCAAAGGGGATTCGTTCTTAATCGCAAGCAGATCATAATAAGCGGAGGTTTCGGGGACGGTCGGAACGTCGGCTTGGCTCTGTTCCGAGGTATCGCCGTCAAGACTCATATTAAGTATGGAATCGATTTCATCCGTCAACCCGCAAGAGCAGGCAGACACGCACATCAGGAGCGCAAAAAACAATATAGCGAATTTTTTCATATTTTTTCTCCTTTTTTGTCTTTTCATCAGTATAATACATTACCATTGTAAAGTCAAGCCGATTTTTAAGGGGTGGAAATCATATTGTATACGGCAAAAATACATAATAAAAAGTGCACTTTTGTTGATATAAAAGTACACTTTTTTGCTGTTATTTTAATTTATTCACCTGACGTTGAGCCATAACAAGGCGGTAATACCGTCCTTTATTACGCATCAGCTCGTCATGCGGACCGATCTCTTCGATTTTTCCCTTTTCGAAAACAACAATTTTCGTCGCGTTTCGGAGGGTCGACAAGCGGTGCGCTATCGCAATTGTGGTTCTGCCGCCCGAAAGGCGCGCGATAGCTTCCTGGATCTGCTTTTCGGTTTCGGTATCGAGCGAGCTCGTCGCTTCGTCGAGGATAAGAATCGTCGGGTTACGCAATATTGCGCGCGCAATAGCTATTCGCTGGCGTTCGCCTCCCGAAAGAGTGTGGCCGCGGTCGCCGACATAGGTGTTATAGCCGTCGGGCTGACGCATAATAAACTCGTGTGCGTTCGCAAGCTTCGCGGCACGGATGACCTCTTCGCGTGTTGCCCCCGATTTCGCATAAGCTATATTACTGTAGATCGTGCCGTTGAAGAGGAAGGTTTCCTGAAGAACGACACCGATCTTAGATCGGTAGGAATGCTGATTGATATCGCGAAGGTCGGTTCCGTCGACGGTTATACTTCCGTCCGAAACGTCATAAAGCCGCAAAACAAGGTTAGCCGCTGTTGTCTTACCGACACCGCTTCTTCCGACAAATCCAACCATCTCTCCCTTCTTTATCGAAAGGTCGATATTATTCAGAACATATTCGCCCTCGTCATAACCGAAGCTTACGTTTTTGAATTCTATATCGCCGTTTATATCACCGAGAACGATTCCATCGGCAAAATGGTCGGTCTTTTCGTCCATTAATTCGACTATTTTCGATAACGAGGTGGTTGCTCTCGCTATTCTACGAGGAACGAAAGCCATCCAGCGTATCGGTTCATACACAAGCGCAACGTAAGACAGGAACTGAACAAGGTCGCCGAGCGCAAAATCGGCGTTTCCGGAAGTTATAAAAGAGGGGTCGCCGACCAGCTCTCTTCCGAGGAAGTATAACACGGCATATTCACCTACGCTCAAAAGGAAGGAAGCGAACGGCATTATCATATTCCAGGTAAGCTCGTTTTTCTTGCTTATATCGGCAATCTTCTTTGCCGCTTCGTCGAACCTCTTTTCCTCGCGCTTTTCGGTACCGTAGGTCTTAACGACGCGCATACCCGAAAAAACGTCGTGCATAAGCGTTCCTGCGTCGCTTTCAACCTGCCATTGACGGTGGTAAAGCTTACGGGTGAAGGCTTGGATAACACGGAACATCAAAACGAGAAGCGGAACGGGAATAATGATCAGTATTGTCAATTTCCAGTTGAGCATAAACAGCATAACCGCAACTGCGGAAAGCGTAAGCGCCTGCTGTATAAGGTTCGGAACGAGCCATGTCATAAACTCGCGGAGCTCGTTCGTATCGCCCGAAACGCGTTGGATAAGCTCACCTGCGGATAACTTATTAAGACCCGAAAGCGACAGCTCCTGAATCTTTTTATAAACATCCTCACGCAATTTCAGCAGCATTTCCTTCGAAACGTCGGCTATTAAGCTTCTTCTCAGCCACGAGAGGATCGCAGGAAGCAAGCCGAGGACTGCCATCAAAAGAACGAGCCAGACGAAGCCGCTTTTATCCTCGGGCGGAGGTGTCGCGGCGATATAATCGTTTATAAGCGTTTTATTGACCATCGGCAGGAAAATCGCAACCGCCGAGGTCGCAACAAGGCAGAGAGTCGCGAGCAAAAGCTTTACTATATGAGGCTTCATATAGGGCAAAAGTCTTGCGTAAAGCCTTTTTTTGTTTACGCAATGGCGGCAGGTTGTGCTTCCGCGCGCGTAAGGTTTTCCACAAATCGGACAGCGCGGAATGAACGGATCGGGGATATCACGCCCTTTTCTGGCGGCTTCGACTTTTTTAGAAGCGGCGCGGAGCGCACTTTCCATACGCATTTCGCAACGGCAAATCTCGATGCCGCCGTCATCCGTCGAAGCCTCGAGCGAAACACAGCCCCAATTCTTAACAAAGCGGATCTCTCCGAGCGTTTCGAGCGGAATAACACGAATTTCCGTATTTTCGCTGTCTTTAAGATAAAGCTTACCCTCCGAAAGAGCGCAACAACCCACGACCTGCTTATTACCAAACGACAGGTCGTACGGGAAAATATACGCTTTTTCATTACCCGAAGCGGATTTCAACTCAGCGGCATATGCCTTGAAAGCCAGCTTCGCGGGGCTTTCTTTTTTCTTCATTTACAGATACAACTCTATTTTCTTAAAACTTTTTCTGTCGAGCTTTGAAACGTCGTTTATACGGAAACGGTTGCCGTCGACGTCGCTTATAATAAGAGTTCCGTTGCCGACGCGAGCGATATTTCTATACGTATCGTGCATCGAAAAAGACATATCTCCTCGGTCGGTCTTCACCTTCCAGAAGGAATAGCCGAGCTTTTCTTTTAGCGAAACGATTTTTTCAATAACCGGGCATAGATACTTACGGTCGAGCTCGTTATTTATTATCGTCTGTGCCTCTTCGGGAAGATCGCTCATACGACGGATCATCGCGTGCTCACGTCCGTCCTTATCGAGTACCGAAATATATTCATCGGGAGTTTCGAACGGAAAGCACCGATGGAAGAACACACGTCCCAGATCCTGCTTTTCGAAAACCTCCTCGGCTTTGGCTTCCAAATCGTCGCCCTTTTTAGGCAACACCGCCTCGAGCGCAGGAAATCCGTTCGCGGTAAGATAGAACCGCGAGTTTTCGGAATCAAGATATATTACCGACGCAAGGTCTAAATAGTTTTCATTCATATCAATCACCTTCAAAAAAGTATTGACTATTCAATACCGACGGTTTTAAGAGCTTCTGCCTGGAGCTTATAAAGCTTATAGTAAACGCCCTTTTGCTTCAGCAGCTCCTCCGCTGTACCGCTTTCGGCAACGCGTCCGTTTTCGATAGCGATAAGATTATCGGCGTTACGCAACGTAGAAAGTCGGTGGGCGATTATAACCGTCGTGCGGTTTTTGGTCAATCGGTCGAGCGCAGCTTGGATACTTCGCTCGGTTTGGGTATCCATCGCGGCTGTCGCCTCATCGAGAATAAGAATTTTCGGGTCGCGCAATAACGCACGTGCAATCGAAACTCTCTGCTTTTCACCGCCCGAAAGCTCTTTTTTGCCCAATCCTATCTCGGTATTATAACCGTCGGGATATTTCACGATAAAATCGTGTGCCGAAGCAATTTTCGCAGCGGCGATAACCTCTTCCCTTGTTGCATCGGGACGCGCGTAGCGGATATTATCGAGAATGCTTCCGCGGAAAAGGTAGGTTTCCTGAGAAACGATAGCTATATTATCGCGGAGATAATCGAAGGGGAGGTCCTTTATATTAACACCGTCGATGAAAATCGCGCCCGTCTTAACGTCATAAAGTCGAGTCAAAAGATTCGCCAACGTACTCTTGCCCGCGCCCGTCTGACCGACGATACCGAGAGTTTTTCCCGCAGGAATCGAAAAGCTTACGTCATCGATAACCTTACGGTTTTCGACGTATGAGAACGAAACGTTACGGAATTCGACCTCGCCTTTATTTTCGACGGGAACAACCGTATTTTTCGACTCACGAACGTCGGGCTCGGCGTCGCGAATCTCGAAAAGGCGCTGGATAGCGTTCAGGGTTTCGCTCCACCAGTTAGAAACGTTCGCCAATTGCTCGATAGGGCCGTAAATAAGCGAGAAATAGGCGATAAATGCCATCAAACGGCCGTAACTCATATCTCCTGTCGCGTTCATTACCTGCCATCCGCCGATACCCCAAACGACGTAGGAACCGATACGGAGAAGATAATGGAGGAAGGGGAAAACGCGCGCATCGAATTTAACAATGTCGGTTCGCGATTCCGCAACGTCGCGGCTTCTTCCGTCGAAGCGTTTAAGCTCCTCATCCTCGCGCGAGAAGGTCTTAACGACACGCATACCGTTCAGAACGTCGGAAATAAGGCTGTTAAAGGAGCGATGCTTCGAATAATTCTTCGCGTGGAGCTTATCGAACGCATTGAAAATAAACTTGAACGCAATGAAGAAAAGAGGAATGGTTATGAACGTGTAGAGCGCAAGAACAAGGTTCTGGCTCAGCATAACGCCCATAATGACCAAAAGCTGAAGCACGTTAAGGACGAGATACGGAAATCCGTCGCAGAAAAACCAATAAAGCGTAAGGCTGTCGCCGTTGACCTGAGTCATCAAACCGCCGGTTTGACGATTGGTGAAAAAGGCGAGCGAAAGATTGCTTATCGTATTAAATATGGTTTTTTTCAAATCATAGGTAACGTCGGCGGCAACAGTTCCGCTAATCGCACCGGAAATAAGATTTATAAAGAGCGTAAGGATACGCACTCCGATTATAAGAAGCACTATTCCCAGCACGTCCGCCGCGGTCGAATCAAGATTCGAAAGCACCTTATCGTATAAAAGCTCGTTACTTATATAGGGGGTAACGACTCCGAGTGCGGCGATCATTCCAAACGACAAAAGCATAAGGAAAATCGAGCGTTTATAGCTGAAAAACAACACAGCGAGACGTTTTGCAAGGCGCGCCTTATCCATACAGTGGGGACAAACACGAAGTTCCGAATCGGGATAACGGCGTCCGCATTTCTCGCAAACGTGCTTTTCGTAATCCTCGTCGATATATTCCTGCTCCAAAAGTTCGCCCTTGTTTTTAAGGTCGTTTATTGCTCGGCAGAAGACCGAGGCGCCGTGTTTACAAGCCGACGAGAAATTGTATAAAAGACGGTCCTCGCCGTTTACGTTCGCGACAACGCGGCCTGTGGAGATAAGCTGTTCGGCTTTCGGGTCCTCAAAATCGGCAAAATCGAAAACCTCGAAACGCGAAACGCGGAAATCCTCTTTCCGAACGCTTTTGCCCTCGAAATCGCGTCCTGCCGACGAGAAAACCAAAATGCCCTCGGCGATGGCGAAGCGGTCTTTGAGTATCATCACGTAACAGTCGCCGTTCGAGCCGTCGATTCTTAAATCAGAGCGCAACGAAATAAGCACATCGTCAAGCACGATGCCCTCGCTTTCGAAATATAACGATACCGAATCGGGTATCTTGTCGACGAAAATCCTTTTCACAAAGCTCTCCGAAATAATAAAAATCATTACTCACTAATGATACAACATATTTAGCCCGAAATCAAGCATACATACGATAATAAAGACAGTTTTTTATTCCGTAAAGGTATTGAAAAAAGTGATATTGTATGATAAAATATTTCCAAATGAGTTTTTGGAGTAATGTTTTATGGCAAATATAGCAATACTTGGCTTCGGTGTTGTCGGCGGCGGTATATACGAGGTTATCAAGCGTTCGTCGAAAAAACCGCTTTGCGACGTTAATATCAAATATATTCTCGACCTTCGTACCTTCCCCGACCATCCGTTGGGCGACCGTGTTACGACCGATTTCGACAAGATTCTTGCCGACGAAAGCGTAAGCGTTGTTGTTGAAACCATGGGCGGTATCGGTGCGGCATATAAATTCAGCCTTGCCGCGCTCAAGGCGGGTAAAAACGTTGTCACCTCCAATAAGGCTTGCGTCGATAAATACGGCGCGGAATTGGAAGCGGTTGCCGCTGAAAACGGAGTTGTCTATCTTTACGAGGCAAGCGTTGGCGGCGGTATTCCGATAATCGCTCCCCTTAACGATTGCTTCGCGGGCGACGACATTCTTCGCGTTGCGGGTATTCTTAACGGCACTACCAACTATATCCTCACCCATATGCAGTCCGAGGGCAAATCGCTCGCAGAGGCTCTTAAATCCGCGCAGGAATTGGGCTTTGCCGAGGCAGACCCCCACGCCGATCTGGCAGGACTTGATGCCGCAAGAAAGATCGCGATCCTCGCAGGCATTGCGTTCGATAAATATATTTCCTACGAATCCATCCCCCACGTCGAGGGCATCGAAAACGTTACCAGCGAGGATATTCGCTTAGCCGAAGAGATGGGTTGCGTTATACGTCTTGTTGCGCTTGCCGAAAAAATCGGAGACAACAACGCGCGTATTCTCGTCGCGCCTCATCTCGTAAGCAGTCAGAGCCTTTTCCACGCTATCCGCGAGGCATTCAACGCTGTCAGCGTTATCGGCTCCTGCGTCGGTGAGGTCGTATTCTACGGTCAGGGCGCGGGTTCGCTTCCCACCGCGGCGGCTGTTTGCGGTGATATCGAGCGCGCCATCAGCGGAAAAGCGAAAACGACCGTCCGCAAGGAATGCGAAGAAGGATTTATTCTCGAGGGCGAAAGCGGTAAATTTGTAACTCTTCCCAACGGCAAAAAATACAGATATTTCGAATAATTTGGGCTATGCATAATGCCCCGAGGTTTTTCACGAATATAACGTAAAAAAGACATAAGCGGTGGAGTCTGTCATAGAGCCTAACGGTTCTATTTATGTCAAATAATCAATCGACAAACGGCAGGACTATCCTTTTTTCGGGGAACAGTTCTGCTTTTTTCTTAAAACGAGGTACTTTATATGAGAAAGACTAAAATAGTATGCACTATCGGTCCTGCGTGTTCAAACGAGGAAATGATCGAGAAGATGTGCTTGGCGGGAATGAACGTCGCGCGTCTTAATTTCTCCCACGGTACGCACGACGACCACAAAAAGCGTATTGAGATGATAAAATCCGTTCGTGAAAGGCTCGGGCTTCCGATAGGAATCCTTCTCGATACCAAAGGACCCGAATACCGTATCGGCATTTTCGAGAACGGCGGAGTCGAGATCAATCAGGGCGACGAATTCACATTCACTACCGATGATATCGTCGGCAGCAAAGAGCGCGTTTCGGTCAGCTACAAAAAGCTCGCAAACGAGCTTTCGGTCGGTGATACCGTACTCGTCAATAACGGGCTTGTTATTTTCAAAGTCAAATCCATCGACGGAAATGACATTATCTGCGAAGCGCTCAACAGCGGTAAGTTAAGCGACCGCAAGAGTATGAGCTTCCCGAATAAGGTCTTAAAGAGCGAATACCTCAGCGATCAGGACAAGAGCGACCTTCTTTTCGGTATCTCGCAGGATATCGATTTTATCGCCTGCTCCTTCGTTTCGCAGGTTGAAGACCTCAAAGCGGTTTCGGAATTTATCAAAGCCAACGGCGCAAAGGGCATAAGCCTTATCGCGAAGATAGAAAATCGCGCAGGCATCGACAATATCGAATCTATCTGCACCGAATGCGACGGTATTATGATAGGACGCGGCGACCTCGGCGTTGAGGTTCCTTACGAGGAATTGCCCGCTATACAGAAAAAGCTCATCACTAAGTGCCGTCTGCTCGGAAAACGCGTTATAACCGCGACCGAAATGCTCGAATCGATGATAACCAACCCCCGCCCTACCCGCGCAGAGATATCCGACGTTGCCAACGCGGTTTACGACGGC
>JAZSLN010000075.1:0-9952 GCA_045535385.1 Eubacteriales bacterium
ATGTCTTCGGAGCATTTATTTTTCGTACAAAATACATTAGGAGGTATACAATTGGCTAACGCAAACATTCTCGAGCAAAAGAAACAGCTCGTAGCAGACCTTGCCGAGAGAATGAAGAACGCTGCCGGCGGTGTTATCGTTAACTATCAGGGCATTACCGTAGAAGACGACACCAAGCTCAGAAGCGACCTTCGTAAAGCAGGTGTTGAATACACTGTTGTTAAGAATACTCTTACTTCCAAGGCTTGCGACATTATCGGCTTCGAAGGTCTTAAGGACCAGCTTACCGGTATGACCGCTCTTGCTACTTGTGCGGACGACCCCGTCGCTCCCGCAAAAATTCTCAACGACTACGCTAAGGATCACGAAAACTTCGTGCTCAAAGCAGGTTTTGTTGACGGCGAATTGCTCGACGCAAACGGTGTGAAGGAACTTGCCGACACTCCTTCCAAAGAAGTCCTTATCGGCAGACTTATGGGTTCTCTCCAGTCCGGTCTTTACGGTTTCGCTTACGGTATCCAGGCGATTATCGACAAGATGGAAGGCGGCGAATCCGCTCCTGCAGAAGAAGCTGCAGCTGAATAATTATTAAAAACAAAACACATTATTAATTGGAGGAAAAATTAAAATGGAAAAAATCAATCAGATTCTTGACCTCGTAGATTCCCTTACTATTCTCGAACTCAAAGACCTCGTTAAGGCTCTTGAAGAAAAATACGGCGTTTCCGCTGCTCCCGTAGCAGTTGCAGGCGTTGCTGTTGCTGCAGCTCCCGCTGAAGAAGAAAAGACCGAATTCGACGTTGAACTTACTTCCTTCGACGAAGCTGCTAAGCTCAAGGTTATCAAGGCTGTTAAGGAAATCACCGGCCTCGGTCTCGGCGAAGCTAAGACCCTCGTTACCGAAGCTCCTAAGATGGTTAAGACCGGCGTTTCCAAGGAAGAAGCTGAAGATCTTAAGAAGCAGCTCGAAGAAGTCGGCGCTAAGATCACCATCAAATAAGTATACCTTTCCTATGAAGCACACTCGTTCCCGAGTGTGCTTCAGTTTTATTCGCCAATTTTCAATTGTCGAGTTATATTGCTTCTGAGTTATATTCTTTTGGAATACCTCGCCGCAGGCGAGATATTTCCAAAAAGAGTGATATTGCCTTCGGCAGTTTAGGGCGAATAAAATATCACTAAAACCGAAGGTTTTAATATCACTTTTGATTTATCAAAAATATCACTCTGTGCGTTAGCGCAGAATATCACTATTATGATGTATATTTTTTATGAATTTCAATTATAAACAGACGATTCAAATGAACCGTCTTTTTGTTTTATTCGCCGTTTAACAAGTATAGGTTATTGATTTCAGATACAAACAAAGCCGAGAGGACCCCCTCTCGGCTTTTCCTTATTTACTTAATGCGTTCTTCACTACCGGAAATATCACCTTCGCCATGGAGAATTGACCGAGGTCATTCGGGTGGAGGTAATCGACGGCGTAGAGGTCGCGCATTTCATCCGAGAAGAAGGCGCTTGAATCGACGAAATAAACGTTTTTATCGCCCGCATTGACTGCGTTTTCGTAGGTTTTCTTTACGATGGCGATACGTTTTTTATCGTTTTCGTCGGGTTTTCCGTAATAAGGATGGGTTACGAACACAACGGGAAGCTCGGGCTGACGTTCGCGGATAAGCTTAAAGAAGGGCTCGTGAGTTTCGGCAAGCGTTTCCGCCGTAGGAGAATTAAAATCGTAATCCATTACGAAGCAGGCAAGCTCACGCGAGGCAATATGCTCGGCGACGGATAATTCACCCATAGCGCTGCCCGAAAAGCCGTAGCTTACGCAGTCGGCATCGAGCGCGCGGCAGATAATGTTACAGTAGGAGTTCGCGGGGCGCGAAACACAGCCGCCCTGGGTGATAGACGAGCCGTAGAAAGCGATCGCACCGTTAGTACGGGGAGTGGGTGCGCCAACGCGCGCTTTGGTCGGGAAGCCTATCTCGAGCTTAGAGACACCGCCGTAAAGAGGGAGATTTATCTGGATCTCCTTTACACCCTTTTCAAGCGCTAAAACTTCTTGGTGGAAGTTGGGGTCGCCGGTAAACATCTGCATTTGCGCGCCGGCATAAACGCGCTTACTGCCCGTACCGACATAAACATCGAGACCGTACACGCCGCGGTCGGCAAAATGGTGCATACCGACGCAAGCCGCGCGAAGATTCACGCGGATAGCTATCTCCTCGGCATCGGTGGCGAATCTCACCGAACCGCCCGCGGTACATTCACCGAGCGAACGGTTAGCATCGGAATACTCTTCCCTCTTCGACGCATCAAGGCGGTAATACTCGCCGTAATTATCATCGGGATTTTTTATTCCGCCGATAACAAAGGGCGCGTTTTTAACGTCGAGATAGCGGAATCCGTCGGACTCCTTACGGGGAGCGTTAAGCTCGGAAAGCTTGAAAAGAGCGGATTTTTTAAGCTTCACGGGGGAAGATTTGGGTTTACCGAAATAATATTTTGTCATAATAATTAATCCTTTTTATTAATTTATTTAATAATATCACAAAGCTTTTGATATTGCAATATCCAACAACATGTGGTACAATATAAGTTAAACAAAAGTTATTTCGGAGGGTAGCTATGATCGACACAGTATGGCTTGACGAAAAAAACGATCTTCTGATGTATATAGACCAAACCAAGCTTCCGAACGAGCTTTCGGTATGCTCCTGCAAGGACACCTTCGACCTTTACGGAATCATCAAGCGCCTTGCTATCAGAGGCGCACCCGCTATCGGTGTCGGGGCGGCTATCGGGCTTTATGCCGCCGCTTCGAGGTTCGAGGAAGAGAGCGAAGCGGGTTTTATATATTCCCTCAAAAAAAGCGCTCAGTACGTCAACAGCTCGCGCCCGACCGCAGTCAACCTTTCCTGGGCTTTACGCAGGATGGTCAAGCGCGCCGAAGCCTCGCTCGGTTTGGGTGTTGACGGTATAAAAGCCGCTTTGAAGCAGGAGGCGCTCGATATTTACAACGAGGATATCGCAACCTGCCGCAAGATCGGTGAGTACGGCGAAAAGCTTATAAAGGACGGCGACGGTATTCTTACCCATTGCAACGCGGGCTCGCTCGCGGCGGTAAGATACGGAACGGCGCTTGCTCCGGTTTACGTTGCTGCGGAGAACGGCAAAAGCATATCGGTCTATTCCGACGAGACACGACCGCTCCTTCAGGGCGCGCGTCTTACGGTATACGAGCTTGCGGAAAGCGGAATAGACGTTACGCTCCAATGCGATAACATGGCGGCTTCGCTTATGTCGAGCGGTAAGATCAACGCTGTTTTCGTCGGTGCCGACAGAGTAGCCGCAAACGGCGACACCGCAAACAAGATAGGCACTTTAGGTGTTGCGATAATCGCTAAGTATTACGGTATCCCTTTTTACGTCTGCGCACCGTTTTCTACCATCGATTTCGATTGTCCCGACGGTAGCTCGATAGTTATCGAGCAACGCGCCGAGACCGAGGTTACCGAATTACATTACGTACAGAATATGACACACAAGGATGCGAAAGTCTTCAACCCCGCGTTTGACGTTACGCCCGCGGAGCTGATCTCGGGCATTATTACAGAAAGAGGGGTTTTCAAAAGTGGAGAGCTTATACTCCAAAAACAGGATCTTATTGGTGCTTAATCCCGTTTCGGGAAAGGGTCTCGGAAGGGCTAAGCTTTTCGAGCTCATCGACACCTTTTCGAAATACGGATATCTCGTTACCGTTATGCTCACCGAGCCTGACGGAGCAACCGAGGCAAAGATCATCAAAGAAGCTAATAATTACGACAAGATAGTTGCTTTGGGCGGCGACGGTACGTTGAATATGGTCGCTACCGCCGTCATCAAAAGCGGCGCAGACGTTCCTTTGGGATACATCCCTCTCGGTTCGGCTAACGATTTCGGTTCGTCGTTGGGTCTTACGAGCGACACCGAGGAGGCTTGCCATATTATCGCAACGCACGACCCTGTTGCGATCGACGTGGGCTCCTTCAACGGACGGTACTTTGTATATATCGCCAGCGCGGGGTTGTTCACCTCGACCTCCTACACGACGTCCCAGCAATTAAAGAACGTTTTGGGGCACAACGCCTACGTTATCAAGGGTATTACAGAACTTAAGGACGTAAAGCGCACCAGATATACGATAGAGCTTGACGGCGAAACCATCAGCGAAAACCTGATCTTCGTTTCTATCTCGAACACACTGCATATCGGCGGAATGCTTAATCTCGAAAAGGACGACGTTCAGTTTGACGACGGCTTATTCGAGATCATACTTATCAAGTACCCGAACACGATAATCGACGGAACCTCGCTCACCAACGACCTTATCAACTCCAACCTTTCGACCGACCGATTTATAAGACGGCAGGCGAAGGAGTTAAAGATCACCGTCGACGAGCCGCAAAGGTGGACGCTCGACGGCGAAAACGGCGGTATACACAGCGAAGCGGAAATTAAAATATGCCCCAAGGCAATAAAAATCATATATTGACCGATACTCTCCGTTTTAACGGATTTTTCACCAAAAAAACTTTACGATATTGCTCATAACAGGTCGTTTATACGAAAATAATGCTTGACTTATTCGGGTTATATATGTATAATTGAAATGTTAAATAATTAACGATTTTTTTACCGGAGGTATTTTGCAGATGAATTTATCACGCGCTGCAAGTATATCGAAATTTGTAGTGGTTCTTATCGCGATCGCGCTCGTTTGCTCGATTACGGTTTGCGGCCTTTACATCAACGATGAAACGCAGTTAAAAGGAATATTTGAGGACGACGCTGTCCGTCTCGGCCTTGACTTGGCAGGCGGCTCGGTCGTTACCTTCCAGGCTAAAACCGATGACGACGGCGACACGCTCGACACGGGTATGGATTCGGTTTACACGGTTATGAGAGACCGTCTTGACGGTCAGGGTCTTACCGAAGCTCTTTGTTACCGCGTAGGTGATGATATGATCACCATCGAGATCCCCGACGTTGCCGATCCTCAGGAAGCTATCGAAAACTTCATGAAGACCGCCAAGCTCGAATTCAAGGACGCTAATAAAGAGGTCGTTCTTACCGGTGCAGACGTTGAAAACGCATACGGCACCTACTACGACGAAAACGGTGTTACCGAAATCGGCGTATCCCTCAAGATGACTGGCGAAGGCGCAAAGAAGTTCGAAGCGGCTACCAAGGCAGCTCTCGCAAACTCCACCGACAAGAAGATATACATCTACATGGATGATATGCTCTTGAGCGCGCCCAACGTTAACGAAGTAATTACCGGCGGCAACGCTATGATCAGCGGCAGTTTCGAAACTCTCGAAGACGCTCAGATGCTCGCCAACAACATCAACGCAGGTGCGTTCAAATACGAGCTCACCCCTGTTGAACAGAGAACCGTCGGCGCTACCCTCGGTGAAAACTCGCTTTCCAGCGCACTCATCGCAGGCGCTATCGGTATCGCGCTCGTTATGCTCTTTATGTGCATTTACTACAAGTACCCCGGTTTCTTAGCGGTTATTTCGCTCGTTGCTTACATCGGAATCTTCGGCTTGGTTCTTGTTCTTACCCAGGCTAACCTCACCCTCGCAGGTATCGCAGGTATCGTTCTTTCGGTAGGTATGGCGGTTGACGCAAACGTCGTTATCTTCGAAAGAATCAAGGAAGAGATCGACCTCGGCAAGACCGCAAAAGCGGCTGTCAAGGGCGGCTTCAAGAGAGCATTCACCGCTATTCTCGACTCGAACGTAACAACCATTATCGCTTGTGCGGTTCTTTACTTCCTCGGTTCGGGTACCATTAAAGGTTTCGCAACCACCCTCTTCATCGGTGTTGTTATTTCCCTCTTCACCGCGTTGGTTGTTACCCGCGTATTGCTCAATTTCAGCCTTGAAATGGGCGTTACCAAACCTTCGCTTTACAGACCTTTGGGAAGGAGGGCTAAATAATGAGCAAGTTCCACTTTATTAAAAACAGAAAAGTTACCCTTGCTGTTATCGCAGTAGTCCTCGTAGTAGGTATAGCTTCCTTCTTCATCAGAGGCGGCTTCAACATTGACATCGACTTCTCCGGCGGTACCGAGATCACCCTCGACCTCGGCACCAAGGCAACAAACGAAGTTTGCGACAGCATCAACAAGATCATCGAAGAGCATATCGGTCAGAAATACGTTTCCGAGACCGTTAAGTCCACCACGATCGACACCACCGTTATCATCCGTACCGGTACCGAGCCCTTGTCCATCGAACAGCAGTCCATTCTTCAGGACGAGATCATGAAGGCTTATCCCGATACCGATATCGACAACATCGAGATCGCGGTCATCTCCCCCACCGTCGGTGCTGAGCTCACCAAGAAGGCTATCCTCGCAGTAGCGATCGCAGTCGTTCTTATGCTCATCTACATCTCGATCCGTTTCGATTTCCGTTCCGGCTTAGCGGCTGTTATCTGTCTTGCACACGACCTTTTCGTTATGTTCGCGGTTTATGCGCTTTTACAGATTCCGATCGACCAGAACATCATCGCGGCGCTCCTTACCATTCTCGGTTACTCCATCAACGCGACCATCATCGTATTCGACAGAATCCGTGAAAACAAACAGAAGGATACAAGCGCTTGCTTCAGTGATACCGTTAACAAGAGTATCCACGAAACCCTCGGAAGAAGCATCAACACCACCATCACCACTCTTCTCACCATCGGTATGATCTACATTCTCGGCGGCGACTCGATCCGTGATTTCGCGCTTCCTCTTATCGTAGGTATCGTTGCAGGCTTGTTCTCCTCGGTATTTATGTCCGGTATGGTCTGGGATTTCCTCACCAAGGTTATCAAGACCAAGAAGAAGGAATCCAAATAATCAAATCCAATAATGAGAAAATGCTCGTTTCATTTCAGAAGCGAGCATTTCTTGAATAATCAACAGCAAGGAAAAAAAGCAGATGACTGAGATTTCCAAAATCAGAAATTTTTCTATTGTAGCACACATAGACCACGGCAAGAGCACGCTCGCCGACAGATTGCTCGAATACACCGGCGCCGTCGAAAAGCGCGAGCTTGACGAGCAGATGCTCGACAGCATGGATCTCGAGCGCGAGCGCGGTATAACCATAAAGGCGCGTGCCGTTCGCTTCGACTACAAGGCGGACGACGGCGAGACCTACGCGCTCAACCTTATCGACACCCCCGGCCACGTCGACTTCGGCTACGAGGTCTCACGTTCGCTCGCGGCTTGCGAGGGCGCGATCCTTATCGTCGACTCGACCCAGGGTATCCAGGCTCAGACGCTTGCCAACGCATATCTTGCCGTCGACCACGACTTAGAGATACTTCCCGTTATTAACAAGATCGACCTTCCGAGCGCCGACCCCGAACGAGTCAAGCACGAGATCGAGGACGTTATCGGCATCCCTGCCGACGAAGCGCCTTGTATCAGCGCGAAGATGGGTATCGGCATCAAGGAAGTGCTCGAGCAGGTCGTCAAATACGTTCCCGCTCCCAAGGGCGACAGAGAAAAGCCGCTCGAGGCGCTCGTTTTCGACAGCTATTACGATTCCTACAAGGGCGTTATCGTCTATGTCCGCGTTATGAACGGACGTATGAAGGTCGGCGACAGAGTAAGGATGATGCACACCGGTGCGGAATTTGAGATCGTCGAGCTCGGTACGCTTTCCACCTTCGCGCTCGACAAGAAGGATATTCTCGAGGCGGGCGAGGTCGGATATTTCACCGCAAGCATCAAGAACATCGCGGACACCGACGTCGGCGACACGGTTACTCTCGTCGACAACCCCTGCGAAAAGCCGTTACCCGGCTTCAAGAAGGCTCAGACTATGGTTTACGCAGGAATCTACCCTGCCGACGGCTCAAAATACGGCGATCTCAAGGACGCACTCGACAAGCTCCGTCTTAACGACTCGTCCTTCACCTACGAGCTCGAGACCTCGGTTGCGTTGGGCTTCGGATTCCGTTGCGGATTCCTCGGATTGCTCCATATGGAGATCATCGAGGAGAGACTCGAGCGCGAATTTATGCTCGACCTTATCACCACCGCGCCGAGCGTTATTTACGAGATACACAAAACTAACGGCGAGGTAGTTTACATCGACAACCCGACGAATTATCCCGACCCTGCGACCATCGAAACGGCTTGCGAGCCCTTCGTGCAGGCTTCGATAATCACCCCTACCGAATACGTCGGCACCATTATGCAGCTTTGCAACGACCGCCGCGGCGAATACCTCGATATGAAGTACATCGACACAACGCGCGCAGAATTGCATTATCTCCTCCCCCTTAACGAGATAGTTTACGACTTTTTCGATTCGCTAAAGTCAAGAAGCAAGGGTTACGCCTCGCTCGACTACGAATTCAAGGATTACAGACCGTCCAAGCTTTCGAAGCTTGATATACTCCTTAACGGTGATATAGTAGACGCGTTATCCTTTATCATCCATTCCGACCGCGCCTACGCGAGAGCGAGAAGGATATGCGAGAAGCTGAAGGACAACATCCCGAGACAGCTTTTCGAGATTCCCGTTCAGGCGGCTATCGGCGGAAAGATAATCGCGCGCGAGACCGTCAAGGCGATGCGAAAGGACGTTCTGGCTAAGTGCTACGGCGGTGATATCACCCGTAAAAAGAAGCTTCTCGAAAAGCAGAAGGAAGGCAAGAAGCGCATGAGAACGCTCGGCACCGTCGAGGTACCGCAGGAGGCGTTTATGGCGGTTCTTAAATACGATGACGAATAATATTTCGTTTTACATCCACATCCCTTTTTGTGTCAAAAAGTGTGATTACTGCGCCTTTTACTCGTTACCCTCGCAAAGCGACGGGGTCAAGCAGGAATATTTCGAGGCTTTATCCCGTCAGCTCTCGCTTTTCCCTACCGACAGAACGGTTTCTACCGTCTATTTCGGCGGCGGTACTCCGCCTTTATTGGGAACAGAAAGATTATGTAAACTCATAACCCTCATCGGATCGCGCTTTGATTTAGCCGAGGATTGCGAAATAACGGTTGAGATCAACCCCGGCACGGTATGCTTTGAGGATCTCAAAGCGCTGAAGGACAGCGGAGTCAACCGTTTATCGGTCGGTATTCAGTCCTCGGACGACGAAATTCTCGCTTCCATCGGGCGGATCCACAGCTTTTCGCAGGCGAAGGAATGTATCGAAAACGCCAAGAAGGCAGGCTTTGACAACATAAGCGCCGACATCATATTCGCGCTTCCCTCCCAGAGCTTTGAAGCCTTCGAAAAATCGGTTGCGGACATTATGTCAACCGACGTTACGCATATATCGGCGTATTCGCTTCAGATAGAGGATGGTACACCGATATACGAAAGGCGCGGCACGCTCACCTTCCCCGACGAGGACAACGAGGAGAGGCAATACGAAGCGTTGGTACGCATCCTCACCGAGAACGGGTTTAGCCATTACGAGATATCGTCGTTTGCGAAAAACGGCAAGAGGTCGCGCCACAATATGACCTATTGGTCGTGCTCGGAATATTTCGGGTTCGGTGCGGCGGCGCATTCGTTTTACAACGGACGACGCTTTTCGGCCGCGGCGGACGTCAACGCGTTTATCGAAAAGAGCAAAGTTTCCCTTTTTGCGCCCACCGATTACGAGGATTCCGAGCCTATTTCGCCCGAAGAATCCGCGGAAGAGCGTATTATGCTCGGGTTACGCACCGACGTTGGCGCAGTCATTCCCGAAAGCAAGCGCCATATTGCCGAACGTATAGCAAATCTCGGTTACGGCAGATTCGAAAACGGTATCCTCGTCCTCAACAGCAAGGGCTTCCGCGTTTCGAACGAGATAATTTCGGAGATTCTTTTTTAATCCCCGCAGTTCCCGCGGTGGAGGGTTTGTATTAATCGAAACCTCCCCACCGCGTGGGTTAAACCCT
>JAZSLN010000101.1:0-8863 GCA_045535385.1 Eubacteriales bacterium
CTCGTTTGCATCGGCGCTGACGGCGGCAAAAACAAAGAGATCTCTCTCGGAACGGGTGTTATGAACGCGGTTCGTATTACATCTCACGGCTTCAAAAACGAAGACGGCAGAGTGATTTTTAAGATCGAAGGCGCATCTGCCGCAGGTCTGAAGGCGGCTTGTCTTAAATACGCCCCTGTTGTGAACCACTAAAAGGATACGGGGCTCCGAAGGGAGCCCCTTTTTATGACAAGGAGGTAAATTATGACAGGAAATGAGCTATTAAAATATGCGCTCGACCTTTGCGGATTAACGAAGGATAATTCGGAGATCCCGAGCGATGCGATGGACCTGAAGCAGCGCGCTGTTTCGCTTATAAACATCGTCATCGCCGAGAATGCGGTCATCGATTGCAGAATAAGAAAAGCCGAGCACACCGTCGCGAGGATAAGAACGCTCGACGACAATATCGATTGCAGCGACGTTATCGCACATTCGGTGCTTCCCTACGGTTTGGCAAGGCTTTTCGCGCTCGGAGAGGACGACGCGCTTGCATCCGGCTTTAACAAGCTATACAACGATGCCCGCGAGAGCGCCGTAAAATACGGAAAGGCGAAAGCCGAAGCGATGACGGAGGTTTATCAATGAAGATAAGCTCTAAAGACGGATTCTCGGGTATAGACGAGCTTTTATCTGTCCAGCCGTATCCGAAAAGCGCGTCGCAGATGATGAATTTCAAGGTAGAGCGCGACGGCAGTTTAGTCAGGCGCAGAAGCAAGGAAACCGTCTGCGAAATCGATTCCGGCGAGATAGACAGCATCTGGTCGGGCAAGCTCAACAACGAAGAAGCGGTCGTTTTCGCCTGCAACGGAAAAATATACCGCATAGGCACCCAAAGCGTTCCGACGGAGCCGACCCTTATCGGCAGTATCGAGAACGGCAAAAAGTGTCTTTTGTTCGACTTCAACGGTATGCTATACATCAAATGCGGTGATTTCTACGGGAAGTACGACGGCGAAGCGTTAAGCGAGGTCGAGGGCTATATCCCTTGTGTCGCAATGAGCTGTTCTCCCTCGGGCGAAGGGGTCATTCTCGAGCAGATAAACCTACTTTCCGACAAGCGGAGACAGTTGTTTTCGGGCACGGGCACAGGCGTTTATTACCATCTCGCCGAAAAAGACATAGACGGTGTTGTTTCGATAAAGATCGACGGAGTCGACTATACCGACCAATATGCCGTCGACTCGGCAAGAGGAACGGTATCCTTCGAAAAGCCGCCCGCCGAGGGCTTGAACAACGTCGAGATCATATATACGAAGGCGATTCCCGAAAGCGACAGAAGACGTTTCACCGAATGCACGCGTGTTATGCTTTTCGGCGGTAACTCTGACGGCAGAGCCTTCTTCTGGGGGAATCCCGAATACCCCAATTACCGTTTCCACACCGATCTTGCCGACGGTATCCCCAGCGTTGAATATTTCCCCGTCAACGCATTTACGGTCATCGGCAACAACAAGATAAACTGTATCGTACAGCAATACGACCGACAGCTTATATTCGCAGAGAACGAGGCGTTTTATTCCTATTGCGAATTAAAAACCGATTCTCTCGGAAACACCTATTCGTCCTTTCCCGTATTCAGCCTTAACGGAAGCAAGGGCTGTATCGTAGAGACCGACGGATGCATAATCGACAACCGTCCGATAACGCTTTGCAACGACGGACTTAATATGTGGGAATCGACGTCGGTCGCGAACGAAAAGAACGCTATTTGCTTTTCTTCGCAGATATCCGACTCGTTATCCAAGGTAACGAGCTTGGGAAAAGAGGTTCATTTATTCGATTTCCAGGCGCACCGGGAGTTTTATTTCATAACGCGCGAAACGGCATACGTTTTCAATTACAGCACCGGTGTATGGTACAAATACGATGATTTCGGCGGTAACGTTTTCACCACGCTCGGCAAAACGCTGTATTTTGCCAAAGGCGGTACCCTTTACGCATACGGACGGGATAACCGAAAATACGATTCCGAATGTTATTGGTACAGCACGTTTATCAACAACGGCTTACGCGGAGGCTTTTGCGATATCGTAAAGCTCGAAGCGGATGTATTCGTAACGGGAAGCGTCAGCATCGAGCTGGGTGTCGGGTCTTCAAACGGAAACAACAGCTTTTCAAACTTCGCCTTCAGGGAAACAAGCGGTCAATACGCACGTTTATCCTTCAGACCCGCGATAAAGCGATGTATGCCGTACGGTATTTTTATTCGCACCTTCGGCGACGGCGAATGCAGAATACACGGCATCACCGTAACCATAAGAGAAAAAGAAAGGAGCAGCAGACATGAACTACTCTGACAGCATCAGCGCCCTCAAAGCAGGGCTTATGCAGTATTCAGAGAACGAAAAAAAGCTTACAGAGCTTTATAAACAAGCGATCATAAACGCTGAAGAGGAATTCAAAGCCGCTACAAAGCAGCTCGACGACCAATACAAGCGCGACAGAAACGAGGTTCACGCCGACACGGTACGCGAGGAACGCAATCTGAACAACGCTCTCGCGGCGCGCGGTCTCGGTTTTTCGGGCGAAGCGGCGCAGACGAAGCTTAATTCGAACATTATCCTCGCAAACAGATTAGGCGAGCTTACGCGCGGCAAGGTCAAAGCGGAAACCGAGCTTCAGCTCGATCTTTCGGACAAGAAGCATTCGCTTGCGATGGATAACGCAGAAAAATTACGCGATATCCAGAAAGGCAGAGATAACCTCAACGCGAGCATCGCTTCGATAATTGCCGAACGCGAGGATAACGCCAACAAGCTGAGAGCCGAGCAGGCGATGCGAGAAGCCGAGCTCAAAGCCAAGATAGAAATGTACGAAGCCGAGCTCAAGGCAAAATACGGCGCGGGCACCAAGTCCGAAAACGGAAGCTCGTCCAAAGCCGATTCCGAAACCGATTTCGGATATAACCCCGGTATTACGGCGAAGGAGCTTGCAAGCCGTCTCATTTCAACGGCATCGGGCGGAAAGTCGAGCATTGACGGCAGTCAGGCACAGCAATACTCGATAAACAAATATCTCCTCGAGTTAGCCGATAAATACGGCGCGAGCGACGATTATATCAACGACCTTATTTTCATTCTCCGTTCACACGGATACGAGGATATCGGCGAGCCGAAGCGAAGAATAGATGTTATAACCTACGATTCCTTCTCATATTATTATGATACGTACGACAGGTATTACGATAATTACATCGCGCGCGGTATCTCCGAGGAGCTGGCTCAAAGAGAAGCCAAAAAGCTCGCAACGAGCTCACAGCTCCAATATATCTACGACAACAGCAAAAACACATCCGAGTTCAAGAATTGCTGTAAGGAGGCGGGTATAAGCACGACCGATATGCAGACCTTCCTGAATAATATCGGCAACAACTACAGCCCCTACACCAATTCTCACGGCGGTCATACGTTCGACACGCTCGGATAACACCGACGAAAAAGGAGGATTTATATGGATTTTACCGATTTTATCGACAGCGAGCTTTTTATAATCATACCCGTGCTTTACGTCATAGGTATCGCCGTCAAAAAAAGCGAGTTTGACGACAGATGGATTCCGCTTATATTGGGCGGTATAGGTGTCGCGCTTGCGACGGTATACAAATTAACGGTTTATTCGCCCGACGGCATAAACGAAACCGTCAAGGTGCTTTACGCAGGACTTACGCAGGGTATATTATGCGCTGCAAGCAGTGTTTACGCAAACAACATAATAAAACAAATGAAAGGAAAAAAGGAATGTGTTAACGATAGCGAAAGCGTTGGCTGACATAATATCGCTTTACGCTGACGTTATATACGCTCTTATCTACGAGCCTTGAATATTTTTGACGATGTTATAACCGTGATTCTCTCCTCCGCAGGACTTACGGGGAGCATTATCGCCGCTTTTATTACGGCGGCTATCAAAAAGGCTCGTGAGGATGCGGAGCGAAAGCGTAAGGAAAGGCTTCGGCTCGAGATCCTGCGTCTTGAGGGCGAGGAAAAGCTTTCGAAGGTGTTGTTTGCGCTTATGAGATACACGCGAGGCGACGGAAGCGAGGAGGACTTGGAGGAAGCCGAGCGCGCATACAGCGAATATCTCGAAAAAAACAACAAAGCGAAGAACGAAATAATCGGGACAAGCGCGTTCGATTAAGCAATTAAGGTTAATGCTCAACACAATACACGGCAGTTACGAATTGTATTTGCCGTGTATTTTTTTCTTGCAAAACAGAAATCGTTATGGTATTATTTAGTCAGAGGTGATTGATTTGAACGAAGAATGGGTGTATGTAGATAAAAACAAGCCCGAAAGACAGCCGATGAAGGCGAGTACAAAAAAAGCGCTTACCTTTATTCTCTGCGCGGTTATCGGCGTTCTCATCGCGGTCGGCAGTATCTATTTATGGAATACGTTTTCGACCGGCTCTGACACACCGCAGGAGGCGGTCAAGGATTATCTTACCGCATCGCTTGTTTACGATATCGACGGTATGATCAAATATTCGTCCGATTACAACAAAACCGTTCTGTACGGCAACAAGGAAACGAGCGACGAGCTTTTGAAGGTATATCTGAAAAAGGCGTACGAGGACAAAAAGGCACCGTACACCGAAAGCGATATCAAGGTTCAGCTTGTATCCTCGCTCGAATATGATATTGGCGAGGGCAAATACGAAGAAATAATGAAAAAATACAAAGAAAAGGACGCGACAGCCGAAGAAAAGGTCGAAAGGTTTGCTATCGTCGAGATCGTACTCACCAAGGGCGACAGCCAGACCAAGGCAAAATATCTTGCGGTAAGAAGCGACGGAAGGTGGTATTACGGTTATGCGGGCGCTTAGAACATTTTTATTGCTTTTGTTATCCTGCCTTGTGCTTGCGGCTTGTGCCGGCAGCGACAACGACGGCAGCAACAATTCTGACACAAGCAAAGCTATCGATGACGGAACAATCAAAGGAGACGGATACACTATGAAAAAGATCGAAACCGAAAACGGATATACTCTCGAGCTCGATTTCGAGGAAAAGGAATACAAACAGAATTATCAGCCGTTCAAGAATAATTTTTACACCGGCAAGAAGACCATCAATATGGACGGCGGATTTTATTCAAAACGCGCGCTTATCGAATACAGCAAGCGCGAGGGCGGTACTTATATTTACAGTAACAACCCCGAAATGCTCGCACCCGAGGATATCGGTCAGGCGATCTTACGCACCGAGGACCTTACGGGAGACTGCATCTTCACTTACGAGCATTCGAACCACACAGGCGTTCCCGTTTATTTCGGTTATCAGCTTTTGAACACGGGCGACACCGACGTTACGGTTACGGTTACCAACCTCGGATTCCAGGAAAACGGCGAATGGCTCGGTCAGCGTTCCTGGAGCGATTATTTCAACTACAAGTTCGAGCTTCCCGAGGATTACTTCAACGCAAACGGCACCGTAAACCCGATCTACGTAGGTTGCGATTATATCGATTACAGCCCCAAGGTAAGACGTCCCCAGACCTACACCATCCCCGCAGGTAAATATATCTACGTGCTCGGCGGTACGAGCGCAGACGCATATAACAACACCAACGTTTTCGGCTCGGCAAACATCTATATCCAAAAGGGCAAATGCTCGAACGGCGTTGTAAAATTCAACGTTTCGGGCGGAAGTGTAACGGGTACCTTCTACGTTTACACCAACGCTTCGCAGGTTCAGGCTAATCCCGCGGAGCAGGGCTTTATTACCGAGCGTTTCAACAGCGCGACCGGTGTTATGACCGATTACAGCAAGCAGTACAAGGGTGTTGACCCCACCGCAGGTCTTATCGAGTCGAATATCACGTTCGTTGTCGACGAAAGGACCGCAAAGGGCAAGATCCCCGTTGCATACACCAAGTATCACGACCCGAAATACGCTTCGAAGAACACTCCTTACGCCGAATATACCCTCGAAGAAAAGGCAATAGTTGACGATTGGTGGATGACCTCGCTCAACCCGAACGGTGTTGATATGGCTATCGGTACAGATATGATGATTTTCCAAAATATCGACACCGACGGCAACCCCATAGTTATCGACACCGAGCACGCCGACAACAGCGGTCAGCCCGCTAACATCGGCAACTGGATGGTTCAGTACACCGACAACTTCACCCTCGTTAACGCAGGCTCGACCGAGCGTACCTTCACCTTCTTCAAGCGCGGAAGCGGTATGCTCTTCACTATGGTCCGCGACGACTCGGGTAACATTATTGAGGCGAACGCGCTCTGCCAGCCTTACAGCTTCGCAAGCCTCAACGATGTATTTGCAGGCGTTGACAAATCGCTTCTTGTGAACAAGAACGGCAGATGGTGGTTCAAGGTTGCCGACGGCAGACCCTACTGCGACGTTTACGACGAAAGGAGCCAATGCTATCAGGTAACCGTTCCCCCGATGAGCGTTGAGCGTATCAGCATCGACTACGTAATCCTCGGTAACTCTAACGGCGGTATCCGCCATTGGGTCGAGTTGGATTAAGATTTTAAGTATATAAGAAAAATCACCGTGATAAACGGTGATTTTTTGTTTATGTACAAGCAAAGTTTAGTTAGAGGCTTTGTATTTTTATGATAATGCTATCAGTATTAAAGTTATACAATTGGATTTCAAGCAAATATCACTTGTTATTCTTGTTCTGCCTATTAAGGTAAAGGGAATATGCGCCTAATTTTGTGCTGTAAAAAGGGTGTTTGGATTTTACAATTGCTTCAGTTATTTTTTCGCCGACAGTAAGCATAAGTTGAGAAAGTATTAAAACAACAATGTATATTAGAATCTCCGGTATGGCTCCGATGAGCCCCACAAGTCCCAGAGAAAATGCAGGAACGATTGTCAACAACAAACTTATGCCAGCAAATAACACAAAAGCTATTTGAACTACTCCTATTACAAGCAATGGAATTATTGTCTTTTTATGGACATTAAGCAGTGTTGATTTCTCAGTGTCATTCAACTGTGAATATTGCTCTATGATGAGCGGGTCAAATTGGTTCTTTTGTTTAGCCATATGTGTTCCTTCTTTCTAATTTCTATGATTTGTTCATCATGCCAAAGTGTTCCTTCTTGCGATAGCGTTTGCAAAGTAGGTTCTTCGTTTGCTTTTGTCTCCGACTTCAATCACCGTAGAATTACGGTGATTTTTTGTGTTGTTAATATTTGACTAATACTCAAACAATTCTTCACGATTGTCATAATACCTATATTCACAAGCTAACCATATTATTTCAACAGCCAACGAGATTGTCAGGGTTAAAACAGTTATCATATCAATGTCGCTTAAATCAAAAAAGTACAAATACAGAGGTCCAAACAACAGACTGAAAATTTCTACACAACGAAAAGTTATCAGGTTCTTTTTTGCAGAAGCATGATAATTGGCTAATGCTCTGCGGGCGAATAAAGCCATTATTGCAAGTATTAAGAATATCAACGATGTCAAAATAAGATACCCGAGTTTGGAATGTAACCGGACTATATGATCTATATACTTGCTGTTAATAATGTCAGTAAAGCTTATGAAATTTTGAACGGACATCACAAAGTAATAAAGAGCGCTTACAAACAACCAAAAATATATCATAAATTTGTGATATTTCATCGGAAAATTCTTAGGTTGACTCTTCTCGGAATTTTGAGTTTGAGTTTGGGGTTGGGTTATGCTTTGAGTTTGAGATTGCGTTTGTGTTTGAGGAGTTATTGAAACATACGGTAAAAATCTGCCGCAATTACAACAATATTTTGAATTCGACGGAGATTTTGCACCGCAAAACGTGCATTTTCTCTCGGCATCGGACTTATCGATTTTCTTTCCGCACATTCCACAAAAGTCATCGGTAGCTTCTACCGCTTCACCACAAGCGGTGCAGATGATTTTTTGCGTTTCCGCTGCAAATTCGGAGCCGCATTTAACGCAAAACAACTTATTCTCTTGATAAACAGCACCGCACTTCCCGCATTTCTTTTCATACGCGGAATTCGATTTTGTTATTTGTTTGTAGCCAGAACAGTCAATGCCTTCGATTGGCACAGTTTTAGGCACATCGTTACCGACCGGTTCACTAACAGATAAAGTGTTATTCAAGTCTTTTTCTTCATTCTTTTGCAGTTTAACACCGCAATACTTGCAGAATTCATCCTTTTCGTCATATTTGTTATTGCAAATTTGACAATACATATAAATTACCTCCGCATTATTTGACACAATTATACTCATTCTTTGAGTATTTGTCAATACTCAATTTACGAGTATGATAGGATATACTCACAATAATTAAGTGGGTGAATATATGAATTATCGCGAACGAATGCGCGCATTACGCGAGGACAGGGACTTAACACAAGCGCAGGTTGCAAAGGTTATACGCAAATCACAGCAGGGTTATAATCATATTGAAATCGGACGCGCAGAGCTTAAAATAGACGATTTAATTACCCTTTGCGATTTTTATAATGTGTCAGCAGATTATTTTATCGGAAGAAAAGAAAAATCACCGTGATGAACGGTGATTCTCATAAGGAAGTTTGATTGTATTTGCTTTGCTGCAAACAAATATAAACGCCGACAGATTCTTTGTCGGCGTTCATATTATTCATTTTTTGATAAGACGCGAATCAAATTCATAACAAAAGCAATTATAAAGGTTGAAATCCCCACAATTTCGGAAACCAAAGCGACAACGTACTTTCCATGCGAAACCTCTGTCCATCGTCCGTGGGATACTAAATAATAATGACCCGCTTGATATAATTCATATTCAGTTTCTGCATCATTGAATGCACTTCCCCCAAATAAAAGGGTTATA
>JAZSLN010000102.1:0-7079 GCA_045535385.1 Eubacteriales bacterium
TGAGATCCTTGGTATCTTCGGACCACATGCCGTCATAAACGTAGTTAGGCATATCTACGCCGAGTTTCGAGAAAGCCTTAGCGGAAACAGTAAGAGGCTTGGGATCGTCGGTACAGTACATAACGATGTCGAGGTAGTGAACGCCCCAGTCGATAAGAACGCCGCCGCCTGCAATAGACTTATCGGTGAACGCGCCGCCGAGACCGGGAATCGAACGGTGAGCACGGAAGCTTACGTATACGTGATAAACTTCGCCGAGTTCGCCGGCCTGAATGATCTCACGAACCTTATTAACCGCGGAGTTGAAACGGTTAACCACGCCGATGTTGAGAACCTTACCGGTCTCATGCTGAGCTTTCTGCATTTCGAGAGCTTCAGAAAGGGTTCTTGCGGAAGGCTTTTCGCAAAGAACGTTCTTGCCTGCCTTGAGGAAATCGATAGTGATGGTGCTGTGCATCTTGTTAGGAGTACATACAGAAACGGCTTCGATTTCAGGATCGTTAAGGATTTCGTGATAATCTTCAACAGCGGTACCGCAACCGTACTTTTCAACGGCAGCATCAGCCTTGGACTTGATAATGTCGCAGAAATACTTGATTTCCACGTCGTTGTTCGCCATATAAGCGGGGATGTGCGCGTTGTTTGCGATAGTACCGCAACCGATAATAGCAATCTTCATTTTGGACATGGTTGTTTTTCCTCCGAAAACAATTTTTGTATAGTTTCATTATTATGAGCATAAAACCGCCCACATTTTGGTCTATTTTACCACAAACAAAATCATATTTCAATAACTTTTCCAAAAAATACTTGACTGATTTTAAGGATAATTATATAATTTACAAAAGCACAAAGAGCCCTGCGAGGAGAAATATATGAACGGACGGAAAATATACAGAGACGTAAGCAACGCGGGATTTGACTGCGCGTTATTTCTCGACGAAACGAGTCAATATTATTCGAGCGATTTTTACACCACCGACGGAGCGGTTATAGTTTCCGAAAAGGAGACAGCGCTCATTACCGATTCGCGTTACATCGAAGCTGCGGAAAACGACAAAAATTCCGGAAAGTTAAGCAATGACGTAAACCCATATTTATTCAAGAACGGTCTTTACGCGGACATTGCCGAATATATAGACCGTATCAGTGCAAAGAGGGTTGCGCTCGACCCCGAATTAATCACGATCAAGCAATTACAAACGTTAAAAGAAAAATGCGCAGACGTTGAATTTGATTTTCTTTCGGGAGTTTGCTTGAAGCACAGACGAATCAAGACCGAAGCCGAAGTCGAGAAGATCAAAAAGGCGCAAAGTATCACAGACAAGGCATTTTCGCACATTTTAACCTTTATAAACGAAGGCCGTACCGAGATCGAGGTTGCCGCTGAGCTTGAATACTTTATGAGAAAGAACGGTGCAAGCGGTTTGGCCTTTGAAACGATAGCCGTTTCGGGCAAGAACTCTTCCCTCCCTCACGGCGTTCCGACCGAAGAAAAGCTCACAAAAAATTCATTCCTTACGATGGATTACGGTGCAAAATACGCAGGATATTGCTCGGATATGACACGAACGGTCGTGTTGGGAAAAGCCGACGAGGAAATGAAGCGTATTTACAACACCGTACTGACCGCGCAAGCCGAGGCTATGAAACAGATAAAGGCGGGTATGACCTGCAAGGACGCGGACAAGATAGCGCGCGACGTCATCACCGATGCAGGCTACGGTCAGTATTTCGGGCATTCGCTCGGCCATTCACTCGGTCTTGAGGTTCACGAATCTCCCGCAGTATCGCCTAAGAGCAACGATATTCTCGCCGCAGGCAACATCGTAACCGTCGAGCCCGGAATTTACATTCCCGGAAAATACGGCGTAAGAATCGAGAATATGGTTCTTGTTACCGAAAACGGATGCGAAAACCTCACAAACAGCGACAGAGAACTTATAGAAATATAGGGAGTATTAATATGAATCCGGCTATAATGGCGGCAATAATACTTTGCATTATCTTACCCATGCTTTTACGTCAAAAGCGTTTCAAATTAAACATCGCATCGAAAAAAAGGAGAAAAAACAGAATGTTACCAAAGGAATTAATGCAGGATTTCATCGGCAAGGTTTGCTACATCAGCGTTTTCGACGGAAGCTTCAGCTCTATGGTCAGGTTGGTTGCCTTTGAAGAAAACTGGATAAAGGTAAAAGGGCAGGACGGCATGGGACTGATAAACTGCGATATGTTGAAGGAAATCAAGCTAGCGCCCGAAAAATATCAGAACAAATACTTATAATGCCTTCAAGGCGAAGCAAAAAAGACTTGACAAAAACCGCCTTATAATATAAAATACATTAGATAATAATATTTTGTCTTTTGAATAGGACATACATTAGGAGGATATAATATGATTTCCGCAGGCGATTTCAGAAACGGCATCACTTTTGAAAACGAAGGCCAGCTTATGCAGGTTATCGAATTCCAGCACGTAAAACCCGGTAAGGGCGCAGCGTTCGTAAGAACCAAGATGAGAAACATCATCACCGGTGCTGTTATCGAAACCTCTTTCAACCCCACCGCAAGATTCCCCCAGGCTATCGTTGAAAGAAAAGATATGGAATACAGCTACAACGACGGCGATCTTTACTACTTCATGGATCCCGAAACCTACGACCAGGTTCCCCTTAACTCTGACAAGCTTCCCGAAAGCTTCAAGTTTGTTAAGGAAGGTATGACCTGCAGACTTATGTCCTACAAGGACAACGTTTTCTCGGTTGAACCTCCCACATTCGTTGAGCTCGAAGTTACCGCTACCGAACCCGGCGTAAGAGGCAACACTGCTACCAACGTTACCAAGCCCGCTACCGTTGAAACCGGCGCTGAGGTTAAGGTTCCGATATTCATCAACGAAGGCGACGTTATCAAGATCGATACCCGTACTTGTGAATATCTCGAAAGAGTATAAGCTCTTTCCCCAAAAATCTTCCGATTTTTGGGTAACAACAATACCCGCGAGTATAATTAAGACTTCGGGTACACACTGATAATAAAAAAGGAGAAATTACAATGACTGTATCCGAAAAGGCTGCATACATTAAAGGTCTTATGGAAGGTATGGATATTGATACCTCCAAGGGTGAAGGTAAGATTCTCGCTGCTATGGCTGATCTTCTCGAAGATCTCTCGCTTTCCGTTATGGACCTCGAAGACGAAACCGCCACCCTCAACGATTACATCGAAGAAATCGATGAAGATCTCGGCGCGGTTGAAGAAGAGCTTTACTGCGACGACGATTGCGGTTGTTGCGATTGCGACGACGATTACTGCGATTGCGACGATTGCGATGATGATTGTGATTGCTGCGACTGCTGCGAATGCTTGGAGCTCGAATGCCCCGCTTGCGGCGAACCCGTTTACATCGACGAATGCGACGTTGATGAAATCGACGAGCTCGAATGCCCTTCCTGCGGCAAGGTTCTTTCTATCGTAGAGACCGAAGACGAATGCGATTGCGGTTGCTGCGACGCTGAATAATCAAAAAAAGAAACGCGGTAGGTTATTACTTACCGCTTTCATTTTGGATAGTTATGAAAATACAAAGAGAAGTTATTGACGTACACACACATATTTGGCCCGACAAGATAGCGATTCGTGCCGCAGACAACATTGTTAATTATTACAGTCTTCCCCGCCAGGGCGACGGAAGTGCAGTCGGTATTTTCGAGGGAGCTAAGGATTTCGAAAACATCAGATTCGTAATCTCCTCGGCTACACTCAAGCCCGACACAGCGCACGCGCAGGTCGGAAACGATTTTATCCTCAACACATCGAAAGAGGATAACCGTTTCATTCCCCTTTCCTCGTTTCATCCGTTTATGGGCTACGACGAGGCTGTTGCCGAATTAGAGCGTTGCAAAGCACTCGGCTCGAAGGGCATAAAGATTCATTCGGATTTTCAAAGATTTGACGTAGATGCTCCCGAAGCAATTGAAATTTACAAAGAAGCCGCAAGGCTCGAATTACCTATTCTTTTCCACGTAGGCGATAAAAACACCGAATTTTCGACACCGAAAAAGGTTCGCGGACTGCTTGAAAAGGTGCCCGAGCTTACCGTCATCGCGGCGCATATGTGCGGATACAGCGTTTGGGAGGAGGCCGAAGAATATCTCATCGGCACAAACGTTTACACCGACACAAGCGAGGCGCTTCTCGGTATGGACGGAAGCGGACTGTACCGTCTTATCGAAAAGCACGGTGTAGAAAAGGTTATGTTCGGAAGTGATTATCCGCTTTGGAACACAGGCTATGCTTTTTTTCAAATAGAATCGATCGGTCTTTCGGAAAACGAAAAGAATTTGATTTACAGCGAAAACGCAAAAAAGGTTTTCGGTGTGTAAACATTAAATAGCAAAAGGCAGAGATTGGCGAGACTTCCCGAAACGGAAGTCTCGCCGTTTTATTTGCCGTAATCACTTACGGCGAGTTATATTGCTTTGCATAGTGATACTGACTTCGGCAGTTTCAGGCGAATATAATATCACAAAAAACGCAAGGTTTCAATAACATTCAGTGTGTCAGCACAGAACATTACATTTTCTCCTCATCGTGAAAATTCTCATCATTGTAGAATATTTCTCAACAAACGAGAGGTTGTTATTTCGCAAAATATGTTTTACAATATGTATGTCGACAAAAAGCTTCGAGGCAAACAACTGAAAGGAGCAATCACAAATGGAACTTAACATTGGCGAAAACATAAAAAAGCACCGCAGAGAGCTTAACCTTACACAAGAACAGCTTGCAGAAAAACTCGGCGTTTCGTTTCAGGCGATAAGCCGTTGGGAAAACGGTACCACCTACCCCGACATAGAGCTTTTGCCCGCTATCGCAAAATTTTTCGATATTTCGGTGGACCGACTTATAGGATGTTCGGAGGACGAGCAGGAGAAAACAGCCGAGCTGGCATTCCACGACCTCGCCGTTGCAACCCATGAAAACCCATACGACAAAGAAAAAATCATCGCTATTATTCGCGACATACGCCGCAATCACCTTAATTCCAACCAAATGTGGAGATTTTGGCTGGACACAGCGCTATGGGTTTTTAATAACCCCGATATTCTTCCCGAGGTACGCCTCACCTTCGAGGCGTTGCTTGAAAAAAGTACCAATCAAGGAGCTCGCGAAACAGCAATACAATACATGTCAAGAATCGAGGACGAAGAGCATATTGACGATTTTATCAAAAAATACGCCTCCGATCTTGATATTTCGGGCGCATCGCTTTTACTCAACCGATATATGTATAGATGCGAGTACGACAAGCTTCGCCCCGCAATGCAATGGAATCTTTTTATGCAGCTTGACAAGCTGATAGGCAACAGCGACCCTTGGCGCGACCGAGGAAAACCGCTGGACCTTGACGAATGCAGATTTATGAACGAGCTTAACATAGAGCTGCTTCACCGCATAAACCAAGCCATTCCCGACGAAGCACACCCAATCACCGCCGACGGAGGCATAGATTTTTGGGCAGAACCCAGGCTTTGGATGGGTTTCAGGCAGGCGGCATTTCTCGCGTCAAGCGGCGAGGCCGAAAAAGCGTTCATTTATCTCGAAGACACCGTTTCACTGCTTGAAAAGGTTTTAAGCATAACCGAGCCCACGGAAATTAAATGCGCGTCCCCATGGTTAGACCAAATTGTCTGGACAGCGCAGGAGGAGTGGTGCAAGCCTAACCTTCTGCCCGAAGAACCGTTCGAAAGATGTATCTGGCTTCACCACGAGGGAACCTGCTATATGTTTTACCCCTCTTGGTTCTACGATGTACTGACATCAAATCAAAATTGGTGGAAATGGTTCGACCCGATACGCGATGACGAACGCTTCAATAAGTATATCGAACGCATAAAGAATTTGATAGAAAAGAAGTAAAAACTCAACTCTTAGTATAATCACTTTTTGTGTACTCAGAGAGTTTGGGTATCACCCACAAAAGCATTTGTGTTCACAAATGCCATGCCGATTCTGTTCCTTAAACAATAATAAAACCTCGATGAAAATCAATTTCATCGAGGTTTTTGTCATCCTTACGAGAAGTAGCTTTAACTCTGCCGTTTTGTTCGTTATTTAATCTTCTCTTTTTTCTTTCAGTTTAGCGTATCCTTCACGGAATGCCTGGATAGCGAGAGGAACGCCCTCATCCAATTTAAGGTAGTTCAGAATCTTCTGTTCGCCGTCAACGTCAACGAAGTCGTTCGCAGAGAACCAAATAGCGATTTTTATATTCTTACAGAATTTGTTTTCGGCCTCCTGATTATTAACCATACAATCGAACATATCGGTTATCCATTGAGCCTGCCATTGGCGTTTGGTTTCGATTCCGGGAACGGGTAAATACTTGCCGGAGCCCCAATCGTAATAAACGTCCGCGCCTGCACCGCAAGCAAATTCGCCGATTATTGCGGGGTAATTATCGAAATAAGGAGTGTTCTTATTATACAGCTCGGTATACATTTGCTTAAAGGATTCGATCTGGTCATCGTTGTTCATCTGGTAATAGGTCAAGCCGAGCATCTGAACATAATCCTCGCCGGGGAAATAGTTAAGTGCATCGCCCCAATTGCTGTACGGGCAGGAGGTCGCTATGGGGTTAAAGATCCAGATAGTGTTATCGACGCCTTCCTCGCGGAAGATATTATAAAGTCTCTGCCAGGTCGCGATAAACATATCGGGGTCGAGCATCGTTTGCATACCGCAATAGCTCGTCCAGTCGGTATTCATTTCGTTATTAAGACGGAACAGCACAGGCTTGCCGTACGTCTTGATATCCTGAGCAAGTCTGCGGAAGTGTTTATCGTAAACACCGCGGCAGATATCGTACATAGGAGTATAGGGGTCGCCCAAATTATTATTGTTTGTGGTGAACTGATAAGTAAGGTTAAGAACGGGTTTTCCGTTAAAACCGTTACCGCCCGCTTCGCGGTTGATCATATCCATATCGAGATAGTTACGCTGATCATACCAACCGATATGCAGATAGGTCATAAACACGTCCATATCGGCATTTATGCCTTCCTCGGAAGTGA
>JAZSLN010000103.1:0-4120 GCA_045535385.1 Eubacteriales bacterium
CGTAGAATACGAAACCGACGCACGTCACTACGCTCACGTTGACTGCCCCGGCCACGCTGACTACGTTAAGAACATGATCACCGGTGCTGCTCAGATGGACGGCGCTATCCTCGTTGTTGCTGCTACCGACGGTCCTATGCAGCAGACTCGTGAACACATCCTTCTCGCTCGTCAGGTTGGCGTTCCCGCTCTCGTTGTATTCCTTAACAAGTGCGACCTCGTTGACGACGAAGAACTCCTCGAAATCGTTGAAATGGAAGTTCGTGAACTCCTTTCCGAGTATGACTTCCCCGGCGACGACATTCCGATAATCAAGGGTTCTGCAAGAGAAGCTCTTCTCTCCGAAAACAAGGATCAGTCTTCTGCTGAATACGCTCCTATCGTTGTGCTTATGAACGCAGTTGACGAATATATCCCCACTCCCGCTCGTAACGACGACCTTCCCTTCCTTATGCCTGTAGAAGACGTCTTCTCCATCTCCGGCCGTGGTACTGTTGCTACCGGTCGTGTAGAACGTGGCGTTGTTAAGATGGGCGACGAAGTTGAAATCGTTGGTATCAGCGAAACTTCCAAGACCACCATCACCGGTATCGAAATGTTCCGTAAGCTTCTCGATTCCGCTGAAGCTGGTGACAACATCGGTGCTCTTCTCCGTGGTGTTAAGAAGACCGATATCGAACGTGGCCAGGTTCTTGCTAAACCCGGTTCCATCAACCCCCACACCAAGTTCGTTGGTCAGGTTTACGTTCTTACCGAAAAGGAAGGCGGCCGTCATAAGCCCTTCTTCCCCGGCTACAGACCTCAGTTCTACTTCAGAACTACCGACGTTACCGGTATCATCAATCTTCCTGAAGGCGTTGAAATGTGCCGTCCCGGCGACAACGTTGATATGAAGGTTGAACTCATCTCCCCCATCGCTATCGAAAAGGGTCTCCGTTTCGCTATTCGTGAAGGCGGCAGAACCGTTGGTTCGGGCGTTGTTATCGACATCGAAGCATAATTTAGCTTAGCTTAGATTAGATATTCATTTCAACTATAGAACGGCAAGCAGGTAAAACTGCTTGCCGTTTGAACTTTTATCGAAAAATCGACAATATTTTAAGGAACTATATGCTTTCTTTTCGAAAAATCGAAAAAACCGACATTCCTACAATTAAATATTATACTCAGTCGTGCGGTATACAAAGCTGTGATTTCACCCTTTGCGGGATCTACCTCTGGGGCGCGTATTACGGATATGAGATATGCGTATATGAGGACACCCTGTTTATTAAGGGCAGGGACGAATACAGTAAGGATGCGTTCGCGCTTCCGATCGGTGCGCTCGATACGAAGGATGCCGTGGCGGTCGTGCGCGATTATTGCGCGCGTCATAGCCTGAAACCGCGCTTTTCTTTTGTGCCCGAGTCTATGGTTGAATCCTTTGTTAATGGAAGGCTTCAAAAATTAGAGGGTTGGTCTGATTATATATATGATGCCGATTCGTTGTCGACACTTTCGGGCAAAAAATTGCATAAGAAAAAGAATCGGTTCAATAAATTCGTAAAAAGCTATCCCGATTATCGCTTCGAATCGATAACAGCAGAAAATATTTCGCGCGTGCGGGATTTTTATAGACGTTTTGTTGAAGAAAATCCGACTGAAGACGAGCGTTTGAAGGCAGAAGAGGGAATAATTCTTCGGCTGATTGAGGAATATCCGCTTCTCGGATTAAAGGGCGGGATGATTACGGTCGATGGGGAAGTAGTTGCGTTCGCTTTCGGCGAACGTGTAAAGGATACGCTTTACGTCCATTTCGAAAAGGCAAATCGCGCTTTCGACGGAGCGTATGAAGCGATTAATAGCCTTTTTGTGCGTAATTTTGCAGAAGATGCTCCTTATGTGGACCGCGAAGAAGATATGGGCGACGAAGGCCTCCGTCAAGCAAAAACGGCGTATTGTCCGATAAAAATGGTAGATAAATATGAAATAAGATATTAAAAGAACGCAAGTTCACCGAGTGGTGTCGTTGCGTTCTTTTTTATATATTCTTGAAATCGTCTATAAGCATTCGAATGTGTGTAATAACTTCTTTGGGAAGGTAGGATACGTCGAGAACCTCGCGGTCGTCGATTCCGAGTAAATAATCGGTCGATACCCCGAAAAAATTCGCCAGCTTGATGAGCATTTCAATCGATGGCTGGATGTTGTCGTTTTCCCAATTGGAAACGCTTTGCTTTGTAACACCGAGCGTTGAAGCTAATTCTACTTGACTGATGCTTCGCAAATTTCGCAGCTCTCGGATCTTCTGATTAAGCATACTGTACTCCCTCATATATCATTTAGCAATACTATTGTAACAAAACGCTTGACATTATAAAAATACTATGGTATATTAATACTTGACAAAAGGTATAAGAGTATTTTACCCATCTTGACAAGATTTTAATATAATGTTATAGTGTGCTTAACAAAGCGAAGGAGGTTTTTCTTATGGCTATGATAAAATGTCGAAATTGCGGACGAAATATCTCGGATACCGAAAAGGTTTGTCCTTATTGCGAAGAAAAAGTCGAGAAAAAGACGAATTGCCCTAAGTGCGGAGGCGAAGAATTGGACTTTTCGCTTATGGGAAAAGCAAGTGTTTTCGAATGCAAAGATTGCCGTTATAAATTTACAATGAGCCAAAATGGCGAAATCAGAGATTACATAGGCGCAAAGAAGGAAGATTTTAATATTTTCACAGCGTTTATCAGTATGTATAAGAAAATGTTTAATTTCAAGGGACGCTCTCGCCGCAAAGAGTATTGGCTGTCGATTCCCCTAACATACGTGGCGATTTTTGCGATTTATGTGTTGTCTTTCGTCGCAACAACAAGTGGACCGGACTTGGTTGCGTTCTTAGGACTTTTGGTTATGATTGGCTTTTGTTTGGTCACGGCGATAGCGATGCTCGCGTTGGAAATCAGACGTTTGCACGACACAGGACGTCAATGGTACTCGATATTCGTAACCTACATACCGATTGTGGGTCAGTTCATTTTGCTTTATTATATGATCGAGGATAGCGAATTCGGTCCTAACGAATACGGACCTAACCCCAAGGGAATGGAATAATGTTTTAGAGAAAATAGTCGAAATGGGCAGGTATAAAATACCTGCCCGATTTTTTGAATGTGAGTAGGATATGAGCGACGGAGTCGTGTGTAAAGCAAAACTTTAGCCACATAAGTAGCATAGACGATTACAATCAAGTAGTTCATCGGTTTTGCCGGCTTTTTTGTCGGGAAAATCCTCTGCATTGTGATGCGTGAACGCTATCATCCATTCAAAACTGTCATCGAATACATAAAGATCCCACGGAAGAAGCGGATCTGTCCATTTCACTTTGCCTAAATCGTCAAATTTGCTGATAAAGTTCCACTCGTCATGGATGTATGCGGAAAATGTGGACGGTTCGTTTGTAGTTGCAACAAATCCAATTGTACATTCTTCGTTGTTGAGATAGTGCATATTCGCGTATCTGTCTGATTTTGGATCGCTCATAAAATACAGTTCTTTAGTGCTGCTCGCAACGCGCGCGAGAGCTTTGTGGAAATCGATCACTGTGTTGCATGGTTTAAGCTTGCCCCAATATAATACCGACTTGACGTCGCGAAGCTCGTCGGGCATTTTTGTTTGATTAACCTTCTGCCAATCAGAATAAGCGATGTCATATTCTTGCTGTGTCATTATAAATGTCTTTTCAAATCTTTCGCGTATTTGATATGCGTGTTGAGGAAATAAAAGCGTATAATTCATAAAATCCTCCTGTTTATTGATTTTTAACCTTATATTATATTTACGGATATGCCTTTTGTCAAGAAAAGCTTGTGAAAAAGTAAGCGGTGTATATTTTTCGCTCAAACTATTGACATTCAGGCGCTTTTGTGCTATTCTAATTGGGCTGACCATATTCGGAGAGATATCGAAGCGGAATGCAAACCGAGCGCCGCCGGTGGCGGAAACAGCGAGGATTGCATTGCGTAGCGGTCGAAAGGGGACAAGTTCTCTGGAAGAGAACGCAGTAAACTTTCGGGCACCGCAAGCCGGACATAACGAGGCGGAGCCTCGCAAGGAGTCGGCAAAAGAACGTAAGTGT
>JAZSLN010000114.1:0-23526 GCA_045535385.1 Eubacteriales bacterium
TCCTTAAGCCCGAGCGATTCAGACGGCGTTATTACCGCCTGTTAGACGGCGCAGGCGTCGAACACCGTGGGCTCCACTCACTACGCCACACTTTCGCAACCAACCTTGTAAACGGCGTTAAACAGCCCGACGGCACGATACTTTCCCTAACCCCCAAACAAGTTGCGGACATACTTGGACACAGCACCTCGCAAATAACCGAGATGTATTATGTGAAGAAAGACAACACACGACTGAATGGTCTTACAGATGCGTTCTCGATATAGGTGCAATAGTTGGTTCGCTATAGACAAAGATACCGCCGAGAAGTCGAATTTCCTCGGCGGTTTCCTTTTGCGAAAATCCATATTCTCTTTGAATTGTTGATAGGAAAAGACGCCTTCAAAAAAGAAAAAAATAAAATCTTTCAAATATTTTAAACTTTTTTATAGACGATTTGACACTTTTCGACACTATATAAACAGAATGATAGAAATCGGCGACAATCGTAAGCATGATCACTTATGAGATAACACCACATCACGCATATACCCTTCACTCCCAACGCTTTTCGTTTTGCGCCGGTTCGCATTGATTTTCACAGTGATTTATAAAACAACTTTATAGGTGTTACAATTATTTTTTACAAAGAGGTGTAAATATGGAATATGCGATAACTCTGGCTCTGGCTTTCGTTCTTATACTGTACTTTCTGGTTTTTTATATCGTGTTTTTAAGGACATATGTCCAACGAAAGCGCGACTCAAGTTTTTATAAAGCAGTTCTTTCTGTCTATAAAGAAAACAATTTGATAGAAGATGCTTTGGATCAATTATCATTAAATTATAATAAAATTTTTCAAAAATTAGGAACAAACAATGACCTAACACTCCTGGATATGCTTGAGCAACTCATTCATTATTATGATTCATATAGCGAAAAAATTTTCAAATATAGATTAGGCGAAACAAAAGACCCAAATATTAGACGCTTTATTTTAGATATATGTAAGTTGGTCAAGAAAAAGGAGCCTTTTTCTTCAGTTGCGTCCAAAGAGTCAAATCTCTTGAAAAACATTAACGATGCTATAATAAAAAACAATACAGATCTCGGGTTATCATCACTTCAACAACTTGCATATGAACTCGCGAATAAGGAAAAGACATTAAAGAAAAAAGAAAAAGAAAATCAAGTTGCAACAATTTTTTCAATAGTTGGCGTAATATTAACGGTTATTTTCGGCTTGCTCTCTTTGGCTTAAATTACCCGAAATGCGGTGGAATTGCTCGGAACAATACCACGGCGAAGATCCAACCTGCCTTGAGATTACAGATAGCGACGGATTTTCGATAACATGACTGTCGATCCAATCAAGCAGTTTTTGTACCGCGTAGATCCATTCATTCATAGGTTAACCATCCTTTCTGTGCAAAGTATATCGCTTTAGGAGTTGTTTTTCTTTACTTATCTTGGGGCGTTTTATGTCGAGCTTGTATATATAGTTATACTTTCAACTTTTGTTTTACTCGACATTCAAATTCTCCTTAATCATTTTTTGATTTTTTTAGACATATAATCGAGATATTCTTTTTCTTCGTCGGATATATTTGCGTGGCATGCATATGCGCTTATATCCCAAAGAAGATAATCCAGGTCATCGGACATTCGTTCTTTTAAATACGCAATTCTATCATCACCTTCTAGAGCCCAGTAAATATTGCGTTCAAGGCTTGTTTCTATAGGTGCCATTCTGTCGGCAATTTGTAAAGCTTCTGCTTTTCTGTTCGTATCGCAATAGTGTCTAAACAAAATGCTTCGGGCTGTATTTCGGGAATCGTTGTCTGTTGAATGCTGTTCGATTCTATAAGCAATAGATACTATCTCGCCGTCGTACGCCTTGCATAGTTCTTCATCTTCACACGCAACATATAACGCATACATTAACGAGCAAAGAAGTTGTTCATTGTTTGGGTATTTGTTCAATGCATTGCGCAACTCAACGATAGGCTCATCGATTATGCCTTCATTAAGTTTTTCTTCCGCAACAGATATGATATTTCTGATGTCTTTCTGTTTTTCTTTTTCGTCAACACCGAGCAATTCATCAACAGAGATGCCGAACAACTCTGCTAAAGAAGGCAATGCGAAAATATCGGGACAAGTAGCTCCGGTTTCCCAACGGCTGACCGCTTGCGGAGATACTCCCATATATTCAGCGAGCTGCTCTTGCGTCATATCTTTTTCTTTTCTCAACTTTTTGATTTTGTCCTTAAACTGTAACATAGTTACCTCCAAAATAGTTTTTTGAAAGCTTTCGGCTATATTATAGCACATAAACGAAACGAATCAAGCAATCATTTTGAGAGAGATTATAAACAAAATCGAGTTTTTGAGACAATATTAAGTGCCCTTATTGAAATAAACAACAATCTTGAACATTTGACCGATTGGTAAAAGGTTCGGATTTGAATGCTTTGGTGCAACTGATGGGACTTTTTTCTCGCTTTCGCGCTTTGCCGAAAAACTCCGTTTTTCTCTCGGCGTTTCGCTCGAAAACCCGTGGCTCAAAAAACAGTTCCCCGAACTGTTTTTTTATCGCCCTTCAAGTCCCTTCCGAACAGTAAAAAACAAGCACCCTATTGGGTGCAAATGCAGGGACGCTGATGGGACTTTTTTCTCGCTTTCGCGCCTTGCCGAAAAAACTCCGTTTTTCTCTCGGCGCTTCGCTCGAAAACCCGTGGCTCAAAAAACAGTTCCCCGAACTGTTTTTTATCGCCCTTCAAGTCCCCTCCGAACAGTAAAAAACAAGCACCCTATTGGGTGCTTGTTTTTTACTGGTGCAGCTGATGGGACTTGAACCCATACGGTTGCCCACACGCCCCTCAAACGTGCGCGTCTGCCAGTTCCGCCACAGCTGCATATTCAATTTCGCGCGGTCGATAATCGAGGGGGCTTCGAAACGCGCAAGAACTATTATACATATATATTTCGGTTTGTCAAGACTTTTTTTGAAAAAAACCAAAAAACTGTATTTTGTAATTATATGTCGAAAAATACGGTATCGTCGTCGGGAAGCTTACGGGGTACAGGGGATAGCTTCAAAAGGTCAAGCGAAAACTTTTTGCAGGTGCTGTCCGCTTTGACCGCGCCGACAGAACGGCAGACACACATATCCGATTCGCTTATAACGACCGCGTGTTCGCAATAGGCACATATGTTTTCGATATCATTGTGTTGGTTTTTCATACCGTCTCTCACTTTCGCTCTTTTTCTACATTTTACTCTCAAAACTCGCGTTTGTCAACTGCAAATGATTGTCAAAACCGTCATTATCGTACAGTTGAGCGCCTTTCCCGCAAAATATGGCTTCATCGAGAGTCTCCCTTCGGATACGCTCCTAACCTGCATCGCTACCGAGCATCCTGTAAAACCGAGCGAAAACGCGGTTATCGGGAGGGCATACGGTCCTTCGTCGTTTGCGGAAGCGCAACCCGAAGAAAATTCCAAAAAGGATTTTAATATCGCGTCGCAGCTGTCCGAAAGCGGAACCAGATTTGTGATCGCGTTGCCGACGACCATAAAAAACACAACGCACGCACAAAGATTTATCATAGTCGCCGCGCTTTCAGAAATCGATTCGGATAATGATGCTTTTCGGGTCTTACACGGTTGCTGTTTTTGCAAAGTGTTTTTTCCGAACATAACAAATTTCATAATCACTGCGGTCGAAGCCGATGAAAAAAGCTGGAACAAAAATAAACGAACCCCGATTTTAATATCGCCGAATAATTCGCTCCCTACGAATCCGATTACGAAAGAAACACTCGCGTTATTTGAAAACGAAGATAAATATTCGGCATGTTTTTTGTCGATCCTGCCGTCTTTATATAAATCGGTTGCGATTTTCGCTCCTATGGGTGCGCCGCAAAACGACCCGAGAAATAAAAGAAGCGGTAAATAGCCGAATTTTTGTGCGAATTTTTCGATAAACGCTGAGGAAACGATCGTTTTTGCCAATATCATATATATAAAAAGCGAGGGGACCAAAGTCTTTCCGCAAAACAAAAGAGCGTCTCGAGTGGGGTCGCTCGCGTAATTGGGAAATATCAGAAAATATATAAAAAGAAAAACAATCGCAATATCAATAAATATCGAAATCGGATTTTTTGTTTTCATAAAATCACTCCACCACGAGTATATTTTAACGGTGAACAGATTTATGAAAAAGTTTTTTGATTTATTTGAAAAAACGAATTGCCGTTTGGTCGAGCTTCGCGAGAGAAATTATCTTCTTGCGGAAGGCTATTCTTGTATAGAGTCCTATTCCGACACGCGAATCAACCTATCTTCGCCGCTTGAACGTTTGTCGGTCTACGGAGAAGAGCTGACTCTTATTCATTTGAGTGATTCGCATATCGCGATAGAGGGGAGAATAGACGGAATTGAGTTTATATAGCCTTTTCCATACGGTTTTCGGTGAATATATCTTCGAAACCGATTCTTCGTCCTTTCCTGCGATCGCGAATGCGCTTTCAAAAAAGAAAATCGGTTTTTGGAGGATCGAAACGGTTGAAGATAGGGTCAGGTTCAGGTGTTCTCTGTTTCTGTCCGAGGAAATAATCATCTCCGCGGAGGAATTGGGATTAGGCATTGAAATTGTAAAAAAACGCGGATTTCCGTTTTTCTTTTCGCGATACCGCAAGCGGTACGGCTTGATCCTCGGCGCGCTTTTGGGATTATTTTTGCTTTTTTATTCCCAGCTTTTTGTCTGGAAAATAAATATCGAGGGAAATACGTCGCTTTCGGAGCATGACATAGAAACCGCGCTTTCGGATTGCGGTATATCCGTCGGAAGCTATATTCCCGAAATAGACGTGAAATATTATGCGAATCGGTTAATTCTCAACCGCGAAGAAATCTCTTCGGCGGCGATAAGCATAAACGGAACACACCTGACAGTAAATATACTCGAAACGACGTTTCCACCTCGAATGATCGACGGAAAAGGCTTTTTTAACGTTATAGCCGAGCGCGACGGCGTTATACTTGATATCGACGCGGCAGACGGAAGCCCCGAGGTTTCGGAGGGGGATGCCGTATATAAGGGCGAGTTGCTTATAAACAGCTTTATAGAAGGTAATAACGGCGCCTACCGTCCCACGCATGCACGTGGGATAGTTTATGCCGCTGTTGAAGAAAGCCTTGTTTCCGAAATCCCGCTTTCCCGTATTACGCGTCATTATACCGGAAAAACCGCGACGAGATTTGAAATAACCGTATTGGGCAAAAAGGTGCCGTCTGTCGTTTCAACGTCCAGTCCGTATGAATACTTTGATGCCATCTCAACCGAAAGCACGCTTGTTTTTTTAGGTATCATCGAATTTCCGATAAAGGTTTTTAAGGCGGTTTATTGCGAATACAGCCCCGAAACCGAAACGATAACACCCGAATATGCAAAGCGTTTGGCAGAAGACGATATCGACGGACGATTGCGCGATATGAAATGCGAGATCATATCCTGCGATAAAAAGCTCGAACTCGATGAAAAAAACGGCGTGTGCAGACTTACCGCAAACGCCGTTGTAAAACAAAATATCGCTAAAGAGGTTCCTTTTGAAATAGATTATTACAATATTTCCGAAAGGTTACCCAACGCTTCGGAATAGATCTCCATGCCGAGATAAAATTCCTTTAATGTCATATATTCGTCGCGCTGATGTGCGTTTCCGCGCTCGGAATCGAAATATTGACGTTCGGATTCGATTGCCGAACCGAAGGCGACCGTGTTGGGAAGCCAACGTGCATAGGTGCCGCCGCCGGTGGTGTAGGGCTCGCATTTAATGCCGAGCACCTTCTCGCAAGCAGAGGTGAGCGCTTTGATTTTCGCGTCATCACCGTTCACGAAATAACCCTCGGATTGCATACCGACGTTAACCTTTCCTCCGTAGGGAGCAACCGATTTTTCTATTTTGGAAACAATATCGGTATACGGGGTCGACGGAAGATGGCGGATGTTGAAATCCTGAACGACGTTTCCGTCGGAGGTTGAAATAATACCGCCGACGCAGGTGAGATACCCGAAATCGGCATCGGTTTCGTCGATACCCAAGGTTTTGCCGAGGTACTCCGAGGTAGCCTTTTCGAGCAAACCGAAATAACCGTTTCTGTCGGCAAGTCCGTTTTCAATAAGGTAGGATATGAGAACGTTGATCGCGCTTACTCCGCCCTCGGGCATAGCCGCGTGAGCCGATTTTCCTTTCGCTTCGATACGGTTTCCGATCACGGTGATTCCGTCGGCTGCGGGAAGGCTTTTATCGGTGTTGACGATAGCGTATGCCGAGCCGGGAACAGCGTTAGACACCGTGCCGCCCTTGATTTCTTTGATCGCTTCGGGAAGCTTACCGAACACGGTCTCGACCGAAAGAATACTCTTTTCGCCGATACAAACCGGAAATTCCGAGTCGGGCGTGAAAGAAAATATCGGAGGCTTTCTTACCGAAACGAAATATTCGAGGTCGGTACATCCGACTTCTTCGTCGCTTCCGAGAATAAGACGTACCGTAAAGGGAAGCTTTATATTGTTTTCCTTGAGGAATCGAAGCACGTAAAGGCTTTGGATAAAGGGACCTTTGTCGTCATGCGTGCCTCTTCCGAGCAAAAGACCGTCGCGTACGGTAAGTTCGAACGGCTCTACGCTCCATCCGTCGCCCGCGGGCACGACGTCGAGATGGCAGACGATTCCCACCTCTTTTTCGGAATCGCCGTAAAGAACACTCATACAATGATAATCGTGATTCTCGACGGTGAAGCCGTATTTTTCCGCCAGTGCCTGCGCCTTGTCGAGCGCGCGTGCGCATTCGCGTCCGTAAGGATAGCTTCCTTCGGGCGAAGATGCAACCGAGGGGACGGCGATTATTTCAGCGAGATCGCTTATGGCTTGGGAGCGGATGCTCTCGCTTGCAAAAAATTCTCTTGCGGTCATTTTATTTCTCCTGGCTCGAAATACCTTCACGGAGCTTGTTCAGAGCATCACCGAAACGTCTTTCCGTTTCGGTCATACTGCGGCTCATTTCGTCCTGACGCTGACGGAATTCTTCCGCGGCGGCAGAAAGACCTGCGCATTTCATTCGGGTTTCTTCAATCAACTTGGCTGCTTCTTCTTCGGCGGCAGCTTTGATGACCTTGGCTTCGTTTTCGCCGTTTCTGCGGGCGAGGTCGATGACAAGGCTAGCCTCTTTTTCGGCATTGTTGATTATTTCTGCCGCACGTTTGTCGGCAAGAACCATTTTCTCGCCGATTTCTGCACAAAGCGCATCGTATTCTTTTTGCTTGTCGGCAAGAGCGTTCTCGTGCGCCTGGGCATTTTCCTCGGCGAACGCACGTAACTCCGAAAGCTCGAGCTTAAGCCTTGCGTTTTCGGCTTCTGCAGAACGAAGCTTTTCGGTCATATCGATAATATTTCGGTCGTATTTGTCGCTCAGTGAAACGATAAACTCGTCCACCTGTTGGGTGTCGTAACCCTTGAATGATGTCTTGAAATAGGTTTCTGCCAAAATTGTACACCAACCTTACATAATATTACCTTAAATATATCACATAATACCGTAAAAGTCAACGACGAGGAGTGAAAACTATCATAACGCTTATAAAAGAAGCCGTGTGGGGAGCACCTACAATAATATTGCTGGTAATCTTCGGGGTTTATTTTACCCTTAAAACACGTTTTTTTCTGCCGAGCGCCGTTCGGAAGACGGCTAAAGACACCGTGGGGTCGCTTTTGAAGCCGAAGGGCAAAGGCGGTGTTTCGCCCTTGGCGGCGGTCGCTACTGCGCTCGGCGGTACGGTCGGAATAGGCAGTATAGTCGGGGTGGGCTACGGAATCTCCGTTGGCGGCGCAGGGAGTATATTCTGGATGTGGGTCTGCTCCTTCTTCGGTATGGGCTTGAAATACGCCGAGGTTGCCGTTGCGCTTAACAAACGGAAAACGGTTGACGGCGGTTACGTCGGAGGAGCATCCGTAAGGTTGCGCGGCATAGGTTATAAAAAGCTTGCTTGTATATTCGCGTTGTTTTGCGTAACAGCCTCGTTCGGTACGGGGAATATTGCACAGGTGGGCGCGTTGACCGATTTTCTTACCGACGAAGGCTTGCCGAGAATAATATGCGCCTTCGGATGTCTTTTTGCGACCGCGATCGTTGTTTTCGGCGGTAAAAAACGTATAGCATCCGTTAACGTTTTCGCCGTTCCGATCGCGTCGATCGCTTATATCGCCGTCTGCTTTGCGGTTTTGGTGATGAATATTCAGAAAATACCCTCGGTTTTTTCGGAAATATTGAAAAACGCTTTCGGGTTTTCGGCGGTAACGGGCGGATTCTCGGGCGCATTGCTGTCGATGGCTTTGCGTGAGGGGTTCGTACGAAGTATGTTTTCCAACGAGGCGGGAATGGGCTCTTCGCCGCTTGCCCACGCTTCTTCCTCGGAGTCGGATCCCTACGTACAGGCGGAATGGGGTATATTCGAGATTTTTTTCGATACGTTCGTTGTGTCGACCTTGACCGCGCTTTGCCTTATACTGTGCGGAGCGTACAGCCCGTTTGTTTTGTTCGAAACGCTATTCGGTCGGTTGGGTAAATGGCTGTTTCTCGTTGTTGCGTCGGTGTTTGCGTTTTCATCCATCATAAGCTGGTGCTTTTATGCCGAATGCTCGCTGGATTATTTGTTCCCGAATAAAAAACAGGCGAAAATCGCCTATCGCACCGTATTTTCGATCATCGCATTCGCAGGCGCATACATTTCGGGAAAAGTTTTATGGGATATAGCCGATATATTAAATGCGTTTATGATGTTTCCTAATCTGTTTTTGTTGTATAAATGCCGTAAAGAAATAGGAAGGGTAGTTTAGTATGTGGTATAACAAGGATATTAATGCGCTTTTTTCGGATCTGGGAACTTCCGAAAGGGGACTTTGCGGGGAGGATGCGGCAAAACGGCTTTCCGAAAACGGAAGAAACGAGCTCAATTCGACAGCGAAGAAGGGAATAGTACGTAGATTTTTTGAAGCGTTGTGCGATAGGATGACGGTGGTTTTGCTTGTTGCCGCAGGCATCTCCTTCGCAACCTCATTTGTCTCGGGCGAGGGGTATGCCGACCCTTTGATAATACTTTTGATAGTGATAATAAATGCCGTTATATCCGTTATTCAGGAAAGTCGGGCGGAAAAGGCGCTTGAGGCGCTGAAAAAAATGACTTCGCCCGAAACCGTTGTAATAAGAGACGGTGTAAAAAAACGTATACCGAGCGCTGAGCTTGTGGCAGGTGATATTTTTCTGCTCGAAAAGGGAGATATAGTTCCCTGCGATGCGCGTCTGATCGATTCCAACGAGCTGCTGACGGATGAATCCGCGCTTACAGGTGAATCGTCGGGGGTGAACAAGGATCATAACTCGAAACCGTCCGACAAAAGTCCTTTGGCGGAAATAACAAATTCGGTGTTTACCTCCACCCACGTTATTTCGGGACGTGCGCGTGCCGTTGCCGTTCGTACGGGTATGGATACCTGCGTCGGAGAGATTGCGGGTATGATAAGCGAAGAATCCGAAAAAACACCGCTCCAAAAACGGCTGGCAAAGCTCAGCGTTATTCTCGGCAACCTGACGATTGCCATATGCGCGGTCATATTTGTTTTTTCGCTTTTCAAGCGGATGGACGTCGGAGAAATGTTTATGACCTCGGTGTCTCTTTCGGTTGCCGCTATCCCCGAAGGTCTGCCGGCGATCGTTACGGTGGTACTTTCTGCAGGAGTTCAGACGATGGCGAGACGAAAGGCGGTAGTTAAACGACTTCCTGCGGTAGAAACGCTCGGCTGTGCCGGAATAATATGCTCGGATAAAACCGGAACACTCACCTGCAACAAAATGACGGTAACGGCGGTCTACGGTGATGAGACGGAGTTGGTAAAAGCCTTTGCTTTATGTAATAATGAGTCTTCGCCCACCGAAAACGCGCTCGTCGAATACGTCGGTGATTGCGATGCTTTGAAAAACGATTTCCCCCGCGTTCGCGAAATACCCTTCGATTCGGTCAAAAAATATATGGTAACCGCGCATAAAACGAAAGACGGTTTTACGGTATATATGAAAGGTGCGCCCGACGTTATCGCGGGATATTGCATCGGATACGAAGGGTTAATAAAAGAAAAAACCTCGGAAATGGCGTCCGAAGCGTTGAGGGTGATGTGCTTTGCCAAGTATGATTGCTCGGTTCTTCCCACGGATATGCTTTCGGGAAAATTCGAACTTATCGGTCTTTGCGGTATAGAAGATCCGCCCCGCCCCGAGGCGAAAAAATCGGTTTCCGAATGCCGTAAGGCGGGAATAAGGGTTATAATGATAACAGGAGACCATCCCGATACAGCGCACGCGATCGCGGTAAAGCTCGGTATTACGGAAAAAACGGGAATCGTGCTGACCGAAAAAGACGCTTCTTCGATGAACGAACGTGAATTTTCGCGTGCGGTCGAAGAATGCAACGTGTTTGCAAGAGTAACTCCGTCCTTTAAGCTCCGCGTTGTAACCGCATTGAAATCCAAGGGCTACGTTGTTGCGATGACGGGCGACGGAGTGAATGATGCTCCTGCGCTCAAAAAGGCGGATATCGGGTGTGCCATGGGTATAAGCGGAACCGAGGTAGCGAAGGAATCGGCGGATATGATTCTGACCGACGATAATTTTTCAACGGTGGTTTCTGCGGTCAAAGAAGGAAGAGGAATTTACGATAATATTCGCCGAGCCGTTCATTTTCTTCTCTCGTGTAATATCGGCGAGCTGTTTACGGTTTTCTTTTCGATAATAGTTTCGCTGCCGTCGCCTCTTTCCGCGATACAGCTCTTATGGGTCAATCTTACGACCGATTCTCTGCCCGCTATTGCTCTCGGACTCGAGCGTGCTCACGACAGTGTTATGGAACGTCCGCCCGTCGAGGCGAAAGCTCCTCTGTTTTCGGGCTCGCGTGTTGCACGCATCATTTTCGAGGGACTGTTGATAGGTACCTTGTCGGTTTTGGCGTTCGTCATCGGAAATAATATGTCCGGATTTTTGACCGGACGTACGATGTGCTTCCTTGTGCTTGCCGTATCTCAGCTTTTTCATTCGTTCAATATGAGAAGCGATGAGAGCATATTCAAGAGAAAACTCAATAAAAATCCTTTCGTTTGGGTATCTTTTGTCTCCTGCTTTGCACTTCAGTCCTCGGTAATATTGATCCCGCAGGCAGCTGAGCTTTTCGGTGTTGTGCCGATAAGCGCTGCTCAATGGGCGATATCTATCGCGCTTTCGAGTATGCCGCTGATAATTTGCGAAATTTACAAAAGGTTCAAATAATATACATCAAAATTCCATATACATAAAGTATCCTCTTCGTGTAAATATAAATCAAGAGGGTGCTTTTATGGATAGAAATGTTGTATGCCCTAACGAGCCTATAAAGCTTGCGGGGAATGAATCGATACGTATCAAGGGACGCCATACCGTTACGGACGGCTGCCTTGCCTTTGATTGGACGAACAGCGGATTTTCGTTCGCGTTTCACGGAACCGGTTTTATTTTGTCGCTCGGCGCGTACAGCGCGGATATTCCGGCTTACGTAAAAATTGTCATCGACGGTAACCGCCGTCAGCGCTTTGCTGTGGTCAACGGCTCCGAAAAGCTTATTATCGAAGGTCTTACCGAAAAGCGCCATCGCGTTGACGTTCTCAAGGTTACCGAAGGCGATGCGAAGCTTTTGTTTGATGATATCACGCTTCTCGGAAACGGCGCAACCTTCCGCAATCCTCCCTTTAACAGCCCCCGAAAGATAGAATTTATCGGCGACTCGATCACCGCAGGCTACGGTGTGTTGGGAACCGCCAATGACCCTACCTACCAGACCTTCCAGCAGGACGGAACCTATTCCTACGCTTATCTTACCGCTGAAAAATGCGGCGCGGACGCGAGATTTATATGCAATTCCGGTAAGGGAATCGTATGTAACTGCGAGGGTAACCGTGAGGATGTTAAGGCGGGACAGTATTATAATTATCTTACTCGCCGGGGCGGTGTATGCGAGGATGATTGGAAAGCCGACGTTGTCGTTATAAATATCGGAACGAACGATTGCGGTGGACCCGCTCCCGATGATGAGTTTTCCGAAGCGGCAAAAGACCTTGTTTCCAAGGTTCGCGCCAGATATCCCGAGGCGAAGATAATCTGGATGTACGGTATGATGTCTCAATTGTATGCCGAGACCTTAAGAAATACGATCCGCGATATATCAAAAGAAGACGAAAACGTGTATTTCCTTTATGTAGATACTATCTTCGGAAACGAAAGCGAGACCGGCGCGAACGGTCATCCCAACGTTCGTGCAAGTATGCGAGCTTCCGCTGCATTATATAAGAAAATATGTTCGGTAACCGGTTGGAAAAAATCGATCACGGTTCCCGATGAGGAATAAAAATGGCTTCTAAAAACAAAGATGTTAAACCGTTGCCTGTCGCCCTTGCGATAGTGATGATCGTTTTGGCGTTCGCGGCTATGATTACGTTCGTTGTCTACCTCTTTTCTTCTGGAAACGGCGGACATACCGACCAAAGCGTGAATAACCAATCCTTTACCGAGGAATCGGATGCACCCGCTCCTATCTTAGGTGAAGAAAAGGATTATTTCGACGATGCGAACGTAGGAGATATCGTAAAATTCGGTCGTGTGGATCAGGACGGCAAAACCGCCGATGCCGAAGCGATCGAATGGCAGGTTCTCAAAAAAGAAGACGGAAAAGTGCTCGTTATGTCTCGTTATGCGCTTGATACGGTTGCTTATAATAAAGACCGTGTTGACGTTTCGTGGGAAGTCTCTTCTCTCCGCAAATGGCTCGAAGGATTCTACGCTTCCGCGTTTGATGATGAGGAAAAAACGCATATCCTCGATACCGAAAACGGATCGGCCGTCGATAAGCTTTTTCTTCTTTCGAAAACCGAAGCTGACGGTTTGTTTGAATATGCGTCCTGGCGCGCGGCTATACCTACCGACACCGCTAAAAATAACGGGGCACGGGTTGAGGACAACGCCTGCTGGTGGTGGCTTCGTAATGACGAAAACTCGGATTTTGCGCCCTACGTTAATTTTGACGGAAATATAGTTTCGGAATTTGCGGTCGATTACGATAAAGTCGCAGTACGACCCGTTATGTGGGTGTCTGTTGCGTCGGAAGATACTTCGGCCGAACAATCCGAGTCTGTTTCCGGACCCGATAATTCAGAAGTTTCCGAATAACCAAAAACCGAATAACCGATAAAAGTCTTTCGTTGGATCTTCCGCGAAAGGCTTTTTGTATGAATGCAAGAATTTTGCGTCGGGAAGCACAAGAAGTTGACATATTACACAAAATCATATTGACATTATAGAAAAAATCTGTATAATAAAATATAATTAGCATTTGTGCGCATATGCGCATAATTAGTCAACAGAGAGGTAGTAAAAATGAAAAAAGTCCTCGCGTTTGTTTTGGCGGTTATGATGGTTATTCCCTTTGCCGCTGTTATGAATGTTTCTGCGGCGGATTCAACCGGCTGGAACCCCCTTTGGCTTACTCATTATAATGACATAACGGCTGAAGCGTCCGGCGTAATTGTTAATGATACCGCATACAATACCAGCCAGGCTTGGCGTTTGGTCGTTTCCTTCGCGCCCCTCGGCGGTAACAAATATGAAATTGCCGAGATCGTCGATTATCTCGGAACCGCGGACGATTCTTACCGTGCATCGGTTTGCGACGGCGGTTTCTTGTATATGCTTAATGCAGGTAATGACTATACTTCGACCGGCGGTATTAAGTATATCAACGATAACTGCTCGAATATGATCAATGACGCTCTTACCTGGAAGGTGGGCGATGTTTTCGAGTTTATCAACCTTAACCTCGAATCCGGTGTCGCTCCTACCTTGACCCCCTCACTCAAATGGTATGAAAGCGGATATGTATGCACCGCTCAGTACCGTGTAGTTACGGATTCCGAGGAGCTTCCCGTCGAAACGATAACGATCGACGGTAACGTTTCGGATAACGGCTGGAGAAGCGATAACTGGACTATCGTAAACGGTAACACAGGTACGTGGCAGAAGTCTTTCGCGGATACTTCTATTAATGCAAAGTATCAGCTCCGTACCGACGACGGCTTCCTTTACGGTGCTTTCGTTATATACGGCAAGCCTGTGGCAGGTTCCGGCAACGGCTCTGCTACCAACCTCAGACTTTGGTTCAATACCACTAATGCCGCTAAGTACACCGCATACTACGATATGTTTTATAACGGTTCGGGAGTAGGAATAATCACTTCGGTTACCTCCTCCACCGCTTACGCGGTCGGTACCGCGGCAACTGATTCGTTCACCGTTGAATTTGCTATTCCTTTTAAGGATATCGGTGCCGAGGATATCGATCAGATCCCTTATTACGTTTCTATTTCCACCAACAACGGCTCCGAAGAGCCTTGCCTTTATTATCCCAAGATGTCGTCCTATTCTTCTCCCTATTCCGCATGGCTTAAGAACTGTGATGGCGACCTCAGTAAGTATTCTTCGAGATTTAATAATTTCGGTTATACTCTCAGCGCAGACGGAACCTATTATATAGTTTCCTCTATCGGTACTTACGGAAGCAAAAATGTCACGATCCCCGGCGTCTACAACGGCCTTCCCGTTAAGGCTATCGGCGATCAGGCGTTCAGCGAGAGCGATATAACCTCTCTCGTTCTTCACAACAATATCGAAACTATCGGCAAAGCGGCGTTTGCACAGTGTGATTCTCTTACGACCGTAGATCTCGGCGGTACCGATCATATCGGCTTTGGTGCTTTCTCGGGATGCGTATCTCTTACCGCTATCGACTTTTCGGGCGTTTCCGAAATCGACAACCTCGCGTTCAGTAACTGTTCCACTCTCAAAACCGTTATGATTCCCGAAGACGTTTCTTTGGTTGGTTCAAACGCGTTTGCGTTCTGTGAAAGCCTTACCGATATCTATTGCGGCGCTGATTCCAAACCCGCAAATTGGGAAAATACTTGGGCTGCTAACTGTGAAGCGACAATTCATTGGAACCAGGCGAACCATTCTCACTCCTACAGCACGGATTGGACCACCAACGGTACTCATCACTGGCACGTCTGCAATTGCGGCGATACTTCCGATTATGCAGAGCATACCCCCGGCGAATGGATAACTCTTGAAGACGGAAGCAAGCAACAGCTCTGTTCCGTTTGTAAAGAAGTTATCGGTGTTGAATCGGCTCCCGTTTACGAAATCGGTGATGTTAACGCTGACGGCAGAATCAATATGCTCGACTATATTCTCGTGAAGGCTTTCTATTTCGAAGCTAAAGAACCTACCGAAAGCGAATTCAAGCGCGCGGATATTAATGCCGACGGCAAAATCAATATGCTTGACTATGCGTTTGTAAAGGCATATATTTTCAACAATTAACAGAATGTTATAAAAAGAGTTGCGGAATTTGTGTTCCGCAACTCTTTTTATCTGTTTTTTTCGAGCATTTCGATGGCACGTAAGGATATTTCTTCGGCAGTTTCGCTGTCGACGGCTTCTGCGATTATACGGAAACGCCCTGAGGCGCTTGGTATAACGCTCGCTTTTCCGTCGCCGAAATCGAATCCTGCGCATCTCGTATTCCCGCAGCTTTCACGAAGCCGCGAAATTACCGAAGCCATTTTGTCGCGTTCGGTATAAACCATTCGTGTTTTCACAGAGAAGGGCGGCAGACGGTCGATCAGTTCGCCTAAAGTAAGCCCGATCCTTTCGGCAAGACCTGCGGCTGTGATCGAAAGAAGGGTGCCGTCTCTATGAAGTCGGTCGTATTCGGCGAGCTGTCTTTCCTCGGATTCGTTATCTCCGTAAAATTTTACGGTTACGGAATGACGTTTCAAAATTTGCTCGACCGCATCGGGTGTATCGCGAGGAAGGGTTATAAGCTCGCGGCGGCCTTCTATACAGCACGCTGTCAGCAACTGCCAATAGCTTACGGTTCTTCCGTCGGGAAGACGCGCGGTGGCGCGTTCTCCGTCCTTCGAGATGGTATATTCCGCTCCCGACGCATCTTTTGCGATACCTAACTCCTCGGCACATTCGCGGAGAAGCGGACTTTCGCTTTCGGAGCTTATATTCATTTTTTGAGGCATAAATGCACGTGCTTTCAGGTGGAACAGATAACGCTTTATGAGCGCTCCGTGGGGAAGAAGGAAAACGCTTCCTGCTTTCTCGGATGCATCGGGGGATTTTTTTGCCGTTTTTCGTAATTCCTCGCGTGAAAAAGGCATGCCCTTTTGCGAGAACAAACGTATTTGCGTGTATTCTCCGTTATGCGAGATGAACGCGGTTTTGCTTCGGTATTCCGATGCCGCGAAAGCCGCCAGCGCATCGTTTCCGCCCGATATGACGGTGCAGGAGCTTCCCGCTTCCGAAGCACCGCATGCGATTTCGCAAGCTTGCGGAAGTGTCATTCCGCTTCCTTCCGCAAACGCGATAATGTTGCCTTCGCCTCCCAATATTCTGCCGAGGCGCACAAAATATCCGTCGTCGCTGTCGTCGGCTATTATGTGATCGTCGTCGAATTTGAGATTACATTTCGGCTTGGGAAACGTGTCGTAAAATGAATCGCCGAGGACCGTTTGACCGGTTTGGATTATTGTGCTCGGAGCGATGGAGGCGCCGTCGCGTAATTCGGCACCCGGACCGATAACGCATCCGGGCGGTATTATACAATCGTTTCCGATTACAGCACCTTCTCCGATTATGGCTCCTCGTATTGCGCTGTTTCCTATGGTGCAGTTGTCAAAAACAACGCTGTGTTCGATTCTTGCGTTGGGATGAACCGAGGTCTTTTTGCCGATACAGTTTTCGCCGCCCGATACCCACATATTGCATCGGTGGAAATCTCCGAATGAACCGATGTCGAACCAATGACCCATCGGCTCAAGTCCGCCTATCGTCATTCCCGATTTCAGCATGGCAGGGAACAGGTCCTTCGCAAAATCGTAAGGCTTTCCGTCGGGAATCATATCGAGCACGTGGCGTTTTATGAAATATATCCCTGTGTTGATAAGGTCGGATAAGGTGTCGCGCACCGACGGCTTCTCACAGAAATCGGTGATTATTCCGTTCGTAACACATACCGAGCCGTACTCGCCGACATCGTTTGTTCGACAGAGAATCATGGCGGCATCGTATCCGCCCTTCAGAAACCTTTTCTTTTCTTCCGCCAAGTCGTAATCGCAAAAGGCGTCTCCCGATATTATGAGAATACAATCCTCCGAACAGCTTTTGATTTTGGCGACTGCGCCCGCGCTGCCCAAGGGTTTGTCTTCGCGAAAGTATACAACGTTTCCGTCGTTAAATTCGGTCGATTCTATTCTTTCGGGCAGATACATTGTGGTTACGGCAGTGTTTTTGAATCCGCATTTTCGTAATAATTGCAAATTGTGCTCGAATGCACTCTTGGAAGCGATCGGAAGCATAGGCTTAGGCAAGCTGTCCGTAAGCGGAGCAAGCCTTGTCCCGAACCCTCCCGCAAGTATTATCGAGTCGAAAACGATATTTTCTGAACTGTTCATACGACACCCTCCGATTATTTATATGTAATAAGGGGTGAGTTATGATCGTAAACGGTATGCTCTGAAATTAATTATTTCCCGATGGTGCGAAAATATACCTTTGAAAGTTGACAAAGCGGAGATAAAAGGGTATTATATATATGTTATGAAAAAAATGTTAGAATCGGTAAAAATAGAAAAACTCCGCGGTGATGCGGATATTAATAAGGGCTGTGTGGTTGCTGTCGGTAACTTCGACGGAGTCCATATGGGACATCGTATGCTTATTGAAACGCTTGTTTCCGAAGCCGCAAAGCATAGCGTTCCTTCGGCGGTTTTTACTTTCTTTGAGGAAGACCGTCCGAAAATGGACGTAAAAATGCTTTCCCAATACGGTTCGAAATCGTTTCTGCTTTCCGGAATGTTTGTCGATTTACTTATCTCCGCGCCGTTTGGGTTGTTTCGAGATATGGAGGCGGAGGATTTCGTTGAATCGTTTCTTATGGGATTTTTGAACGTTAAGTGTGTCATTTGCGGTTATGATTTTCGCTTCGGACGCGGACGTAAGGGTGATGCCGAGCTTATAAAAAAGCTTTTGTCGCCGTATGGAGTTGAAGTTATTTCTGCCGATGCCTTGGTTGACGGAAATGCCCCGATAAGCTCTACCGTTATCCGAGCTCTTATTTCGGAGGGCGACGTTGAAAAAGCGAATGTAATGCTGGGACGCCCGTTTTCGTTCAAGGCGCCCGTTTCTTTCGGTGCTCAAATAGGGAGAACCTTGGGCTTTCCTACCGCTAATCAAAAATACCCTTCGGAGCTTGTTACCCCGGCGTTCGGTGTGTATGCGGTATGGTGCCTGCTCGACGGCGAGGTTTACGGCGGTGTATCCAATTTCGGTGTGAAGCCTACTGTCGGCGGAATACCAGAGCCTATATGTGAAACTTTTATATTCGGTTTCGAAGGCAATTGCTACGGTAAAGAAATGACGGTCGCTTTTCGTAAATTTATCCGAAAAGAAATGTGCTTCGGCTCTCTCGATGAGCTTAAGGCGCAAATCGAACTTGATAAGAAAACGGCCGAACAGATTTATTATGAAGGAGTTAATTTATGAAGAATATCACGCGCAGATTTTCGTTTTTGCTTGCGCTTTTAATATTACTCACCTTTTGTGTTCCGACGTTTGCGTTCGCTGAAGGCGAATCGTCTGAGCCACCCGTTGCTGCCGATCCCGGAATAACCTCGAATAACGTTGCCGTTGCTTACAGCATCGACGACGATCAGTTCCTTTGGTCGAACCGTCTTGACGAGACTGTCGCACCCACGGTTGCAACGAAGCTCGTTACGGCTATGGTTGTTATCGATGTTCTTTCCGAAAACAATTTTTCCTCCTCGAAGACAAACGCCATAGTTACCCAAAAGGCGCTTGACAACAGCGGCGACGCGTTAGACCCCCGTGTTCCGATGATGGGGCTTTCGGTGAATGCGTCCTATTCCGTTTCCTCGCTTCTTCAGGCAATGCTTGTGAATAACTCATACGATGCCGCAAGCGTTTTGGCGTATCATTTCGGCGAAAGCTATCTCGGCGGCGACGTTAAGTTTTTTATAGAACGTATGAATAAAAAGGCCGCTTCGATCGGTCTTTCGAAAACCAACTTCGTTAATGCCACCGGCGTTAATTCGTCGGAGCAGTATTCGACCCCCCGTGAAATCGTTATGATAACGAAGGCGTTTTACGGATATAACGAGCTTGTTAATTATACAAACGTCCCCGATTTTTCGTTCGGCAACACTACCGTAAGAAATAAAAACTTTTTGAAAAACGATTATTATATCGCGGGATTTCTTAATAAAAAGGCTATCGGTCTTATTGCCGGTCAATTGGATACCAAAGGCAATTATTGCCTTATAACCGCGACACAGGAATTGGGCAGAACCTATATTTTTGTCGTTATGTGCGCGAGCGGTATGAAGATCGACCCCGACACGAAAAAATGGTCGTTCGTGGAAGGTAATGCTTACGACGATATTAATAAACTCATTTCGTGGGTTCGCGAGGCGTTCGTTCTCGTTACGGTTGCGACGACCGATAAGATCATCGGTGAGTTGAGAGTTGATTACGGAAGCTCTTCCGACCACGTAATGATAGTGCCTGCCGAGGATGTCGAAAAGTTGGTTCCAAAAAACGGCGACGTGGAGATAATAACCACACTGAAATATGATGAAAACGTTGTCTATAAAAAGAAATTCAACGGAAAAGAATACGATACTGTAAGCGCGCCCGTTTCTCACGGTCAGCGCGTCGGAACGGTCGTGTTCAGCTACGACGGCAACGAGCTTGCGACGGTCGATGCGGTGGTTAAGGACGGCATCGAAGAGGATGCGGTGCTTTCTATGATGGGGAAGATCAAAGATTTCCTTTTCGGAAAGTTTATGCGAACACTTTTGATGATCATTGCGGCGATCGTTATAGTTTACGTTATCGTGGTGATAACTATGGCTATCGTCCGCGGAGTAAAAAAAGCCCGCAAATTTAACGCTAAACGCAAAAAGAACGGCGCGTCCTCAGAATCCGAAAAAACACCCAAGCCTAAAAAAGAGAAAAAGAAGAAAAACAACAAAAAAGACAAAACTGCAGAATTTGATTCCCTTGGTGATACAAGAGAGTTGGTTTAATTGTGAACAAATTATTAATTTTCGGCTTAAGTATTGCAATTAGCGAATCTATGTGGTAAAATTCGGTTTAGTTGCCGAAAGGTTTTGTTTCGGCATATATATGTGAAAGGAAATAATATTTATGGATCTCGAAATCATTAAATACATTATAGGCGGCTTGCTTCTTGTGCTTTCCGTCGCACTCGTAGTTGTTATCGGTATGCAGCAGAGCAGACGTCATGGCCTCGGTAATTCCATCGCAGGCAGCGGTGCTTCCGAATCTTATCTTACTAAGAATAAGATCGCTAATAAAGATAAGCTCCATCAGAAGCTCACTCTCGGTATTGCTATCGCTTTTGTTGTTCTTGTTCTTACGCTTTATGTTGTCGGCACCATTCCCGAAAACAAGGACGAAACTTCCAAGAACGATACCAGCGTTACCGAAACCGTAAGCAAATAATTTTGAATTAAAAGGACTGCATCGGCAGTCCTTTTTTAATGTAAAAATGCACAAATCAATTGCCATCATATTGTTTGATTTGCCGATTGCGAGCAGAGTTGGTTGGTGATATTCTATAAATAATATATAATAAGGAGTTTTGTTATGAAACGATTTTTTGCTATTTTGATGATGTCGCTTATGCTCGTTTCGATGATGAGCTTTGCCGCATCGGCTAAAGGCTCGTTCGATACGGGGAAAACGGTTTACAATATTCCCGAGGCTGACGAGATATCTTTTTCTTATTCCGGTGTTACCGGTGTTACGGTCGTACCCCAAAAGGACAGCACTCTTGAAAACCTTATCGACGGTGATTCCGTAAACGATACGACCGCGTTCGATACCCACGGTGTTGTGCTTGTTCGTAACGATTATATTAAACCCACTTACGAAGCGCAAAAGGCTCAAGCTGTTCAATCGCTCGATGCTATTCCTAAGTTTTCTTTCAGTATTAAATACGAAGATAAAGTAACCTTCGATGCTTTGTATCTCTCCCTTTTCCAGGAAATCAACCATACCATCGCTACCCCCGGCGGCAATTACGTTAATCTCGAGACCTCTGATAACGGTAAGGATTGGAGCAGTGCAGGTACTTTCTATTACCGTCCTCATGTCGGCGAATATACCGGCGATCACCATGCGGGTAACGTTGAAGAAATCGTTGTTCCTCTCGGTAAAGAAATCAAGAGCTCTCACGTTCGTTTGACCTTTGAATTTTCGGTCGTTCCCGAAACCGTTCCTCCTCATTTCTGGACCTATTATACCAACGTTTATGAATGGTCGGGCTTTACCGAACTCGGTGTGGCGCAGTATAAGTCGGGAGACAAACCCGTTGTTGTAACTCAGGAACAGGCAAACGTCCCCGATATAAAGGTAGAAGGCACTTGGGTTACCAAGACGGACTCTCTTGCGACTTTGTATAAGTTTGAGTCCGGCATTGTCGAAAAGAAGGTATACAGCCTTTCCGATTTTGAAGAAAAGGGAATTGAAGCTGAGGTCGTTTCCGAAGAAAGCGGTACCTATTCACTTTATATTAACGACGTTACTATCGCATTCGGTGATATAGAAAGCGTTTATGCCGCTACGCTCGATAAAGACGGTAAGCTTCTTCTCGATGATAAGTTCGAGCAGTTGAATCTCGAACCCTACACCGAAAAGACCGACGATGCACCTGCCGGCGATTCTACGTCCGATGAAGACGATAATAACGGCGGTAACGACGGTGTTGATTACAGTAAGCCCACCGCAAATAACGGTGCCGTAACCGACAAATCCGACGATTTCGACGGACCCGGTATCGGATTGATTATCGGTATTGTAGTTGGCGTGATTGCTGTCGTAGCAGTTATCGTTGTTGTAGTTATCGTTCTTAAGAAGAAAAAGCAATAATAATCAAAACTGCCGTTTCAGCCGAAGCGGCAGTTTCTGTATATATTGACAAATATAGCTTTTTGTTGTATCATAATCATAATATGATGTGGATGGTATTATTATGGACGATAAAAAGAAGCAACTGTTGCTCGAGCTTATAAGGTATTGTATATGCGGTGGTATCGCTTTTGTTTGCGACCTCGCTACGAAAACGCTTTTCCGTTCGGTGATTCTTCCCGACAATATGGGCGAATTTTGGCTATTTTCTTTTAGATTTGAATACGACGTTATAATTGCCACAACGGTTGGTTTTATCGTCGGTTTGATCGTTAATTATCTTATATCGATATTTTTCGTATTTACTACCGAGGAACAGAAATCCCGAGGCAAGAGCGTTAAGGCGTTTTTGATTTACTGCTGTGTGTCGGTAGTCGGGCTTTTGATAAACCTTTCCGTAACTCAACTTGGATGCAATCTCTTGGATGCAACACGCGAGGATACGGTTAAATTTATGCTTATAAGCTGTGTTGCGGCGGGTGTTGCACTTATTTGGAACTATATCGGAAGAAAAATATTCGTTTACAGGGGAGAATAAAATGGGGAAGAAAGTTGTTGTTATAGGAGCGGGTCCGGCGGGACTTACCGCAGCCTATGAATTGGTTACCAAATCCGACGAATACGAGGTCATCGTCCTCGAAGAAAGCAACGAGATCGGCGGTATATCCAAAACGGTCAATTATAAAGGCAACCGTATGGATATGGGCGGTCATCGCTTCTTTTCGAAAATCGAGGAGGTAAACGAATGGTGGGATAAGCTTCTTCCTATGCAGGGTGCCCCCTCTTATGATGATATAAAGCTTGAACGCACTCCCACTCTCGCCGAGAACGGCCCCGATCCCGAAAAGATCGATGAGGTTATGCTCAGCCGAGGCAGAGTTTCGCGAATTTTCTTTGACCAGAAGTTTTATGATTATCCCATAAAGCTTAAAATGGAAACGTTTATGAATATGGGTCTCTGGACCGATATAGTGGTCGGCTTCAGTTACTTAAAATCCGCTATTTTCAAGCGCGAGGAAAAATCGCTCGAGGATTTCTATATAAACCGTTTCGGCAAAAAGCTTTATTCGATGTTCTTTGAACACTATACGGCAAACCTTTGGGGCAGACATCCGAGTGAGATCGATGCTTCCTGGGGCGCACAGCGTGTTAAAGGTCTTTCTATAACCGCGATAATTAAAGATATTTTCGGCAAGCTACTTCCCGGTAAGAAAAACCGCAAGGTCGAAACCTCGCTTATAGAAGAGTTTAAGTATCCCAAATTAGGTCCCGGCCAGCTTTGGGAGGTTGCCGCCGGTGAGAAGTCGGATCGTAGCCATGTCGTTCTGTGGGTCAA
>JAZSLN010000041.1:0-3927 GCA_045535385.1 Eubacteriales bacterium
ACCGCGCTTATGGATGAGCCGTTGCCGAGATGACAGGTAACGATCTTCGCATTGGGGTTGCCGAGATATTCGATAGCCTTGCCCGAAACGTAACGGTGAGAAGTACCGTGGAAGCCGTATCGGCGGATATGATGCTTTTGAGCAACATCGTAATCGATAGGATAGGTATAAGCCTCGGCGGGCATGGTTTGATGGAACGCGGTATCCATAACGATAACCTGAGGAGTGGAGGGCATAGCCTCGATGCATCCGCGAATACCCAAAAGGTGAGCGCCGGTGTGCAAGGGCGCAAGGTCGCGGCACTTTTCGAGTTTCGCGAGAACCTCGTCATCAACGATAACGCTGTCGATAAGCCAGGGACCGCCGTGGACTATACGGTGGCCGACGGCAGAAATTTCGGACATATCCGAAATTACACCATGCTCTTTATCGGTAAGGGTTTCGATAAGAACGCTTACAGCCTGAGCGTGAGTGGGCATCGAAACCTCTTTAACAAACTTATCCTTTCCTGCGGCGGTGTGGGTCAATACACCGTCAATACCGATACGGTCACAGTTACCCTTCGCGATAACCGAATGGGTATCCATATCAAAAAGCTGATATTTAAGCGAGGAACTGCCCGCATTTACAACGAGAATATTCATATAAGTCTCCTTATTGACATTTTTTGTATTTTTTATTATACTACCTTTAATAAAGAATTGCAAGGGATTTTAGTAAATGAACGGTGCAAAAAACTACGTTTCGGTTATATGTGAATACAATCCGTTCCATTACGGCCACGCATTCCAGATAAAAACGCTTGCCGAGCGTTTCGACGGAGTTATATGTATTATGAGCGGTAACATTGTCCAGCGCGGAAGCGTTGCGGTTGCCGATAAATACCTCCGCGCCGAAGCCGCGCTCAACGCAGGCGCGAACCTCGTTATGGAATTTCCGATACCGTGGTGTTGTGCATCTGCGCGCGATTTTGCCGCCGCCGGAGTCAGAATAGCCGACAGCGTCGGAAGCGGTTATCTCGCCTTCGGCGCAGAAGACGGCATCGAATTATTAAAGCGAATACACTCGTTTGTTTCCGAAGACAGCTTCAGCCGACGCATACAGGCTCTTGTGGAGGAAAACAAGTCCCTATCCTACCCCGCCGCGCTTTCGGGAATAATCGAAGAAGAATTCGGCAAAGAAGCCGCCGAAGCGATCTCGAAGCCGAACAATATTTTGGCTCTTGAATATCTTTCGGCACTTGAAGGCACGAGCATAACGCCTTATGCGGTAAAACGCGATCTATCGCTTAAATCCTCTTCGGCTATCCGCTCGCTCGGCTCGGGTGAAGCGATGATAGAAAATTTGCCCGAGGCAAGCGCTTCGGTCTTCCGCAAATCTCTCGGTAAGGGTTTTCCGCGCGACGAAAAAAAGCTCGATTCCTTTTATATCGGCTCGTTAAGAAGAGTCAAAGACACCGAAAAAGACTTTTATTCCGCGCCCGACGATCTGGTAAAGAAGATTCTGTCCGAATCGGTAAGGGCATCCTCCGTTGACGAGCTCGTGCTTTCCTGCACCGATAAAATATATACTCGTGCGAGAGTAAGGCGCGCGATAAATTCGATCGTTTTTGATATTACGACCGAACGGGTGAAGGCACTTCCGTCCTATACCTGTGTTCTCGCGGCGGACGAAATCGGACGTAAAATCCTTAAAAACGCCAAAAATAACGATGATTTTGATATAATCACAAAACCCATAAAAGCTCTTTCCGCAAGCGAGGCGACGAAGGACTCCTTCCGCTTCGCCAAATCGATCGAGGACGTTGTCGCCCTTTCGGCTCCTCTGCCCGAGCCTGCCGACAAGGGAATGACGCCCACGATCATCAACACGGAGGACAGACAATGAACGTGAGACATCTGTTTATCCTGAATCCCGCCTCGGGACGAACGGATATAACCGAGAAGCTCCAAAAAATCATCAAATCCCTCGACCTATCCGACCCTTACGATATCTTTGTAACCGACGGAGTACGCGCCGCCGAAAAAGAATGCCGAAGATATCTACGCGAGCATAAAAGGGATTTCGTCCGTATCTATTCCTGCGGCGGCGACGGTACCCTTTCGGAGGTTGCCAACGGCGTTTACCGTTCGGGCAGTAAAAACTGCGCCATCGGTATCGTGCCGACAGGTTCGGGTAACGATTTTATACGCAGCTTCGACATCCCCGCCGAGCGCTTCCGCGATCTGAAATTGCTTACAAAGGGCGAATATATTGATGTCGACCTGCTCCTTGCGCGCGACACAAAGGGCAGAAAAAGAGTCAGCCTTAACATCATTTCGGTCGGATTTGATGCCGCCGTCGCAAAAGGACAGCAAAAATACAAAAAGCTTCCTTTAGTGAACGGAAGCGCGGCATATAATATGTCGCTCGCCGAATGTATTTTTACAAAAATGAAAAACTACTTTACCGTGCTTGTCGACGGTCAGCCCATCGGAAAGCCCGGCAAAGGGCCCTATCTTTTCACTATCGCCGCCAACGGTAAGTTTTACGGAGGCGGATTCAAAGCCGCGCCCTTTTCCGACCTTCGCGACGGATTGATCGATTTTATCCGTATCGACACCGTACCTAAGCCTAAATTTATCGCCCTTGTCGGAAAATTCCGAAAAGGCGAATATATCCACGAATATAAGGAGTTCGTGGAATATTCTCAGTGTCAAAAAATGCAGATCATCTCGGAAGCACCCATCGACCTCAACCTCGACGGCGAGATACACCCGATGCGTAACCCGATAATTGAGGTTCTTCCGAGAGCAATAAATCTAATTCTACCCGCCGAGGCAGAACACGATGAATGGAAATAAACAGAAAAAAATAAAGCTTTCAAAAATATCGACGATGCACTATGCAAAGCTCGTCTTTCGCTCGATCCTTCTTATCGCGGCGGTCGTCGTTTATATATTCGACCGAATTAAGGGCATAAAGGATTCATTTTATGATTTGAAATCGCTCCCGATAATACTCGGCTTTATATGGATAGTTTTCGTTGTCGAAATGCTCCTTCGCTTTTTTCCGTCCAGGCTCGAAAGTATGGGCTGTCAAAAGCAATTTGCGAAAAATTACCGCCCGATAAGCCAAAATCCCAAACCGCAAAAGCAGCCCGGAATCGTTACCTTCGCCGTTTTCTCGGCTTGGATCGCACTCAACGCGATCTTCGGTATTCTCTATTTCGCGGATATAATCGACGAGGGTATTTTGCTCATCATAAGCCTTTTCTATTCGGTTTGCGATATGATATGCATACTGTTTTTCTGTCCCTTCCAAACCTGGTTTATGAAAAACCGCTGCTGTGCAAGCTGTCGTATCTATAACTGGGATTTCGCGATGATGTTCACCCCGTTTTTCTTCATCCCGACCCTCTATACCTGGAGCCTTTTGGGAATATCGCTTGTTCTGCTCGTTGTTTGGGAGATTCTTTATAAGCTTCACCCCGAACGCTTTTACGAATCCTCCAACGACTGCCTTTCCTGTAAAAACTGTCCCGAGAAGCTCTGCCACCATAAGAAACAGCTCCGCGTTTTCCTTAAAAAGAATAAAAAACGTTTAACACTTAAAGGCAACGAAATATTGAACAAAAAGAAATAAGGAAAAGCCCGATCCGCCAAAACGAATCGGGCTTTGTTATATGGTTTGCCGTTCACGACAGGATTAATAGTGGTTTTTTCATAGGTGTTCCTCCTGCTCAGAAAGGCCATTCTCATATATGGCTGCCGTTATCGACACACTTTTTCGGAAGCCAAGCACAATGAATAGGGTTATTATCCTCTGTCAGCTTTTCGAACATATCCGTAGTGATGTATCCTACTACTGTTGAATCGCGTCCTTTGGGATTAAACGAGAGCGTAAGCGCTTCATCTTTGACAAAGCCCATTTTTTCAAGATAGGGGA
>JAZSLN010000031.1:0-11674 GCA_045535385.1 Eubacteriales bacterium
AGTAATAATAGCTTTTGTTTGTTAAATGCTTTAAATAGGCCGAATCCCACACCTGAAGGAAGAACTACGGAAAAACATACAGGCATTATCATTAACGGCACAATAACCATGGAATTACGCAGATAGCGGGAAAAAGGAACCCAAGACAATTCACCTAAATCAGAGAAATTTTGAAGAGTTGGATTTCTCGGCATAATAGGGTTAGGAAATAGAAATAATTCATCAATCGGCATAAACGCTTTTGATAAATACATTATGATAAAAATCAAAACCAAAACGAATAATTGCAAGGCCATTGCAAAGGTTATAAATCCCAATACCTTAAACGTCATAGAATCAGAATTAATATTTTTGCAAAGTGTCCAAATGCCGAAAGCAACAGAACAAACCAGCATACACCAAACGATAAGCATTATTAAGCCTATAATCAAAATCGCATAGGCAAAGCCTACCTCATACCTCACCATAAGATAATCCTGAAATAACGTATAAAGCCAATCGGCAGAATAATTCGTTGATGGATAGCCAACAATACCGGTTACAATACCTCCGCCGCTATACATTAACACAGGAATTAAACAAACTGCAATTGCAGTTCCTAAAAAGCTGTGTTTCATTCTTGCGGCAATATATGTAATTGAAAATACAGGTGCCAAGCAATAAAGCCATAGTGCAATTACCGCCAACACCATTGCGTGCGATTCTTTAAATATTATAGGCTCATTTATAATCGATTCACTTAAAAGCCAAGAATCGAGCATTCCGTAACTGTCACCGCTAAAAAGTACATTATGAAAATTAGGTAGCATAGCGCAAATGCTTATAAACGAAAATGCGCACATAACGCCGAGTCCAAACGGTAACTTAAGTCGTGCCGTAAAAATCGCAGGCAAAACAGCTGTAAACATAAGCAATACCACAACAGCACAAACCATAAAAACCGTATTGCCAAGACATTTTTGAATCACTTCATCTTTAAAAATGCTTGAGTAATTTTCAAGGCCTACAAATGTTGGCTTTTCTAACAAATTAAATCTGGTAAGGCTGTAAAAAAATTTTTCCATTAAATTATATAAGCCGAATATTGCTACAATAAACACGGGTATCTGAAAAAATATTCCGAACGGTGAACTTATCTTCCTGTTTTTAAAAACTTCGCTCATATAAAAACCTCCCAAATTAAACCTATACCTTTTTTATTTTATTGTATTTAGCCCCAAATTTCAACACCTTTATTTTATCTATTATTAAATTTTTTATCCTTACAAAGCAAAAAGAAAGATTAATTACAAAAACGGTCTTATGTGGCACTCAAATTCGTGCTACAACTATCCGAAAATCAATCGGAAAGTGTTTATAAAAACCGGCGGCAGAGAGAAATTTATCTCCCTGCCGTTTGTTTTTGTGTTGGTATGTTTAGACTTTGCCGCAAGAGAAACGGAAAAGTTTTGAGTTATGAGTTTAGAGTTATAAATTCGGCTTCGCCGAATGTTATGAGCTTGCTTCGCAAGCGTTATGATATGATCGCCAAGTAACTTAAAACTGTGCTGCAAGGCAATCATAACTTGCCGAAGGCAATCATAACTCATAACTCGCTGCAAGGCGATCATAGTTGATAGAATGGGAATAAGCCTGCGGCTTATTCCCACTCTTTTTTTAGTTTCTTCTTTGGCTTATTTATGCTCTATATAGTATCCCGAACGGCAATTTTGAACCCACTTTTCTACCCATTATTTGATTTGTCAAAATTTCTGTTGCAGAAAAAGTTGCAAAATTGTCTGATGAATAGTGCCGGGTGGCTAAGATGCTGTCATAAAGAGGTACAGGTTTATATACCGCATTACCTGTTTCAAAAAATATCTTTTGCGCTTTGTTGCTTTTGTTTCAGCATTTTATTGAGCTTTGCAGCATTCCTTTTGATAATGGAATAAATGATCGCCCAAATAACGATATAGCCTACAACAAAAACTGCTGAGAAGACTATAATGGGTAGCGCACCAAAGTCAAGCCAATCGTTGAGCAGATACGTGCCGAGATAGCCGATATACAAAACGCCGCCGTGAATCAGAATTGCCACCATCAATGGCAAGTCGGATCGTAGCCATGTCGTTCTGTGAGCCAAGGAGTTGAATACAAATTTTGTCTTCCTAAGACCGCTTGGCCTCCGACTTGCCGCAGTTGAAACGCTATCTGTAAATCAGGTCTGCATTGGAATATTTTCAATCACTGCACTTGCCTTTATTGCAGGCGGTATGAATGCCATTTATCAAATCGAAAGGTTACCTTTGATGGTGGCAATTCTGATTTACGGCGGCGTTTTGTATATCGGCTATCTCGGCACGTATCTACTCAACGATTGGTTGGACTCCGGCATAATGCCGATTGTAGTATTCTCCGCAATTTTTGTTGTGGGCTATATCGTTATTTGGGCGATCATTTATTCCGTTATCAAAAGTAATGCTGCAAAGCTCAATAAAATGCTGAAGCAAAAGCAACAAAGCGCAAAAGACATTTTGTGAAACAGGTAATGCGGCATATAAAACCGCAGTTCTTTATGACAACATCACAGCCACTCGGCACAATCCCACGATCGCTTTTGCAACATTTTCTGCAACAAAATTTTTGATAAATGAAATAATGGGTAGAAAAGTGGTGCTAAAATCACCGTTTTGGATAATATTTAGGGCATAAATAAGTCGAAGAAAAAATCCTAAAAATGAGTGGGAATAAATAACCGCTCAAACCGAATAAAAACCGAGCTTTGAGGTTCGGGAATATTTTTACAGCATTTCGTGATATTAAATAGGAGCCGATGGATTTTTATAAGATCCGTCGGCTTTCTTTGTGTGAAATGCATATATAATTACTGCTTTGAACGGAAATGTTTTAACACTCAAGCTTTACAGATAAGTTGACAGATGTAAACGCAAGTGGTATAATCAACGTTAGTTTACAATATGTTCGTGTGATGAGGGAAAAATATGAAAAATCAAATCGAACAATTAAAGCGAGCGAAGAAGGCTGTTATTCTTGCTCATTACTATGCTCCCGCAGAGGTACAGGAAATTGCCGATTATGTCGGCGATTCGTTCTATCTTGCAAAGATTGCAAAACGTTCCGATGCGGATATTATCGTGTTCTGCGGTGTTAAGTTTATGGGAGAGAGCGCAAAGATTCTCAATCCCGATAAAAAGGTGCTGATGCCCGACTTGACCGCAGACTGTCCGATGGCGCATATGGTAGCCGACGGTATCATCGAAGAGATGAGAGCAAAATACGATGACCTCGCTGTTGTTTGTTATATTAATTCTACCGCGGAGCTTAAATGCAAAAGTGATGTTTGCGTAACCTCCTCCAATGCGGTGAAGATCGTGAAGGAATTGCCGAATAAAAACATTTTCTTTATTCCCGACCGCAATCTCGGAAGCTTTGTTGCAAAGCAGGTTCCCGAAAAGAATATCATTCTTAACGACGGTTGTTGCCCGATACACGCAAGGCTTACTGCGGTTCAGGTGTCGTCAGAACGGGAGAAGCACCCCGAAGCGAAGGTTTTGGCTCATCCCGAGTGTGATGCTTCTGTTCTCGGGCTTTCCGACTATATAGGCAGTACCGCGGACATTATCTCATACGCGCAGAAAAGCGACGCAAACGAGTTTATCATATGTACCGAGGACGGTGTGGATTATAAGCTGGTTACGGATAATCCGGGAAAGCGTTTTTACTACCCCGATCCGCGTCCGTGCTGTGTGGATATGAAGCTGAACACACTTGCATCGGTTTTGTCGGTGCTTGAAAAAGAAGACAAAGAGGTAACCGTATCCGAGGAGGTCCGCCGCCGTGCGCTTATTCCTCTTGACAGAATGTTGGAGCTTGCGAAGTAGATGAGAACGGATATTTTAATTGTGGGAAGCGGCGTGGCAGGTCTTTACTGCGCGTTGAATCTTCCCGAAGATAAGAACATAATCGTTGTAACAAAGAATAAGGCTCGCAGAAGCGATTCGTATCTGGCGCAAGGCGGTATCTGTGTCCTGCGTGATGAGAAGGATTACGATGCTTTTTACGAGGACACGATGAAGGCGGGTCATTACGAGAATAATCCCGATTCGGTTCATATTATGATTCATTCGTCCAGAGAGGTTATCTCTGATCTTGTGTCCTTCGGTGTTCGTTTTGAAATGGACGGAAAGGAATTTACGTACACAAGGGAAGGCGCTCACAGCAATCCCCGTATTCTTTTCCACGAAGATGAAACAGGTAAAGAGATCACATCGCGCCTTCTCGAAACGGCGAGAAACAGAGAAAACATAACAATTATCGAGAATTATACGATGGTCGACCTCATTTGTGATAACAATGAGTGCCGCGGTATTATCGGACACGATGAGAAGGGGGATTATTCCGCGATCCATGCCGACTATACCGTTCTTGCGACCGGCGGGATCGGCGGTATCTTCGAGCATTCAACCAACTATAAGCACCTTACCGGTGATGCGATCGCTCTGGCGTTAAAATACGGCATAAAGCTTCAGCATATCGACTATATTCAAATTCACCCAACAACGCTTTACACCGAAAACGAGGGCAGAGAGTTTTTGATCTCCGAATCGGTTCGCGGCGAGGGGGCAATTTTGCTGAACGGTAAAGGGGAACGCTTTGTTAATGAGCTGTTGCCCCGTGATGTGGTTGCAAATGCCATCTTCGAAGAAATGAAGAAAGAGGGAAGCAAGCACGTTTGGCTTTCGATGGCACCTATTCCCGTTGAAGAAATCAAAACGCATTTCCCCAATATTTATCAGCGTTGCCTCGAAGAGGGTTATGACGCGACCAAGGAGCCTATCCCCGTTGTTCCGTCGCAGCACTACTTTATGGGCGGTATTGACGTTGACCGATACAGCAAAACCTCAATGGACCGTTTGTATGCGGCAGGGGAGACGGCTTGTAACGGTGTGCACGGCAGAAACCGTCTGGCAAGTAATTCGTTGCTCGAAAGCCTCGTGTTCGCAAAACGCGCGGCAAATCATATTATGGATAATTACATACAGCTGCCTGATTGTGAAGAAGTTTCTGTCGATGCTTCACGGTACGACGGATATGCCGAAAAATATAAGAAAATAGTTTTGGATGCAATTGAAAAGGAGAAAAACAGCCATGAATAATATTTCGATGAAGCTTAACGCAGACAACCTTATCCTTCTCGCACTGCAGGAGGATATTACAAGCGAGGATATCACGACCAACTCCGTTATGAGAAAGTATCAGCTTGGTGAGGTAGAGCTGATATGTAAAGAAGACGGCGTTATTGCCGGACTTGACGTTTTCAAGAGAGTATTTGAACTCCTTGACGATAAAACCGAGGTAACCTTCTCCTGTGCAGACGGCGACGAGGTGAAGAAGGGACAAAAGCTCGGCATTGTCCGCGGAGATATCCGTGTGCTCCTTTCGGGCGAAAGAACCGCGCTTAATTATTTACAGCGTATGAGCGGCATCGCAACCTATACCCGCAATATCGCTGATCTTCTGAAAGGAAGTAAAACGAAGCTCCTTGATACACGTAAGACTACTCCCGGTATGCGTATTTTTGAAAAGTATGCCGTAAAGGTCGGCGGAGGATATAACCACCGTTATAATCTCAGCGACGGCATTCTGTTAAAGGACAACCATATCGGTGCCGCGGGCGGTGTTAAAGAAGCGATTATGATGGCGAAGGAGTATGCACCCTTCGTTCGTAAGATAGAGGTTGAGGTAGAAAATTTAGATATGCTCAAGGAGGCTCTTGAGGCGGGCGCCGATATCATTATGCTCGATAATATGAGCGTTGAGGATATGAAGGAAGCGGTAAAGCTTACCGCGGGCAGAGCCGAGACCGAATGCAGCGGTAACGTAACCAAAGAGAATATTGCGAGACTTGTCGATATCGGTGTTGATTATATCTCCAGCGGTGCGCTTACGCATTCTTCTCCGATCCTTGACCTTTCTCTTAAAAATCTGCATGCAATCTGATCTTAAGGGGTGAGCATATGAAGGCGGCCGAAAGAAGAAAAGCGATCGTCAATTTGCTTCTGTCATCAGCAGATGCAATATCCGGTGGTGCTCTTTCCGAAAAATTCGGCGTGTCGCGCCAGATAATAGTACAGGACATATCCGTGCTTAAGGGCTTGGGATACGATATCATCTCGACTCACTGTGGGTATATTATCCACGGATCGCCTTTGAAGGAGCGTGTCTTTAAGATATATCATACTACCGAGCAGACCGAGGATGAACTAAACCTTATTGTCGGGCTCGGCGGTACGGTTGTCGACGTATTTGTTTGGCATAAGGTATACGGCAGAATGTCAGCACCGCTGAATATCTTTTCGCCTATGCACGTTAAGCAGTTTATCGAGGGCGTCAGAACCGGAAAATCCACGGAGCTTATGAACATTACCGGCGGATACCATTATCATACGGTCCGAGCCGATTCGGATGAGATTCTTGACAAAATCGCCGCGGCACTTAAAGAACGGGGTTATATTGCTCCCGAAATATGACGCGGAACGTTTTTTTCGCGGTTTAATCAAGAAATGCTTTTTCCGTGGACACCATAGACTATATAAAAATTGCCTTTTGCATAAGCACGCAGAAGGCTTTTTTATTTACTGCTTTTATTATCCTCAATAAAACACATAAAGCTATTGACAAACAATATTTAACTGTATATAATACACATACACAGTATAAACAGAGGTGACGGCGTGGTTATATTAATTGATAACAAAAGCGGTTTTCCTATTTACGACCAGATATATTCCCAGATAAAGAACCAAATTATCGGCGGTACGCACAAAGAGGACGAAATGCTTCCGTCTATAAGAGGGCTCGCAAAGGATTTGCGGATAAGCTTTATCACGACAAAGCGCGCTTACGAAGAGCTCGAAAAGGACGGATTCATCTATACGCTCCCGGGTAAGGGCTGTTACGTAGCGCCAAAGAATCTCGAATTGTTAAGAGAAGAGAATTTGAAAAGGATAGAGGCATATATAGACGAGATAATAAAACTCGCGGTGTCTTGTAATCTTTCCGAACAGGATATTATTGAAATGGTCAAATTCGGTCTGGAGGAACAGAAATGAATGCACTTGAAATCATAAATCTTTCTAAAAACTATCCCGATTTTAAACTCGATAATTTGAACTTGACGCTCCCAAGCGGATGTATTATGGGACTTATCGGAGAAAACGGCGCGGGTAAAAGCACAACGATCAGGCTTATTCTCGATATGATACGTAAGGACGGCGGAACCGTTAAAATATTAGGAAAAGACAACGGCGAAGGTATCGTGCTCACGAAGGAGGATATCGGCGTTGTGATGGACGAGGTCGGGATTCCCGAATGCTTTACCGTCGGGCAGGTCGGAAGGGTTATGAAAAACACCTTTCGCAACTGGGATGAAAACGAATATTCCCGATTGGTAAAAAAATTCGCGTTGCCCGATAAAAAGCAATTCAAGGAATTTTCGCGCGGTATGAAGATGAAGCTCGGTATTGCCGTTGCTATGTCGCATAACAGTAAGCTTTTGATACTCGACGAGGCGACGTCGGGGCTTGATCCCGTTGTCCGCGACGAGGTCGTGGAGATGTTCGGCGAATTCACGAGGGACGAAAATCATTCCGTGCTTATTTCCTCCCATATAGTCAGTGACCTCGAAAAGCTTTGTGATTACGTTGCGTTTTTGCATAAGGGCAAATTGCTTTTGTGCGAAGAAAAGGACCGGCTTCTCGCCGAATACGGTCTTGTTCACTGCTCCGCCGAGGATATGAAAAAGCTTCCTCAATCGGCGGTAAAGTATAAAAAGGAAACTCCTTACGGCGTTGAGGCTATGGTGTTGAGAAGAGAGCTTCCGTCGGATATGAGCGTAAGTCCGATAAGTCTTGAGGAGATTTTTGTGTTTACGGTAAAGGAGGGTGAATGATGAAGGGTCTTCTTTTGAAGGATTGGTATATGGCGAGAAAGTATTGTAAATCCTATCTTGTTATAGCCGTTGTTTTTATTGCGATATCGATTTTCAGCGACGATAATATGTTTTTTGTGTTTTATCCCTGTCTTCTCTGCGGAATGATTCCCGTTAATCTCCTCGGATATGACGAAAGAAGCCGTTGGCTGCAATATAGCTGTACTCTGCCCTATACGAGAGCTCAATTAGTCTCCGCGAAGTATCTTATAGGACTTTTTGCCCAGCTTGTCACGGCGGCAGCTATCGGAATAACCTATTTTATAAAGATGACGGTAAAGGGTAATTTCGTTTTGAGCGAGTTTTTATTTATGATGCTTATGCTGCTTACCGTATCTACCCTTACGTCTTCCATATCGCTTCCGTTTATGTTTAAGCTCGGCGTTGAAAAAGGACGCGCGGCTTATTACGTAATGATAGGCTTTGTCTGCGGTGCAAGTATTTTGGCTTCGGGTGTATTTATGTCATCCTCTCCGCTTGAAGCCGAAGCCGAGCCCAATATTATTATGGCGGTAGTGGCGGCGGTTGGTATCGCGGTATACGCATTTTCTTGGTATCTGTCGATAGTGTTTTTCAAAAAGAGGGAAATACAGTAGTTTTTATTTGATGAGCGGACAAAAATAAACGCAGAGTGTGTCTTTTTTTGTAAGTGCTGTTGATTTTTTGACAGTAATTTGATAGCATAGACTTATTAAGGAGGGTATACTATGAAAAACACAATCATAAAAGTAAACGCACTTTTGCTTGCATTTGTCATCGTTTTCACGGCGATACCTCTGCTTGCATCTTCCGCGGAAAGCGGTATCACCCTTGAATATCAATTCATCGGTGATGAGGCGAAGCTGGCAGGCTTCGCGCAGGGTCTTATAACAATCACTCCCGCCGAGTCGTCGGCACAAAGCGGATATTATCTCGTTTATTACACAAGCGGCTCAAATCTTCTTGACGGTTATGACGAGCTCGCGTCCGCACCTATTACGGGAAGCTCTGTCCGCATTGAAATCAAGGACGGAACAATGATTCCGCAGGGGGCAACGGGCATTGCGGTTTTCGAAAGCTCTGTGAGCTTTTTGGATACTCCTCCCGCGATTTCTACCGCTAAGGCAAAATGCGATATACCTGCTTCGAAACAGCTTTCGTTAACTAATGCGGAGCTTGTTTTCGGTCTTGCCTCCGATGTTCATATGAACTATGAGGGTACGGGCGCAGGCGCACATAAAAAATGGGAAAACGCTCTTAAATTCTTCAAAAACAGCGGAGCTACCCATATTGTGGTTACCGGCGATATGACGGGTGATGCCAGCGACGGCGAGGGTTTGGGACCGGACTACACTCTCGAAAACCAATATAAAAAATATATGTCCTTGGTTACGGTTGCAGGCTATACTAAGGAAACGGCTATTGAATGTATCGGAAACCATAGTAATACCGATGCCGACAGGGGGTTGTTTACAACCTATACTTCGGGTTCAAACGAGGTTCATCCCTTTGACGGCTCTGCATATTTCTACGTGTTGATGAAGGGTCAAAACGGCGCAAAGGATAACCTTTTCATCGTGTTACAGCAAGAGCTTGATGCGGCGCCGGGCGGTTACAAGGCGAACCAATCGGCAAACGTAGATAACTTCTCCAAGGCACAGATGGATTGGTTTGAGAACCTGCTGACTAAATATGGCAACGATGAAAGCACCAACGTTTTTGTGCTTTGCCATTCTCCTTTCAGAAACTATGGCGCAGGCGAAAAATACAACGGCGACTATACAACTCTTCTCACCTTCAAGGACGAATATCCTCAAAATATGCGCCTGAAGCATCTTTTGGAAACATATAAGGACGTAACGGTTTTCTCGGGACATACCCACCAAAGCTTGTACGACGCCCTTAACTATTCTGATATGGGCAACACCTTTGCACATACAGTCCACGTTCCTTCAACCGCCGCGCCCAGAGCTTATAAAAACGGCGTGAATACCGCGTGGTATGATACACATAAGGGCACCGACGCGACCTACGGAAGCGAAGCTTATGTCGTTAAGGTGTATTCCGATTACGTTGTTTATATAGGATATAACGTTGCTACGGGCAGGTATATTCCCAAGGGTTGCTTGATCGTTCCCACAAAGCGTAATGCAACCCCTTCTCCCGATGAGATTTTCGAGGGAGCGGGCACCGAAGCCGACCCTTATCTCATTCAGGACGAGGGCGATTTCCTTGCTTTGACCAACGGAATGAATGCCGCTGTAAATGAAAGCAACAAATACGGCGACGGTAAGTATTTCAAGCAAACCGCAAATATAAATATGATAGGCATCGAATCCTATATAGGCACTCACGCCAACGGCGGAGTTTATGCCAACGGCGATGCGAGATGCTATTTTGGCGGTAATTACAACGGCAACGGTTACGAAATAAAGGTTACTATACACGGCCCCGAGCAAAGGTCGGTCTTCCCCTACGTTTACGGCAATTTGACAAACCTGGTAATTCGCGGTGATATCGTTACGGATTATGCCGCACAGCCTATTCGTACAAACCGCGGTAATATTGTAAACAGCATTTTTGATTGCTATCTCAGCGCGTATATGACCAACGGTGTGGTTTATTCCAACTATACCTATCTTTATAACGTGTATACCTCGGGTATGATGAAGGGCACGAGCCTTAATCCTGTTTCAAGCGGAACTGTCGACGGCTCTGTTTCTCAAAACGTCTACCATCATTATATCGATCCTAACGGCAATGCGATCACAGGCACCGTTGGTACAAGAAGCACGGACGTTTCCGCGGTTGCGACTGCATTAAATGACCGCAGCTCGGCAAATTACATAGCCGCAAAAGCCAAAATCGGCGCTATCGAATTTTGCACGGCTCTTTCCTCGGGTAGTTATTTATACTTGAGCCCCGTTGAAGAAGCGCCGAACAACCTTGCGCTTTATAAGCCCTTTACCCCTCACGGCTTCTACACTCAGCAGGGTCAATGGCCTGCGGATTACCGCGGTAATTTGACCGACGGCAAAGTTGAATCACAGCTGCATTACGATAATTCCTGGTACGGCTTTAATGCCAAAAACAGCGACGACGGTGTGTGCAACGTAAAGGATGGCATAGGCGAGGTTGTTATCGACCTTCAAGGCGATTATTCGATCACCACGGTTAAAACTCACGTTTTCATCGGAACCGAAAGCGGTATAACTCCGCCCGCTTTCATCCGCGTTTCCGCGTCTTTTGACGGCGAAACCTATTCCGGCGCGGTGGAAATTCCTGTCCCCGCAACGGGCGAAAACAACGTGGCGTGGGCAATGAAGGACCTTGCTCTTGAGGGCAGATATCTTAAATTGGAATACGGTGTCGTAGGCTCGTTTGTCTTTGTGGATGAAATTCAGGCATTCGGCTCGGTTTATGAGCAGACAGACCCCGACGACCCTGACGTTCCCGTGGATCCCGAGCCTGTCAAGGGCGATGTTAACGGAGACGGCAACGTGAATATGTTCGACTTTTTGATAGTAAAATCCATTTACTTCAAAAAATATACTCCTTCGGATGACGAGCTGGCGCGTGCCGATGTAACCGAAGACGGTAATGTTAATATGTTCGATTATCTGGCAGTAAAGACACTATGCTTCTAAAGCAACTTCGATCTGTTGCAGGTGATGTCTGTAGGCATCACCTGCTTTTTTGGATATA
>JAZSLN010000058.1:0-6855 GCA_045535385.1 Eubacteriales bacterium
CCGCCGATAAGACCGCCGTCAACGTTTTCCTTGGAAAGGAGCTCGTCGCAGTTCTTAGCGTTCATCGAACCGCCGTACTGAATGGTGGTTGCCTTGGCAACGCAATCGCTGTAAAGACCTGCAACAACGTTACGGATGATACCGCAAACCTCGTCAGCCTGGTCGGAGGTAGCGGTCTTGCCGGTACCGATAGCCCAAACGGGTTCGTAAGCGATGATGATGTTAGCCATCTGCTCAGCGGAAACACCCATAAGAGCGATCTTGGTCTGCATAGCAACGATTTCGCCGGTGATGCCCTGTTCGCGTTCTTCGAGAAGCTCGCCTACACAGAGGATAACCTTAAGACCTGCTTCGAGAGCAGCGAGAACGCGCTTGTTAACGGTAACGTCGGTTTCGCCGAAGTACTGTCTGCGTTCGCTGTGGCCGATGATTACGTACTTAACGCCGCAAGCAACGAGCATATCAGCGGAGATTTCACCGGTGTATGCACCGCTCTTTTCCCAGTGGCAGTTTTCTGCGCCGATTTCGATGGGCGAGCCTGCTGCAGCCTTAACAGCCGCGTCGATGTCAACGTAAGGTACGCAAGCGATGATGCCGCAACCCGAGGTATCCTTGCCTGCGAGCTCAGCCTTAATAGCTTCGATAAGTTCAACTGCTTCCGCAGGAGTTTTGTTCATTTTCCAGTTACCTGCGATAACTGCTTTTCTGAATTCCTTGTTCATGATCTTTATTTCCTTATTAATGTTTTTTTAGTTTCAATTACGACGGACCGTCGAGGACGCCGGTCCCTACAGTCCAAATTGTAACGTTTTTTACTTCAATTTAACAGAAGTGAGGGCGTAGCAGATTTTGTGTCAGAACACGAACCACGCTGAAAAATACAATAAAATCAATGTTTTTTCCGAGGACAGGTGCCTCGGAAAAAACTCCTATGGTTTTCGAAGATTCGGACAAGACCGAAGGTCGCGCACGAATCTTGCGCGAGCGTACGGAAACCTCATAAACCGATTAAAATCTCAAGATTTTAATCGAGAGCGTTAGCGATAGAAAACACCAAAAGAGCGTGATTAAACGCTCTCCCGGTGTGGCATAAGGTGTGTTTTTATTCTAATAAGAGCGAAAACGCGTCTTACAAGAACCAATATGATTTTTATAATAACTATTTTATGCGTTCTGCGTTATTACTCCCGGCGCCGTCAAGCGATAAGGTCGAGAGTTTCCTCGAGCTTAGCTTCTGCGGAAGGAATTGTAGATTCGAAACGCGAAGCGAAGTTACGGTCGATTGTCTGATAATCCGCCAAAATACCGCCCCAACCAAAGGTAGCGCCGAGGTCGAAGGTACGCGAAGCGAAGATCAAATCGAGCATTTCCGCAGAATCCTCGTCGCGGGTATCTCGGTACTTAAGCTGTACGTCGTAAAACGCGGGAGTAAGCTTATGCTCCGAAAGCTCTGCTATAGCCGAAACGATAAGTCCGACATCTTCGACTCCCTCTACGCCGTTAGGAATACACATAACGCTTATATTACCGACCGAAACGGTATGGTAATATCTGTCCTGCTTGGCGCTGTATTTAGGAATAGGAAGTATACCGAATTCGTCCTCCATAACTCTAAAGGACGCCGCGTGGATTAGTCCGCACATATAGAACAATTCTCTTCCTTCGATGAAAGCCTTATGTACGGTCTCTTCCCAACAGTTGGAGGAGGCGAATTTCGAAGCGTAAGCGGGACTGTCCGCAACCAAAACGTTATTGGTGTCGAGATAAAGATCGACTACTTTTCCGAGAACGTTATAGGTCGTTTGGGTTTCTTTGCTCAAGGTTATATACGGAAGGTCGTTTTCGTCCTTCTTGGCGATCTTTTCGCCCGCCGATACAACGTGAACGTACATATTGTATTTTTCAGTACCAAACGCCCAGGTATCCTTTTCGTCGAGAACTCCGTCGCCGTTGCTGTCGTTGGTTATATTTTTGCTTGTAATAAGCTCGTGGAATTTGTCGTAGGTCCATTTTCCCTCACGGGCAAGTGCATAAAGATCGACGTCCGGCAAATATTGCTCCTTAAGACGCTTGTTGAAAAGCATACACCAGGTGCCGAGGTCGTCGTAGGTGTTAATATCACCGCAGGTGAAATAAACCTTACCGCCGATGGAAAGGTCGTTTACTGCGTTCTGATCCCACCACGATTTCGAAAGATCGATAGTTTCAATCGCGGAAAGATCCTGAATATATCCTTCGATAGCCAAAGGAGCGATAGAGCTCGAGGAATCGAAAACGATATGGTAGTCGGTTTCGGGGTCGCCCGCAAGCGTTTGGTTTTTAACCTGAACGGGAACGCTGTTTGCATATTCGTAAGCAGAGTCGCCGGTTATCGTACAGTTATACGCTTCTTCGACGTGGTCGATTACCCACTTTTTCGCTTCGTCGACCGAAGAAGGATTTTCTTCGGCATAAAGAATCTCGCCCGTATAACCGAGAATGGATTTTGAGCCTGCGCTGAAGTCCCAATAAAGAACACGGAATTCTCTTCCCTCCATATCCTTAACAGGTGTCGTTTGGACAAATTCGCCCGTAGCGGTCGAAGTGTCGGACGACTCGTTATTGTCCTCGTCGCACGCGGTCATAAGCGGAACGAGCATAACGACAGTAAGTAAACAAACAAGAAATTTTTTCATAACAAATTTCCTTCCTTGTATATCGCAGAATCTCTCTGCAAAATTTATTATAGACAGTTTACGTCTATTTGTCAATAGTAATTTTGCGTCTATGATAAAATATTTTCGGGTGATCCATATGAATATGAGTTTTGGTGAAACGATAAGAGCCCTTCGAGAGGAATCCAACGTCAACCAGACCGCATTAGGTAAAGCCGTAAATATGACCCAACGTAAGGTTTCCTATATCGAATGCGGAAAATACGAGCCGAGCATCGACGACATCGTCGCGTTTGCGCTGTATTTTAAGGTTTCTGCCGATTATCTCCTCGGCTTGCCGAAAGGCTTATCCTTCCCCGAACGTTAGTCAAACCATTGACTATCCTTGTTTCGAATAAAAACGAAGCAAAAACCGAAGTGTTGCGAAAAATTTCCCGCAACACTTTTGTTTTTATCGATTCATATCGAGATTTATATAGTATTGAGTACCGTCAAAGAGGATGACCTCGGTAGGCGAATAGTCGAATCCCTTTACTTTCTTATCGGGCCAGATGCTTACTGCGGAGTTCAAATCGTTAGTCCAAGCAACCTCTTCCTCGCCTTTGGTAAGCTTAAGGTCGTAGGAATGGAAGGACTTAAGATACATACCCTTATCGGTGTTGGCAAGAGTGATCTCAACCCAATCCTCGCTCGGGTTGCCGTTGCGGTCGAGCTTGGTGTTAGGCGGATAGTCGAGCGCGACGTTATAAAGGAACGCGGTGTTGCTGCCGTCTTTTTTAGCACCCTTTACGTCAACGCGGACGCGGTCTCTTCTTCCCTTTTCGCCCACAACGTTCAAAACGGCATGATTGTCCGAAGAGAGCTCAAGGGTCATCGTATAAATATCGTCTTTGGGAAGAATCACCGAAGATTCGTACCAAGTAGGCTTTTCGCTGTCAAGCGGGTCGAAAATATTATAGAATACGTGCCAACCGCCGTTTACGCCCGACCAGCAAAGTCCGGCATCAACACAGTTGATCCATTCGCCGCTATCGTCGTGAACGTCAACGCCGAGGAAGGCATATCCGTTAATGTGTCTTCCGTCTTCGAGCACGTTGGAGATCTCCATATCGGCAACGTTCATCGTAACCGACGCGCCCTTATATCCGATTTTGGAATATACGGCGAAAGCGGGGCCGTCAAGGTCGCCCATTCTTCCGGTATTCTTGTAATCGAGAGTTTTGATTGTTGCAGTAGCGTTTTTCATAAAATCCTCCTTTTGATCGGCGCTTGTTTCCGACGATGACGAGGACGAGGAAGCCGTACTTGTATCCACCGGATCCGAGCACGCGCCAAACGAAAACGCGATCATCAAAGCAAGCGCAAGATATAACAGTTTTCTCATAAAGGATCCTCCTTAATAAGATATTTTTATTATATAACACTCTGCCTTAAAAATCAAGTATCTTCGAATCCCCTCAAAGCAAAAACAAAAAGAGCCAACGACTCTTTTGTGTTTTTTGTAAAGGTAACGCAAAATTGATACAAGAAAGTTTTTTGCTTTGAAAGAGCGAGCAAAGTCTTGCACGGGTTTCAAAGTTCTGATGAATGATAAAGAGGGTTCAAAACGTTAAAATTTACTTTCTGATTATTTCTTTCCGAAAAGTTTTGCGAAAAAGCCTTTCTTTACTGTGTTTTCTTCGGGCACTTTCGGTGCATCTGCAGTTGGCGCTTTTGGATTCGCCTGAGGCTGTACATTCAATATGCTGGACACAGTATTGGTTGATGTTTCCGTAATAGACAGCCACGGATAGAGTTGCATTATTAGCAGCTCACATTTCATCATGCCTTTCTTAGCTCCCAAAGGAACTCTCAGTTCGAGTGTTGCCTTCGGAAACATAACATTGAATGCTCCATCCAGCTTCTCAAGACGATTAAGTACAGAAAACATCGTGCATCCTAATACCCTCTGGATATGAGGTGAAAACGTTACTGTTATTTTACCTTCCGTCATCGAAGGCACAAATTCCTGCAATCCTGCACCAGATAGGTAATACATTACAGTTTCCTTATCCTGATCACTCATCTGAAGGAACATATCGCGTGTAATGGGGTTGTCTCCCATCTTAAGCATTCCGCAGTTCTCCTCAGCTTCTTGTAACGCCATGGTTTCGAGTTCCATCAAAGTTGCCGCTATATTCTCGTTCTCATTAGCCTTATCATAAACGAGTTCTATTTCATCATGACAGCCTGAATACCAATTAATCTTTCTCTCCATAATTTGTTCCTCCTCATATTTTAGCTAACGATGCATTCTTATAAGAATCATCGTCGGTAACTTCTTTAATAACCTTTATTTGTTTCGGAAATACAATTGCTGCATTTTCATCGCTCAATTCGATTTCAGCAATAGCTTTATCGTTCCAGAACGGATATACATCAATCTCAAAATACTGATTTTCATATGTAAGACAATATCTTGTTTTTCGGATCTGTCGCTTGGTCGTATCTGCTTCCATCAAAAGCTTCAGGTATTCTGCTTGTGATAAGCGTCTCTCAATCTCAACACGTTTCACATCTGAAACTTTTCTCTTAATGGTTTGGAAATAGATATAATTTCCATCCACACCGCGCTGGCGAACGCGAACTTCTTCGCCGGCAGCACTATTAAGATATGTCTGAATAATCTCTATGCGCTGGCAAGAAGGATTGCTTTCAAGCCATTTGACATCCGGATATTCAATCAGATATTTACGCTCGATTTCATACGGTTCTGGTTCACCTAAGAATGAAGCAATCTCAGCAACCAATTTTTTCATCTTATCTTCAAAGGTTGATGTATTATCAATTACTCGCAAATGAGGATGTCCAGTCCATGCTGAAATCAGTTTGTCATCCAGCGCTGTAGCTTCCTCAACGGTTTCTGTTCTGGCAGAGTTATTTGCAGTTGTATAAAACTCTTCTGCCCCTTTTGCTGCAGTGACCAGATGGAACACAGCATCATAGTTGTCACGAAGTTCCACTTCATTGGAGCCGATAAACTGTATTGCTTCTGCAAATTCGATATCATCCATATATGCCTTATTATCGAGAGTGCCACGATCACAAACAATGAGGACCTTATCAACCGCCATGGTACGAGCTGCCTGTTCGAAAATATTTTCCTTTTCAATCTGCAACTTCATCTGACATTTCTGATATTCTGCATTTGTTCCGCATGTCCATGGTGCCACACCACCGGTAATAAGCTCCGTTGCCGTCTCAGGCACAAATAAAACGGTATATCCCATCTGCGTAAATGCATTCTGCATCCAGCTCATAGCAGTGGACTTGCCTGCACAAGGCCCTCCGGTTATAACAATCTTTGAAATCTCCATCTTTCTTTCCTCGTCTCTCATAGACAGAAGCTCGTTAATATCAATCTTAAAAAGCGCTGCCAGTTTTCTGATTACATTAGTTGTCGGTTTCGACTTTCCAGTTTCCCATTTTGAGATAGCCTTGTTGGTTACACCAAGCATTCCGGCCAAGTCAGTCTGAGACAGACCACGCTGTGTTCTCATTTCCAGAAGTTTATTTCCAAAAGCGTAATCATTCATAAAATATCACCTCTCTTTTTATAAGCTAATTGTATCATACATTCACATTGTTATCAACATAATAACTGTAGAAAAACGGTAGATATTTTGCTTTAAGATAACATAAAGTCTTGAACCCGTGCAAGACTTTATGTTTTAAGTGAAACCCCCGAGATAGGGGGAGGTTTCAAAACAACCGCCTATGAAAACCGGAGCAGAACATCAAGGAAAACCGAGGAGCTTTTGAAGAGGGCACTAAATGATGTTAAAAAGCGAAGAAGCCAAAAAAACCTGTAAATAACGAATCTACAGCAGTTGCAAACAAAGAAGTCACCTCGTAAAGAGATGACTTCTTTGTATCAACGAATGTTCCCTTTTATGGTCGGAGTGGCGGGATTCGAACCCACGACCTCTTGTACCCGAAACAAGCGCGCTACCAAACTGCGCTACACCCCGAAATATGTATGTTATTTTAGATTTGTACACCCGAAACAAGCGCGCTTCCTGTTGCAACTACGGCTCTGTCTGCGTTCGCACGGCTCACTTGTCAATCGCCAAGTTGCTGCCACTCGATTTTCCTCGTTGCATCTGTCCCCGACAGCACTCGGAAAATCTCCCCAAACTGCGCTACACCCCGAAATATGTAT
>JAZSLN010000044.1:0-7134 GCA_045535385.1 Eubacteriales bacterium
ATACAAATTTTGTCTTCCTAAGACCGCTTGGCCTCCGACTTGAACGAATATAATATCACTGCAAACGAAGTTCGCAATACCACTACGAGCGATAGCGAGTAATATCACTCCGACGAAGTCGGAATATCACTAAACACAAAAAACCGATTTGACGTAAAAATCAAATCGGTTTTATTTTATTCTTCCGGTGTATGTGATTTAATAAACGCTTTTGTGTCGGCAAGTAATTTCATATCCGACGCGGAGATGGATTCGAAATCGCCCAGGTCGAGCAGATAACGCGGATCGAGGTTCAAAATCTGGCATATTCGGCGCAATTGAAGAAGATTGGGTTCTTGAATATCGCGCTCGATTTTGGAATAGTTGGACTGATTCATAGGTATTAATTTTGCCATATCGCTTTGATATAGGTCTTTATCCTCGCGAGCATTTCTGATTTTCTCGCCGATGTTCATCATAATCACTCCTTACCTTATTATTATATCATTTTTAACTATTATGCTTGACAAATAGTTGAATTTGGCATATAATGTCATTAATAGTTAAAATTTAACTAAATATATCGAAAGGAGTTAATTATGAAAAAGTTTTTACTTATCCTCTTGGCGCTTACAATGTGCGTGTTGCTTTGCTCCTGCGGAAAAACTCTCGAGGGGAAAATGATAACCTACTCGGGTCCGGGCGGATTTGACTGTACGGCAACGTTCGATGACGGAAAAATGCATTTTGTATCTCCCGTTACCAACGATACTTTCAGTTACGAATTGATCGGCGACAACACTATTATTTTAGAAGGCGAGTTTACGTATACTTATGAAATAGACGGTTCTTCCGTTAGATTCGACGATGATTTTATGGGTGTCTCGTCAATTTGGTATAAAAACTAATAAATTAAGAAAGCAAAAGGAGTTAATTATGAAAAAAATATTGTTGGCAGTTTTGGCGTTTATAATGTGCGTTTCAATGTGTGCCTGTGCCAAGGAAATTGAAAAAGAAGATTTGGTCGGAGAGTGGTCGCTCGAAAACGATTTTCGCATCATTGCCGTTTCATTTACCTCCGGAGGATCTTTCGGTTATACTTACCTTGAGGTCAATGGAACGAATGTCAGCGACTATGAAGGCGGAAACGGAAGCTATTCGATAGACGGCGACGAGGTCAAACTTCAATTTAATGATAAAAATCCTTTTGGGTCCACGGTTGCAACTATCGAGGACGGAAAGCTTTGCATAGGAAATTATAAGCTTACAAAGGATTAAATCGTTTTTAGAATCGAGGATTAATAACTTTCGATAAGTAACATATACGAAGGTGAATAAAGGAGAGTTTTATGAAATATTGTTCCAAATGCGGAAAAGAGATACACGATGAAGCAGTCATTTGTGTTCATTGCGGTTGTGCGGTAGAATCGGCGGCCGCTCCGAAGCGAGAAGACAGTAACGAATACAACCGCTTGATGTCGTTTGTAAACGAAGTGAAAACTGTCCACGTGTTGGGCATTATCTCGCTTGTTCTTTGCCTGGGTATCGGCATAATTTTTCAGCTTATAAATCTTCCTAAAATAAATAAATATTGGAAAAAGGCAGAAAAAGCATACGTTTTTCCTGAGTTTAATTTAACTAACCCCCATGATATTGAATTGTATGAAAATGCAAAAAAGAAATTCAAGCAGGGACAAATTATGACCTCGATAGGCTTCGGTGTATCTATTGCGCTTATTTTCTTTGCTATTTGGTTTGGTTTCGTTATGCCGGCTATCTTGTAAGAGGTGAAATATGAAATTTTGCGCCAAATGCGGAAAAGAGCTTCACGACGATGCAGTTATCTGCATGGGTTGCGGTTGCGCGGTAGAAACGCCGCTTCAAAATACAGCTACCGACAATCAGCTTGTCAGAACCTTGTCCGAAAGAGTAAAAACCGAGAGCATAATATGGATAATCATCGGTGCGCTTCAGCTTTTATCGGGAGTGTTCTTTATTATCGGCATTCTTAATATAATCTCGGGAATAAACGATTTGAAGTACAGCAAGGAGATTTTAGAAAACCCCTCGGGAATAGTCGAAAGATATACACCCTTGACGATGCCTATTATAACCTTCGCGTATAACCTGATTTTTGGCGGTATAGTCGGTGTTATCGGTTCGGTATATTATTTTGTTGCAATAAGAAGTTTCGTCATGGAAAATAAAGATCAATTCGAAGCTTTGAATTAAATAGTACATTACAAAAAACCGATTTGACGTCAAAATCAAATCGGTTTTATTTTTCGTTTAAGCAGAGTATATAGTCTGCGCTTACGTTATAAAATTCGCAAAGCTTTATAAGATGGTGTATAGGAAGCTCGTTCGCTCCGCGCTCATAGCGTGCGTACATCGTTTGGGAAGTTCCAAGGATATCGGCGATCTCCTGCTGGGTCTTGTCGTTGTCCTCGCGCAGATCACGCAGCCGTTTTATATATTTCGGCTTTTCCATATAAACACCTCCTCATAGGTATATCTTATTATACCAAGTAAAGAAGTTTACTATTGACTTTAGTAAATATTTGTACTATAATTAGACATAATCTTATGAAAATGGAGAATATTATGAAAAAGTTTCTACTTATCCTCTTGGCTCTTATAATGTGCTTTTCGTTGTGCGCTTGCGGTGAAAGCATACAACTAAAAGTAGATAAAGAATTAAACGGAACAACTTGGTCGACTCCTTCGGGCGGCGCATCCCCATTCAAAACCGTTTATGATTTTGTTGACGATACCAAATGTTATATAGATTCATATTATTATCATAGTGATAGCGGTTTTGAAATTTCTTACGTTACATATTGCACATATAGCGTTATATCCGACAGCGAAATACAAATTGTTCAACACACACGGAAAAGAACATCTGATGTTGATTTTTCGCCATTACCCGAAGATGAGGATAAAATATGTACACTTAATTATACATATGAGAATGGAGTCTTGAAAATTTATCACAAAGAAACAGTAGAGTTGATTGAGCTTAATTCTTATGATTTACGATAGTTTATAATCAATCACAAAATGACGGGGCGCGGTTGCGCCCTTTTTATGGCTGAAACAACACAAAAAACCGATTTGACGTAAAAATCAAATCGGTTTTCTTTTTATTCATTCATCGAACGCGAAACGACTGCGCTCAGACGTTTTCGCTGGCTTTGCAAGCGGTCAAAAACAAGAATTTTCGCGACGGCGGAAGCGAGCGAACGCAGTGTGGCGATATCGCGCGATTCCGAGGAAAGAATCGTGCGCGGAGGAAATTCGTCGGGCGCAAAGGTGCTCAAGACCTCGTATTCAATCTCGTCGCAGAAGACGTTATACCCCTCGGAAACCTCAAAGCTTCGGCTCATCGTCGCGATTGCGTCGGTAAGGTCGGAAAGGGAAAGCATACGTTTTCCGATGCAGATAACAATAAGCTTTGCGAGGTGGTCGCGGTTGTATTTTTTCTTGATCGGCGCGGGAATCGCACCGTTTTTTACATAATTGTTGATCATCGAGGCGGTTAAAAGAGGCTCATCTTCGCGGTTAAATACCGCAAGATTTTCGTTTACAAACGAAATAACCTGGTCGATGTATAATTCAAACGCGGGAAATTCCTCCCAGCGCGGAAGGTGGAGGTTCACCAAATCGTGTGTGCGAAGCTTCATTTTTATCTCCGAAATACCGTAATTTCTTATAATATATCATTTCCCAACACGTATGTCAACGCAGATAGTCGATAAAAACAGAAAAATTTTATAAAATTTCCTCAAAATGTTTTGAAATACCTCTTGACATAGTTTCGAAAACTATGTATAATGTTTCAGAAAACAAAAAGACTTCAACCAAGGAGATTTTACAATGGCGAAAAACGCTATCGCAAAACGACCCCATCCGCTTACCAAGCCCGAAAGCATCAAGCATCTTTTACAGATTGCCGTTGACGAAGCGGGCGACAAGGCGGCATATAAATACCGCACCAAAGAAGGTGTCCGCGAAGTAAGCTACCGCGAGTTCCAGCTCGAAACCTACTATCTCGGAACCGGTCTTAATGCGCTCGGTATGGCAAGAAGTCATATCGGCTGCTGTGCTGAAAACAGCTATGATTGGATTCTTACCTACCTCACCGCGCTCCAGAGCGAGGGTGTGTTCTGCCCCGTTGACAAGGATCTTCCCGAATCCGACCTCGTTACCGTTCTTAACCACGGCGACGACGAGATAGTGTTCTGCGACAAGAAACGCGAAGATATCTTCCGTTCCGTGCGCGATCAGCTTCCCAATATTAAATATTTCGTTTGCTTCGACCGCGAAGAGGACGACGGCGAGTACCTTTCCTTTAAGAAGCTTTTCGAAAACGGTAAAAAGCTTTATGAAGAAGGCAACCGTGAATATTGCGAAATGGAAACCAAAGACCTCAAGGCGTTGAAGATGCTTCTTTACACCTCGGGCACAACAGGTCTCGCAAAAGGCGTTATGCTTTGCGAGCACAACCTCGTTTCGCTCGTATATTGGGGACTCAAGACCGCCGTTATCCGTGATGTCGGACTTTCGATTCTTCCTTATCACCATTCTTATGAAGCAGTTGCGGGCATTCTCGTTGCTATGCATAACCATTCGACTCTTTGTATCAACGACAGCCTTAAGCGCGTTGTTAAGAACCTTGCTCTTTACAAGCCGGGTTATATGTACGTTGTTCCCGCCGTTCTCGAGGTTCTCTATCGCAGAATGCAGGCAAGTATCGAAGAGAAGGGCAAGACGAAAACAATCAAGATTGCACGCAAACTCTCGAACTTCCTCCGCGCTATCGGTATCGACGTTCGCCGTAAGCTTTTTGCAGAGCTTCACAGCGCTCTCGGCGGAAATCTTGAAAAACTCGTTTGCGGTTCGGCGCCTCTCCGTCCCGAGGTAGCGGACTTTTTCGATGATATCGGCATAATCGTTACAAACGGTTACGGCATAACCGAATGTTCGCCCCTTGTTTCGGTTAACGATGAGTTTATCAATGATCCCAAAACCGTCGGTTTTTGGATCGATTGTGTTGACGTGCGTATCGACGAGCCCAACGAAGACGGTGAAGGCGAGATATGCGTCAAGGGCGATATCGTAATGCTCGGCTATTACAAAGCCCCCGAAGCAACCGCAGAGGTGTTCACCGAGGACGGCTATTTCCGTACCGGCGACTTCGGTAAGATCAACAAGAAGAAGCAGATCATCATCACCGGCAGAAAGAAGAATATCATCATTCTCGGTAACGGTAAAAATATCTATCCCGAGGAACTCGAGGCATATATCGGCAACATTCCCTACGTTCTCCAAAACGTTGTTTACGGCGAACGCGACGAAAGCGGTGCCGAGTCGGCGCTTGCTGTTCAGTGCGAGCTCGACCCCGAATATCTCGCAAGCGGTACCAAGGAAGAGCTTCAGGCAAAGCTCAAACAAGACGTTTTCGACGTACTTTCCGCGCTTCCCACTTACAAACAGGTAACCTCGGTTTATATCCGCGAGGAACCGTTTGTAATTACTACCACAAAGAAGATCCGTCGTGCAAAAGACGGTTCGCCCCTTTGAGTTTCCGAAGCTCTCGATTAAAACTCAATACGAAAGAAAACAGAACCTTCAGGTTCTGTTTTTTCATAGCAAAAAATTCAATTGTTCCTTATAAGGGCAAACCCTTATAAGTTAACTTTCATATCTGTATAAACACACTAATAAGTGTTTATTAATGATTTTTTGCGGTCTGCGCCGCTATGCAAGCGCTTAGATTGTTTCGATCTTGATTAAGTCGGTATTTCCGCTCGTTCCGTCGGTATGTCCGCCGGTGATTATGATTTTATCGCCCGATTTTAAGCCGAGCGCATCCTTTGCCATACGTTTTGCCGTATAGAAGAGAACCTCGACCGAGGGGTACATCTCACAGAGAAGCGGTTTTACGCCCCAGGACAGCGAAAGCTGGTGGAAGGTTTTTTCGTTTACGGTAAGACCGATTATATCAACGGGCGAACGGAAACGCGACACCATTCTCGTCGTCATTCCCGAAAGCGAGCAGGCAACTATGGCCTTGGCGCCGATATCTATCGCGAGTCCGCAAACCGCGTGTGAGGTCGCGTCGATAGTATTTTTTATGCGAAATTCGCTGTTGCGGAAGCGTTTTTCGTAATGGATATTGCTTTCGGTATATTCAGCAATACGCGCCATCGCCTGAATCGACTCGACGGGATATTTACCTGCCGCCGTTTCGCCCGAAAGCATGATCGCGCTTGAGCCGTCGTAAACCGCGTTGGCAACGTCAGAAATCTCTGCACGGGTAGGCCTTGGGTTGACTATCATGCTTTCAAGCATCTCTGTTGCCGTAATAACGCGCTTGCCAAGAAGACGGCACTTTTTAATAAGGTATTTCTGCACTGTCGGCACTTCGACAAAGGGTATTTCAACACCAAGGTCGCCCCTTGCAACCATAACTCCGTCCGCAACCTCACATATTTCCTCTATATTATCAACGCCCGCTCTGTTTTCAATCTTTGCAATTAGGTCAATCTCCGAGCCGCCGTTATCGTCAAGAAATTTGCGAATCTTTTTTATATCGTTGCCTGTGGATACGAATGATGCCGCAACAAAATCGACCCCTTCATTTATTCCGAACAGCAAATCCTCTTTATCATACTCGGACAAAAACTCCTGCTTCAGAAGCTTTCCGGGAAACGACATGCTTTTTCTGTCAGAAATCACGCCACCCGAAATAACGGTCGTATAAATGTCACTTCCCAAAACCTTATCAACGGTAAAGCTTACAAGTCCGTTATTAAGAAGCACTGTGTCACCCGCTGAAAGCTCATCTGCAAGCTTTTTGTAGGACACCGAAACGCGCGATTGATCACCCACGCACTCCTCGGTTGTGAATATGAATTTATCTCCGCTTTCAAGCTCGATGCTCTTGTTTTCGAAAACACCTATTCTGTATTCAGGACCCTTTGTATCAAGCATTATCGCAATAGGCAAACCGAGTGTCTGTCGAACTCTTTTAATCAGGTCTATCTTTTCCTTATGCTCGGTATGTGTGCCGTGTGAAAAATTAAGCCTAGCCACGTTCATACCGTATTTGCACATTTTAGTCAGCACTGCCTCGTTATCAGATGCAGG
>JAZSLN010000107.1:0-6598 GCA_045535385.1 Eubacteriales bacterium
CGTTTTACGCCGTCTCTACGTTGTATTTTGTTATTTGCGACAATTAAAATCGATAACGTATCAATTTGTTGCGTGATTCTATTAAGTATTACAAAACATAAACCGTTTCGCGGCGGACCGTCGGGGACGCCGGTCCCTACAGTTTTGAATGTTGTATGCAACAATTAATTCGAGGGTTTAACCCACGCGTTGGGGCGGTTTCGATTAACACAAACCCATACCGCGGGAATTGCAGAATGGCGATTTAACCCGACAGGCTGTAGTAATCTACTGCCGGAGGGGAAAATCGTCATAGAAAACTCCTATACAACGAAAATCCGAAGGATTTTCTACCAAAAACAAACCGCAGGCGAAAACCTGCGGTTTAATTTTCTTTTCGCGGTGAGAAGGTAACAAATTCATCATTTCCTTCAACGCGTTATTAAAAAAGGATTTTTCGGTCTGTCCGAAAGATGCGTGCGCGATTTTGCGGTCTGCGCCGCTATGCCCAGCGCAAGGGGATAGGAAAAAAGCTTCGGAATGGAAAAACGGCACCCGAAGCTGTACGAGTGTACTGCGAGAGGTGCCGTTTTTTCATAGCATAAAAAATATAATAGTTCCTTATTCTTCAAACCCTTACAGTATAAAGAATCAAGTTAAAAGAAACGCACGATTAGGTTTATAAATATCTTTTTTATGCGTTCCGGAGGTTTTTAACATCCCCTAATTTAGTCCGTAGGCTTCGATACAAGTCTCAATATCTTCCTGCATCTTGCCTTTGATTTCCTCGAAGCTGGAGTTTACGTTGGTGCTGTTGTTGCCCATAAGAGTAGTACCGATCATACCGAGTATACCGCCGTAGTTATAAACAACGCCGAGGTCGTAAACGATATTAGCGAAAACGTAATTGTCGAGCATCTCTTCGGATTCAGCATCACGAAGGTCGCGGGACTTAAGGGTGGTTTCATAATAAGCGGGGGTTATATGCTTACGTCCGCCGTATGCCATAGCCTCGATAATATATGCAGACCATTCTGCGCTATCCTGATCGAGAGAGTTGGGGATAACGACCGCGTAAGCATACTGAGCATTACAGTAGGTGTAATATTTATCCTGCTTTTCGTTTGCCTTAGGAATGGGAACGATACCGTAATCCTCAACGTCATCGTAAGCGCGGAGCTTCTTCATAGCCGAGAAAGCGCTTGTTCTGAAGAGAGCACGGTTCTGACCGAAGGTATCGAGAGAGGTCTTCCATACGTCATCGGTGCCGGCGGTATTACAGTGGAATACCCATTCGTCCTTAACCTGAAGGTCTTCAAGAATCTTTTTAGCGTGGGTGATGGATGCCTGTTCATCGAAAGAGATTATGGGAAGGTCGTTAGCGTCCTTTTTCACGTAATTGTAGCCGGAAGCGATATAGAAAGCCGCCGCGTCGCCGTGAGAGGAGGAAAGACCCCAGGTATCCTGGTAGTTCATGCCCGCAACACCGTCGGAATCGGAGGTTACCTTACGGGACATTTCCATAAGCTTATCCATAGTCCACTTACCGTCACGAACCATCTGGTAAAGGTCGGTATCGGGAAAATACTTGGAAAGCATAGACTTATTAAAGGTCATAGCGAAAGAAACGATCTTAGGCATAATGGTGATATCGCCGGTAGTGAAATAGAGCTTACCGCCGATAGAAAGCGATTTGTTCGCCGACTGATCCCACCATTCCTTTTCGAAATGGAGATAATCACCGAACTCGTTAAGGTCGTAGAGACAGTTTTCCTGAGCGAGCTTTGCCGCACCGGGCATAAAGGGCATAGCCGCATCATAAAGGTTATCGCCCGCAAGAACGGTATCCATAAGCTCTGCCGCTACGTCATCAACGGGAACCGCCTTTACCGTAACGCCGTATTTGTTGAAAATTTCGTCGTTTCTCTTCTTTACCGCGTCGGTAAGAGCCTGGTCGGTGTTGGAATAGAGACCCGACTCAACGTCTTCGCTGTAATAGGTAGGCTGAGCAGATTGGGAATAAACGAGAACGTCGAATTGCTTGAATTCCTCGTTATCCTTCCATTTATACTCGGGCATTTCTACAACGTCTTCAAGAGAATCACCCTTAATTTCGCTGGAGCCGGAGTTGGATTCTTCGCTGTTGCCGCCGCAGGATGCGAGAAGAAGCACGGAGAAAAGCATCAACATAGCAGCAAAAAGCGAAATCAATCTTTTAGCTTTCATTATAAATCTCCTTTATATAGTAATATCGGTTAAAATATTTTACCACAATAAAGTTTATTTGTCAACGATTCATTTAGAGAACGAAATCCGCGCCGTTTTTAATCATTATCTCGCGAACCTCTTTACCGTCGATATCGCGGGGAGTTACACCGCGTTCAAGCGCAAGCGCCGCGCCGATACCTGCCGCTTCACCCGAAGCGCGGACTGATTGCTGAACGCGAAGGCTGCTCTGTGCCAAAAATTCCGCGCCCAGGCATCTGCCGGTGATATAAAGGTTATCGAAGCCCTTAACAACAAGCGAGCGGTAAGGAATCTCATACCAGGGCTTGCCGTCGTCGGCAGCCTCGCCGTTATACTCACAGCGAAGAACCATACCGTGGATATCAACGGGGTAGTTCGATTGGCAGAACATATCGTCGAATTTCTTTCTGGAAAGAAGGTCGACAGCGGTCAAAACATAATCCGCCTCGATGTTACGGCTTTCACGGATACCGACCATAGAGGCTATATCCGAAATATATGCATTTTCGAAGCCCTTGAAGTATTTTTTATAGAATTTAAGCTGACGGATGATCGCCTGTTTACCGAGAACCTGTGTGTTTGTAAGGTGTTTGGGGTTGGTTCCGTCGGTTTCGTCGAAGAACTCGGGGTTGTTAAACGCCAAGCATCTCGGTCTTCCGCTTACGGTGAAGCCCTGCCAGTAAGCCTTGTCCTCGGGTATAAGGTCGCCCGCCTCGATCGCTTTATCGAATATCTCGGAGAATTTACTTCTGTCGTCCGCAACGCAGTCGACGTAGATCTTTCCGTTATCGTAGGAGCCGCCCGACCATTTGCCGGTCGATTTTTGGAGCTCCCAAATAAAGTTTCCGAACGCTTCGTAGTCGACGTTGGAAACCATATAGCGAAGCGAAATAGGCTGATTTTTGCCGGTTTCGGGGTTACCCTTGGTGTAGGACGCGCCTGCGCGCACGCAAATATCGCCGTCGCCCGTCGCATCGATAAAGGTCTTGCCCTTAATAACACCGATACCGTCCTTGTTTGCAACAACGACAGCGGTCAATTTTCCGTCCTCGACGACAGTATCGGCAATTACCGTATAGAAAAGGAGCTTAACGCCCGATTCGACACACATTTCCTCAAGCACCGCCTTAAGCATAAGGGGGTCGAAGTTAGCGCCGTTGCCCTCGGTCGCACCGATTTCCAAAAGCTTATCGCGCACGATATTTGCAACGTAAGAGCATTGGGGATTTTGTTCGATATGAGTATGCATTACCGGCAAAACGAGACCGTTGGTAGCGGTTCCGCCGAGCGAGCCGAACTGCTCGACAACGAGAACGTCTCTTCCGAGGTCAGCCGCCGCCTTAGCCGCAAATGCGCCTGCAGTACCGCCGCCGCAGATAACTATTTCCGCTTCGGCAAAAACAGGAAGTTTAGAATAATCCATAAATCTTCTCTCCTTTTTTCAATCGAGGTTATTTTATCATTTCGAGGAATTCTTCCTCGTTGATCACGGGTATACCGAGTGATTGAGCCTTCGTTAATTTGCTTCCCGCATCGGTACCGCAAAGCACGAACGAGGTCTTCTTTGAAACCGAGCCCGACGCGTTACCGCCGTGGGCGCGTATCAACGCTTCGGCTTCGTTACGTTTAAGGGTGGGAAGCGTGCCCGTAACGACGATTATTTTTCCCGCAAGCGCGTTACCGAGCGGACGCTCCTTGCTTTCGCCCGAAACGCCGGCATCGAGCAAACGACGAACGAGATTTTGGGCGTGCTCTCCCGCAAAGAAGCGGGTAACCGAAGCCGCACTTTCCGCGCCTATATCGTCGACCGAGCAAAGCTCCTCCTCGGTCGCACTCATAAGGGTATGGATATCGCCGAAGCGCGAAGCAAGCGTTTGCGCCGCTTTTTCGCCGATATGACGGATCCCCAATCCGAAAAGTAATCTTTCGAGACCCGCCTCGCGGCTTTTTTCGATGGAAGCGATGATCTTTTTCGCGCTCTTTTCGCCCAAGCCCTCCAAGGGAGCTATATCCTCCCAAGAAAGATAATAAAGGTCTGCGGAGCTTTTAATAAGCCCTTTTTCGATAAACAGCTCGACAACCTTTTCGCCGAGGCTGTCTATATTCATCGCATCGCGGGAAACAAAATGGATTATGCTCCTCGCAAGCTGACTCGGGCAATCGGGATTAACGCATCTTACCGCAACCTCGCCCTCTTCGCGGCTTACCCTTTCGCCGCAGGAGGGACAGCTTTCGGGCATTTCGAAGGGGAGCGCGCCGTTATTTCTCTTTTCTGCAACAACCGAAATTATTTCGGGGATTATATCCCCTGCTTTACGAAGACGGACCGTATCACCGATACGAACGTCTCTTTCACGGATAAAATCAATATTATGGAGCGTAGCGTACGAAACCGTGCTTCCCGCCAATCTTACCGGCTCGAGCACGGCACGCGGAGTCAAGACCCCCGTACGTCCGACCTGAATCTCAATATCAAGAAGCCTTGTTTCGGCTATTTCGGCAGGATATTTATAAGCGACCGCCCAACGAGGTGTCGAGGCAGTGCTTCCCAAACGCTCACGAACCGAAAGTCGGTCAACCTTTATTACCGCACCGTCGATATCGTAGGGCAGATCGGGGCGTTTTTCTCCTATCGAGCGAACCGCCGAAACGACCTCCGAAGCTGTGTTACATAAAATTCCGCCCGGCGAAACGGTAAAGCCTAAATCGGTAAGCATAGTAAGCGACTCCGAATGACGGTCGGGCATTGCTTCAGCCGACTGAAGGTTGAAAACGAATATTTCCAAGCCTCGCTCGGCGCATATTTTCGAATCGAGCTGGCGAAGCGAGCCCGCCGCCGCGTTACGCGGATTTGCAAACGTCTTTTCGCCGTTAGCCTCGCGTAGCTCGTTAAGCTTCGCAAAAACCTTACGGGGCATATATATTTCGCCGCGAACGAGAAGATAACCGATTTCCTCTTTTAATTTCAGCGGAACCGATTTTACGGTACGCAGGTTTTCGGTAACGTCCTCACCGAAAACACCGTCGCCGCGGGTAAGACCGCGAACGAAGACACCATTTTCATATTCAAGCGAAACCGAAAGACCGTCGAATTTACGCTCGACGATAAAATCGGCTTCGGGGTATTCTTTCTTTATTTTATCGACAAATTCGTATATTTCCTCCTCCGAGAAAATATCACCGAACGAATCCATCGGCACGGCATGGCGCACCTTTTCGAATCTTTCCGAAACCTTACCGCCGACACGCTTTGTGGGTGAATTAGGCGAAGCAAGCTCGGGGTAATCGCGCTCTAAATCGGTCAAACGGCGAAATATCGCGTCGTATTCCTCGTCCTGCATTATCGGAGCATCAAGCTCGTAATAAAGGCGCGAATTATATTCGATGGTTTCCTCAAGCGAGCGCATTTCACGCTCTATTTCGGAAAGGTTTATTTCTTTCGGCATATTATAGCCACCCATTCATTCTTTTCTTTGATTTCTTCGACGTCAAAGCCGTTTCGCTCGAGCGCCTCTAAAACAAATTCCTTTCTCGGAGCGATTATACCCGAGCAAACCATCCTTCCGTCTGCTTTAAGGCAGGAATCGAAAAGCGGAAGCATATCGCTTATAATATCCGCAACGATGTTTGCGAGAATTATATCGTACTTTTTGGAAGCAAAGCCGTTCCAAAGCGATTCGTCGGTCAGCACGTTACCGCAGACAACGTCCATTTTGCCTTCGGGAAGATTATTCTTGACCGCATTTTCCTCGGCAATACGCGTTGCGACCATATCTATATCGACCGCGTCGATATGCTCAGCGCCCAAAAGCGCCGCACCGATACCCAATATACCGCTTCCGCAGCCCATATCGAGGACCTCTTTTCCCTCGGGTTCAAGCTTTTCGACCGCCTCGAGGCAGAGCGCCGTTGTTTCGTGTCTGCCCGTACCGAAGGAGGAGGCAGGGTCGATTTCGATAACAACTCTTCCCTCGCCCGGTACCTTTTCCCAGGAAGGAACCACAAGGAATTTTTCGCCGATGGGAAGCGGATGGAAATACTGTTTCCAGTTGTTTTCCCAATCCTTTTCATCCGAAACCGAAAATTCAACCTCGAGCGAGCCGAGCCAATCCTCTTTTTCTGCCTTCAAGCGTTCGATACCCGCCAAGATACCCTCCTGCTGGATTCTTCCCTGCTCATTCTGAGCCAGGTAAACGCGGACAAGAACGTCCCCGCCCTCGCGGAGAAGTCCGTCCTCGACGTAATCGACGGGAACGTATTGGTTTTCCAAAAGGTCAGCCAGATCCTGAGGGTCATCAACCGAAAAGCAGGTTATTCCTTCGTTGAAAAGCACACCCGAAACGACCTCGCTTCCCGCAGTAGTGGTATGTAT
>JAZSLN010000043.1:0-4049 GCA_045535385.1 Eubacteriales bacterium
TGTATTTGTCGAGAAGCTCACGCACTCTTGTGACCTTTGCGTCATCGAAGGTGTCGTACTTGTTTTCGCCCTCAACAACATAAAGCTGGATGCCCTGCGCGCCGACTTCGGCAGCTTTTGCAAGGCCTTCCTCGAAAGGAAGCTTGAAGGAGTCGGTCATAACACCGATTTGGAACTTAGCCATAATTCACCTCAGGAAATTTATATTTTTGTTTTTGAACATCAAATGCCCAGTATAAACTCAAATGCTTTAGGCGCAAAATAGGACAAGCTTACGATAATTGTGCCCGCGCCAAGCACACCCAATACGATGGGAGGCATACTCTTTTTTAAGTCGAGTCCGAGAATTATCGAAATAAGCGCACCTGTCCAAGCACCTGTGCCGGGAAGAGGAATCGCAACAAACGTAAATAAACCCCAGAAAAGGCCTCGCTTGACGTTTTTGTTCATCTTCGCAACCTTTTTTTCGCCGATTTCAAGGATTTTGCGGAACGGTTTGCCGAACTTTTCGAATTTCGCGAGATAATTAAGCACCTTGCCTCCGAAAAGAACGAGAAAAGGAATAGGAATAAGATTACCGATCACAGCAACTGCCGCCACAGCCATCAAAGGAAGCGGTTCACTTATCGGCGCCAAGCCCGAATAACCGTACGGAATCGCTCCGCGCAATTCGATCACGGGAAGCATACTGATAAGCATAACAAGCAAATAGTCGAGTATTGTTCGCATATTGAAACCTACAATCAGAGTTATTTTTTATTGGGATTAATGTTTACAAAATCGGTTTTGTCGAAATAGAAGCTCTTGAGCGCCAAATAATCGAACATAGAAGGGTTCTCTCCGGTAATACAAGCCGCTTTATATCCACATTCGGACAATTCGTTACCCTTAACTATATGTGCCTTCAGAAGCAAATAGTCGAACTGGTTGACCTTGCCGTCGGAATTAACGTCGCCGAGAATAACAACCGCATAGCCGTCGAGATGATCGATAACGTCGCCGGTAGCCACTATGTCATCCGAAGCGAGGTATCCGTTATCGTCATAAACGCTTATATCGCCTTTTATCATATCGTCGAGGGCGGATAAAGTAACGTTTTGAACGTAAACGGTAACGGTTTTTTCTTCGTAGTCGATATAAGCGTCTGCACCGTCTTCGGTCTCGAAATTAGCTATCGTAAAGCCTGCTCGGGTAAGCTCAGTGCCTTCGGTAAGACGTGCGGTGGATTCGATATTAAGGTTATAAAGCTGAATCGAAGAGCCGATTCTGAGAAGAGATCCGGCTTTGGAAATATCGTCGGCATTATCCGAATGGATACCGATAATATACGAATCGGCAGGAATAACCACCTCAGATTTATCGGAATCGGTAAGATCGCTGTAAATAACCTCACCATTAGAAGCGGCAATTATTACCGCGAACGATTTCATCATATCCTGACCGCTGACAGGATCCATAAACACCGAAACATAATCTGCAACGGTCATTTCGGTATTTGTAAAATAAACAACGTTATTGATATCGTGCTTATAGCCGGCAATATCAAGGGGGATCGCATCCGAAGAAATCGAAGTGAGAGAATCGGGTTGAAGCGCGTGTCGAACAACGACATCATCAACGGCTACCGAGCATCCTTTGGAAAGGTCGGCATTGTATGCCATTACGTTTTCAAAGGAAAATACGATGTCATCAACTCTCGCGGTCGGTTTGACCGTAAAAGGAATACTCATCGAAAAAGAGTTTTCGGCAGTTATGGGATTCTCAACATACCAATCGGCGAAACCGAGAACGTAACGGGAATTATCGGCATCGAGCTTTCCGAACGCTTCCCAAGTATTTCCCGGGTTGGACACTATGAGAGAACCGAAATCGCATTCATCCCCCTGCCCGTCGTAAGAAGGGCCTACGATCGGTTCGACGAGATCGGAATCATAATAAAGCTCAAAATCGAAAGCGGATATTCCGTCGACTCCGTCAAGCGAAACGTCGCACATAACGAATTTCACGTATACGGTATTTCCGGGATTATAAAAATCGGTGGATTCTTCGGTATCAAACGAAACGAATTGGCTAACCGTTTCTACTTTTGCGGCAAACGCCGTAACTGTCAAAGCCATAGTCAATACAACAGCAAGAAGGAGAGCGGATAATCTTTTCATTTATCTTTTCCTTTCGAAATGCATGACAGAGCAAACCGCTCCATCTTCTTCCGATTTTAGCAAATCGAAACAAAAAGGTCAATAGACTTCTTAAAAATATATATGCTCTTTAACAAATTTTTATTGTATTTTTATAAATAATATAGTATAATGATAATGAATAAGTTTATGCTCACAGCGGAGGTTGGTTGACAATGGCCTGTAATGTACTCGAAAACGCATGCTTGGCGCCTTACTGCTCGATGAAGGTCGGCGGATATGCAAAGCGCATTGCGCTCCCCAAAGACCCTAACGAGCTTGCGGAGATAATAAAAGCTTGCCGCTCGGAAAACGAAAAGCATATAGTCGTCGGAAACTGCTCCAACCTCATCTTTCCCGATTCGGGATTCGACGGCACGGTTATAATAACCACCAATGTACGCGGGCTTGAACTCAACGGGAATCAAATCACCGCTTATTGCGGAGAAACGCTTTCCTCACTCGCAAGATTCGCCTGTGAAAACTCGCTTACGGGGCTCGAATTTTGTTACGGCATCCCCGGCACTGTCGGCGGTGCGGTCTTTATGAACGCCGGCGCGTACGGCGGAGACATTTCCCAAACCTTCATAAAATGCACGCTCCTCGACGAGGACGGAAGCATATATTCAGCCTATAACCGAGATATGGAATTCGGTTACCGAAAAAGCGTTTTGGAAAAGAAAAACATAATTCTTCTTTCGGCAACCTTTGAATGCGCGCTCGGAAGCAAAGAAGAAATACGAGCAAAAATGGACGAACTTATGACCAAGCGCAAAACCGGTCAACCGCTTGAATATCCGAGCTGCGGCAGTGCATTCAAGCGTCCCGAAGGTCATTTCGCAGGCGCGCTTATAGAGCAATGCGGTCTTAAAGGCTATGCTATCGGAGGCGCGAGAGTATCCGAAAAGCACGCAGGATTTATAATCAACGGCGGAAACGCAACCGCAACCGACGTTATCGAGCTTCTTAAATACGTCTCGGATACGGTTTTCGAAAAGACGGGGATACGTTTAGAGCCCGAAATACGTGTAATAGAGTGATCATATGTCATTTTCTTCAGATATAAAACAACAGCTCAGAGAAGCTGAAATAAAAAGAGATTGCTGTAAAGAAGCCTTTTCGGCGGGAAAAGAGCTCGCGGAATTTACGCCGAAATGCGAGCGGGACAACGGAATATATCTTCGCGGAGCCTTTCTCAAATGCGGCTCAGTCAGCGCACCGGGGCGAAACTTTATGATTTCGTTTTCGGTGCCCGACGAGATTTGTGCCGAGAGGATCTCGGATATCCTTTCGGAAATAGGTCTCGAGCCGAAGCGTTCAATAAGAAGAAACAAGCCGCTCCTATACTACAAAGCAAGCGAGAGCATAGAAGATGTTCTCGCATATATGGGCGCCACAAAAGCCACGCTCGACATAATTAACGCGAAAATTTTAAGCGACGTTCGCAACAGCATGAACCGTATCTGTAACGCAGAAACGGCAAACCTCGACCGCACGGCACGCGCAGCGGCAGAGCAGTGCGACGCCATCAAAACCATCGAAAAATACGGTGCGCTTCAAAACCTGCCGATAGAATTACGCGAATGTGCCGAACTGCGTTTAGCCAACCCCGATATGAGCCTTGCTCAGCTTCGCGAGTTATTCCGCGAACCGGTAAGCAAGTCGGGACTTAACCACAGATTCAAAAAGCTTATAGACATCGCGGCAACGCTGAAAAACTCTTAAGGATATCAAAAAATGGGATTCGTTCATCTTCACCTTCATACCGAATACAGTCTTCTTGACGGTGAATGCCGAATCAACGATATTCCCGATGCCGTCATAGACGCAGGGCAGACCGCCGTCGCCATTACCGACCACGGTGTTATGTAC
>JAZSLN010000083.1:0-3971 GCA_045535385.1 Eubacteriales bacterium
ATTGCGGGAATTGAAAAAAGACGATTCAAACGAACCGCCTTTTCATACAATTACGATTATTTATACAATAAAAATCCCATATTTTTCGGGGACATGCGCCTCGAAAAATATACCTATGATGGATGAAAACTTGGACAAGCCGGAACGGCGCGCACAAGTTTTGCGCGAGCGAACATCCATCTCAAAACTACGGGGTCCCCGAAAACGCTTGCGTTTTTGGGGCGTTAGCACGAACTCGGCGCGAGCGCACGAAACTCACAAAAGACCACGGGGTCCCCGAAAATGAGCGAAGCAAATTTTTGGGGAGAGAAAACCGATTAAAATCCTTGGATTTTAATCGAGAGCGTTAGCGCCCTACGGGGTCCCCGAAACCGCTTGCGTTTTTGGGGAGTTAGTAGCGCGTAGCAGAATGACGCAGAATGGAAAAACGGCACCCGAAGCTGTACGAGTGTACTGCGAGAGGTGACGTTTTTTCATAGCATAAAAATATAATAGTTCCTCTTAATACAAACCCTTACAGAATGAAGCATTAAATTAAAAAGAACGCACAATTAGGTCTTTAATAAACCTTTTTGTGCGTTCTGTGTTATTCTGCTTAGCGCGATTAAAGTTACTTGACGATAACTCTTACGACACCCTCGATTTTCGCAATATCCGCCGCAACCGTATCGGTGATAACGTCGTTACTGTCGAAAATGGAGACCGCGTTGTTGCCCTTAGCCTGCGAGAGAAGCGACTCGATGTTTACGTTGTCGCCTGCAAGCGCGCCCGAGATCTGGGTGATGATGTTGGGAACGTTGTCGTGGAGAACGAGAACACGGTTTGCCGCAGCGCGGGGGAACACGATTTCGGGATAGTTTACGCTGTTGCGGATATTACCGTTTTCGATATAATCGATAAGCTGTTCAGCCGCCATAACCGCGCAGTTGTCCTCCGATTCGGGGGTAGAAGCGCCGAGGTGGGGGATACATACAACGTGAGGAATGCCGAGAAGCTCTTCGGAGGGGAAGTCGGTTACGTAGGAAGCAACCTTTCCGCTTTCAAGCGCTTCGATAAGGTCGGCGGTATTTGCAAGGTCGCCGCGCGAAAGGTTGATAATACGAACGCCGTCCTTCATCTTGGCGATGTTTTCTTTGTTGATGATTCCTCTCGTCGAGGGGAGCGAGGGGATGTGGTAGGTGATATAATCGCTGTTAGCGTAAATATCGTCGTAGGATTCGTCAAGCTTTACCGAACGCGAAAGGTTGAGCGCGTTCTTAACGGTGATATAAGGGTCGCAGCCTTCAACCTTCATGCCGAGGCTGTGAGCGGTGTTTGCAACCATACCGCCGATAGCGCCGAGACCGATAACACCCAAGGTCTTGCCCTTGATTTCGGGTCCGACGAATTGGCTCTTGCCTTTTTCAACGAGCTTGCCGACCTCGGGCTGACCCTTGAGACCGAGCGCCCAGTTAACGCCGCCTACAATATCACGCGAAGCGAGAAGAAGCGCTGCCATAGCAAGCTCCTTAACGCCGTTTGCGTTCGCGCCGGGGGTGTTGAAAACGACGATGCCCTGCTCGCTGCAACGGTCGATTGGAATGTTGTTTACGCCTGCGCCCGCACGGGCGATAGCGAGAAGCTCTTTATCAAATTCGACTTCGTGCAAAGCGGCACTGCGGACGAGAATACCCTCCGCGGGGGCAGCATCCTCGGAAACGTTGTATTTCGCGTTATCGAAAACGTCGAGACCGATCTTGCTTATTTTATTATAAAGTTTAATGTTAGTCATTACGCATTTTCCTTTTCGTATTCTTTCATAAATTCTACGAGCGCTTCGACGCCTTCGATAGGCATAGCGTTATAGATGGAAGCGCGCATACCGCCGACCGAACGGTGTCCCTTGAGGTTTACAAAACCTGCCTTCGAAGCCTTGGCACAGAAATCCTTGTCCTTTTCTGCGTCGCCGGTAACGAAGCAAACGTTCATAAGCGAACGGTTCGCCTTGTCTGCGGTAGCCTTGAAGAGCTTGCTGCTGTCGAGGTAATCGTAAAGGATGTTAGCCTTCTTGATGTTGATCTTTTCGCGTTCTTCAAGTCCGCCGGTTTCGAGCAACCACTTGAATACAAGACCTGCAACGTAGATGGAATAGCAGGGAGGAGTGTTGTACATAGAGCCGTTGTCAGCCGCTACTCTGTAATCGAGCATAACGGGGATTTCGTTGTTGACCTCGTCCAAAAGGTCTTCGCGGATGATAACCACGGTAAGACCGGAGGGACCCATGTTCTTCTGCGCGCCTGCGTAGATGAGGCCGTACTTGGAAACGTCAACGGGACGGGAAAGAATGCCCGAGGACATATCCGCTACGAGGGGAATATCGCCGGTTTCGGGAACGTAATCGTAAACGGTACCGAAAATGGTGTTGTTATAACAAATATGAACGTAATCCGCGTCGGGGGAGAAGGTGTCAACGTGGGGAACGTAAGCGAAATTTCTGTCCTTCGAGGAAGCGATAACGTTGACCGTACCGAACTTTTCCGCTTCCTTAGCGGCTTTGCCCGAGAACTGACCCGAAACGATGTAGTCAGCCTTCTTGTTCTTCTTCATAAGGTTCATAGGAACTGCGGCAAACTGCTGAGTAGCACCGCCCTGAAGGAAGAGAACCTTGTAGTTGTCGGGAATGTTCATAAGCTTGCGGAGATCGCTCTCGGCAGAGTCGATAATTCCCTGATAAACGGGTGAGCGGTGGCTCATTTCCATAACGGACATCCCGCTTCCTTCATAATTCATCATTTCAGAAGCTGCCTTTTCGAGAACCGAAAGGGGAAGCATAGAGGGTCCTGCGGAAAAATTATAAACGCGTTGCATAAGCTTATCTCCTTAAAATATATAAAAATCAATATTTCGTATTAAAAAATATTTTACTCCTTTATTTAACTAAAGTCAATAGCTTTTCTTTGCCGAATTATACAATAATAATTTTTTGATAGGGGCGCTTTTGTGTAAATTAAAGAAAAACCGTCAAGATGACGGTTTCTTATAGGTTATATGCTTTTGATTCTGCTGTTGAGCTTTTTGCTTGACGCTTTGACACAAAGGTAAACAACAAACCAGATTATTAAGTAAGTAACGACGAATATCGCGGTGAAAATCGCCAAAACCATCGGTTCAAAAGGTATCCACGAGTTCACGACGTAGCATAGAGAGTATGCAACGTAAATGAGTGAAAAATGGCATAAGAGTGATTTCATAACAGGCCATTCGTCGATTTGGTTGAAAACGCTCGCGCCCGCCTGGATAAAAGCAAGGAGATATGTGGAGATTATAGCGAGACAGACCTCCGTGCCCGAAAGCGAAAAGCCTTCGACGGTATGCTCGAGTATGACGTAAATAATGCCCGCGATCATGGGGCCTAAGCCGCCGAACGCCGCACCGCGTTGTATAAACGTTTTGAAGTAAATGTTCATATTAAATACCTAACCTTTCTTTGACGTTTTTAAGATTTCTTCGAGAAACATAATCGCTGTATCCGTTTTTGAATTTTACCGTAAGCGAGCCCGAGAACGATGCTTGGAAGCTGTTGATGTTTTTGATGCTTGCGATGCAGGATTGATTGATTTTGATAAATCCGTCGGAAAGCTGTTCCTCGAGCTGATAAAGCCGTAATTTGACCGTATATCTTTCGTTTTGCGTAAGCGCGAAAACCTTATTGTCCTCGACGATAAAGCAGTTTATCTCGGATATTTCGAGCCGTCGAGTTTCGCGCTCGCTGTATCCGATTATATCTATCTCCGAATCCGAACATATGCGCTCGAGCTCTTCGGTTGTTTTTGATTTTCCGTGAGCGTAGACGATAACCTCTTCGCCGTGCTCTTTGTCGATTATAAGCTTGAATTTCATATCGGCTTTCCTCCTTGCGAGCTTATGGTACAATATCCGTTTCACAAAATCAATAGGTTTTGCCTATTCGGTCGTTTTTTGACAGTAAGCGG
>JAZSLN010000033.1:0-4639 GCA_045535385.1 Eubacteriales bacterium
CCTCCCGGTACGGGAAAAACTACTGTTGCCGATATCGTGGCAAGGCTTTGCGGTAAGGAGTTTTACCGTATAAATGCTACCGTCGCTTCGCTTTCGGATATAAAGGATATCCTTTCGATGTCCCGTTCGATAACCGCTCAGGACGGTATAATTCTCTATATCGACGAAAAACAGTATTTTAATAAAAAACAACAGCAATCCCTCCTCGAATATGTAGAGGATGGACGCGTTACGCTGATAAGCTCGACTACCGAAAACCCCTTTTTCGCGCTTTATCCAGCGCTTCTTTCGCGCTCGAGCGTTTTTGAGTTCAAACCCGTCGACCCCGAGGATATGCTCCCTGCGCTCAGACGTGCCTTCGATATCTGTAATGATAATGAAAATCTTGCTAAAACCTGCCCGGATGAGGTTCTTTTGGCGATCGCCCGCGGCTGCGGCGGCGACGTGCGAAAGGGAATAGGCGCTCTCGAAAACGTGTATTTTTCTTCGGATAACGAGCTTTCCGAAGAGCTTGCCAAATCGCTTTCACAGCGCTCGGGTATACGCTTCGACCGCGACGGTAATGAGCATTATGACCTTTTGAGCGCTTTCCAAAAATCCATAAGAGGCTCCGACCCTGATGCCGCCGTGTTCTATCTCGCGCGTATTTTGGAGGGCGGCGACCTTATCTCGGCTTGCCGAAGATTGATGGTTATCGCCTGCGAGGACGTCGGCTTGGCTTATCCTATGGCTATTCCGATAGTTAAGGCGTGCGTGGATATCGCTACTTCGGTCGGACTCCCCGAGGCTTCGCTTCCTCTTTCGGATGCCGTTGTGCTGCTTGCGACCGCACCTAAGTCTAATTCCGCTCACGACGCGTATTTCGCGGCTGTCGAGGCGATAAATCAAGGCAGGGGAAGGGATGTCCCGCCCTATCTCCGCGATACCCACCGCCCCGATGCCGATACGGGATATAAATATCCTCATGTCTATCCTAACCATTATGTCGCCCAGCGCTATCTCCCCTTGGATATTAAGGAAGGCGAGTTTTATAGGTTCGGTGAGAATAAGACCGAACGTGCCGCCTATGAGTATTATAAGCTTATCCGCGGTATTTCCGATAAAAAGTAAACAGACTATGAGCATCATGAGTGCTGATAGTCTGTTTTTTGTTAAAATAATTCCGTGCGTAATTTGGCTAATGCCTTCGCCTCGCGCCTTGATACGGTAACCTGGGTCATTCCCATAATCCGCCCGACCTCGGTTTGGGTGAGATTTTTGAAGTATCTTAAATATATTATTTCGCGTTCAAGCTCGGGTAATGTGTCGATTGCCTGCTTGAGCGCGATCTTTTCGTTTAGCTCGGGCGTGAAGTCTACTCCGATGAAATCCTCTAACGTCGCGTCGTCGCCTACCTGGTCGGAAAGCGAAACGGTTGCCGAAGTCGCCGCGATGCATTCGACCGTTTCTTCCTCGGAAAGATTGCATATCTCCGCTAACTGCGAAACAGTCGGCTCGCTTTCGTGCTCGGCTATGAATCTCTCGCGTGCCGCCATAACTAAGGCACCGCGCCGCTTTATTTCGCGCCCGATCTTGATCTCACCGTCGTCGCGTAAAAACCGCTTTATCTCGCCTATTATAAGCGGTACGGCATAAGTTGAAAACGCGCATCCGCGCTCTAAATCGAAATTACGTATCGCTTTTATCATTCCGATGTGGCCTATCTGACATAGATCGTCGTAATCCACACCACGACCCGTGAAGCGTACCGCAATCGAACGCACTAACCCCGTGTTTTCGTCTACGAGGAGCTCTAATGCTTCCTCGTCGCCCTCCTTCGCTCGGGTTATCAGCGCGCTTCTCCCTTCCTTCACCTGCCGTTCAACCTCTTTTCAAGCGTAACGACGGTTCCTTTTCCAACCTTCGAGCGTACCTTTATACCGTCGGTAAAGCTCTGCATGATGGTAAATCCCATTCCGCTCCGTTCTCCGTCTGTGTCGGTGGTGTATAGGGGCTGCATAGCCGCGTCAACGTCCTCGATCCCGTTCCCTTTGTCCTTGATTTTTATGAAAAGCCTTCCTTTATCGCTCAGCCTGCAATGTATGTAAATCGGACAAGCCCCCTTGTCCTCCCGCCCTGCGTAACCGTGTACGATAGCGTTCGTAACTGCCTCGCTGACAACCGTTTTTATGTCGGTAATAACTGCAACGCTCGGATCTGCCTGCGCCGCAAATGCCGCGACGGCACTGCGGGCAAACGACTCGTTGACGCTCCTCGCGTCGAACTCGGTTTTCATCGTGTTTATGATTTTATCTCCCATTTTTGTCTCCTCTTTCGATTTTTATGAGCTTGTCCATGCCCGCTATTTCCAATATCTTGTGTGCCGCTGCCGAAGGGTTCTTGACTACCATCGTGCTGCCGACCGATACGCATTTTCTCATTCTTCCCATAACCAATCCGAGCCCCGATGAATCGCAAAAGGTAACCCCCGAAAGGTCGAGACCGAACCGTATCGGCTGCTCGCTTTCGATGATCTTGTCTAAACTTTCTCTCGCTGTCTTCGCGTTGTGATGGTCGACCTCGCCGTGTATATACGCGATCGTTTCATCTCCGATTTTTTCGCTTCTTATCTCCATTTCCGGCTTCCTTTCTTTTTGTTATCCTAATTTTATCTATTTTCCTTGTCATTTTATGCCACATCGCGCGTAAACGATAAATTTGTTAAGTTTATACAAAATACAGTTCGGCACATTGACAAAAAGCGAGATTTATGATATAATATATTAGATATTAAGGAGTGGCATCCTTAATGTCTAAAAAATTAAATATGAGGTGTGTTTTTATGCTAAAAAGAGTTACTTCATTGTTGCTCTGTTTGCTTATGGTGTTTTCTGCCGCTTTCCTCGTTTCCTGTGATAAGGAAGACGGAGATAAGGGCAAAGAAGGCGTTATAGGCGACCTTGAGGGATTTATTCCCGAAATCAAGAATTGGGGCAACCAAACCGTTAACATTCTCGGCTATATAGGCGAAGGTCGTGTTTATGCACAGTGCCAGATCGACGTTGAAGAAACCAACGGCGAAGCTGTAAACGACGCGTTCTATAAGAGAAATGAGCTCATTAAACAGAACTTCGGTATTGATATCAATCTTGTTCTTCCCGAACAGGGCGAGGACAGCATCACTATTTTGAAGAACGATATCACCGCAGGTCTTCACGAGATCGATGCGATCGTAAGCGGTGTTCACTATATCGCTCCTCTCGGTATCGAAGGTCAGCTCGTTGATCTCGGCGGCGATAATATTAAGTATCTCAACCTTGATAAATCCTGGTGGGATAACAACCTCCACGAAGACGCTTCTCTTAACGATAAGGACTATTTCATCACCGGCGACGCTCTCGTTAACGACGATGAAGCTACATACGCTGTCTTCTTTAATAAGGACCTCGCTAAGAAAAACGGCATCGAAAATATTTATGATGTCGTAAACAGAGGTGAGTGGACTATCGACACTATGTACGAGATGATCGAACAGGTTTCCAACACCCAGACCAAGACCTGGGGTCCCGATTCCGATTCTCTCTGGGGCATGGTTTCTCAGGCATACGATATCCTTTCCTTTATGCACGGCTTCGATCAGAAGTACGTAGATAACTCCGGTGAAGTTCCTGAACTTCGTATCGACCAGCAGGCTAACATCACCGCTTTCCAGAAGATCCACGAAATTCTTAACGATAAGACCAGAGTTGCTGTCGCTGACTACTTCAGATCTCAGTATACCGGTGTTACCGATATCTACGGCACTATGTACGGCGACGAAAAGGCGATCTTTGCTAACGGCAACGCTCTCTTTATGCCTAACTCTATCTCTATCGTAAATGAAGCGGTTCTTCGTGAAACCGAGATCAGCTTCGGTATTCTTCCCACTCCTAAGCTCAACAAAAACCAGGATCAGTATATAACCTCCGTTAACGTATACGCGTGCGACGTGTTCGCTGTTCCGATATCCAACGTTGATAAGCTCGACGTAACCTGCTATGCTCTCGAAGCAATGGCATTCCTCGGTGAAAAGTACGTTACCGACGAATATTACACCCGTACCGTTAGCCTTAAGCGTCTTAAGGATGCTCAGGATAGCGAAATGCTCGACCTTATCTTCGATAACAAGACCTACGATATGGGCTGCGTATTCAACCTCGGTGCAGACGCGAATAACTCCGGCTCCCTCTACTTCTATTCCGAAGTAATGGAAAGCGGCGAGATCGTTTCTCACTACGAAAAGAAGAAGGATATTTTCCAGGCAGGTATCGACGACCTCGTCGGTCAGGCTTACAGCGACTAATCTATCAGGTGAAGGGAGAGGTTTTTCCTCTCCCTTTTTTACATCTTGCGCGTTGATTTGTTGTAGTGAATAATAAACCTCCTAAATCTTCCAAACTGCTGCAAAAAATATATAAAAATTTCAAAAAATACCTTGACAATAGGGTGCCGATGTGATATACTACTCCTCGCTGGCGTGAGCGAGATGCTGGTGTAGCTCAATGGCAGAGCAACTGATTTGTAATCAGTAGGTTGGGGGTTCGACTCCCTTCACCAGCTCCAAACCTTCTGAATCAGTTAACTTAATATCAAAATGGGGGAATTCCCGAGCGGCCAAAGG
>JAZSLN010000029.1:0-3578 GCA_045535385.1 Eubacteriales bacterium
CACTTGAATACGTTAATCCCTTTGAAGTCTTTTTGGCAAGCCTTAACGATGCAAGCTTTGACGCACGCATAGCATCCGGCGGCGGCAGAATGACCATAACTATGGACAGATATGAGGCTAACTGGGCAATGGTTGAAGCAGGTTGGCAGACCCACGTACTTGGCGAGGGCAGACAGTTTGCATCTGCCAAGGAAGCGGTAGAGACCTACCGTGCAGAGACAGGCAAGATAGACCAGGATCTGCCCGCGTTTGTTATTGCTGAGGATGGCAAGCCCGTAGGCACTATCGAGGATGGCGATGCCGTTATATTCTACAACTTCCGCGGCGACCGTTCTATAGAGATTTCCCGTGCTTTTGAAGAGGCAGAGGTTCCCTTTGACAGAAAGCGTGTTCCCAATGTGTTCTACGCCGGTATGCTTGAATACGACGGTGACAAGCACATCCCCTCCAACTACCTTGTAGCGCCCCCCGAAATAAGCAACACCATGGGCGAATTCCTCGTAAACAAGGGTGTTCGTCAGCTCGCTATCTCCGAAACCCAGAAATACGGCCACGTTACCTATTTCTGGAACGGCAACAGAAGCGGCAAATTCTCGGAAGAGCTCGAAGAATATATCGAGGTTCCCTCCGACGTTGTTCCCTTCGAGCAGAGACCTTGGATGAAGTGCGCTGAGATCACCGATATTCTTATCGAAAAGATCAAGAGCGGCAACTACGACGCACTCCGCGTTAACTTCCCCAACGGCGATATGGTAGGCCACACCGGCTCCTTCATTGCGGCTAAGATCTCCGTTGAAGCTCTCGACGTATGTCTCGCAAGAATCCTTAAGGCTGTTGACGAGGTTAAGGGTATTGCTATCATCACCGCTGACCACGGCAATGCCGACGAAATGTACGAGATCGACAAGAAATCGGGCAACGCAAAGCTCAACTCCGACGGCACTCCCAAGGCTAAGACCAGCCACACCTTGAACCCCGTTCCCTGCTATATTTACGATAATTTCTACAGCGACAATTACGAATTTATCGACGGCAGCTACGGTCTCGCAAACGTTGCGGCTACCGTTGTTACCATGATGGGCTACGATGCTCCCGAGGTTTGGGAAAGCTCGATGATCAAAGTAAAATAAGTTTTAATTATAACCGTGCCGCCGAGGCGGAAACGATAAGCGGCACGGCAAAACAAGCCAAGGAAGATTTTAATGTTATTTTCAATTTTAAGAAGCGATATGGAGTTCGGGCTTAAGCTCGTATACTTCCTAATTATGGTGATCTCGCTGTTGCCCGCGCTTACGATGCACGAATGGGCGCACGGCTATGCCGCGTACAAGCTCGGCGACGATACGGCAAAGGCAGACGGCAGACTTTCGCTGAATCCGCTCGACCATCTCGACCCGATGGGCTCGTTAATGATGCTCCTTGTCGGATTCGGTTGGGCGAAGCCTGTCCCTATAAACACGAGAAAATTCCAAAAGCCGAAACGCGACATTGCGATAACCTCCATCGCAGGCCCTCTTATGAATTTTGTCGTCGCGATCTTTTCGGGCTTGCTTTTCGTTCTCGCGGTGTATGTTTGCAAAGCGACTGATATCTCGGGTATTACCGCCGACGTTATAGTGGCGATCTTCGAATATTCCATGCTTTTGAATATCGGCTTGGGATTGTTTAACCTTATCCCCATCCCTCCGCTCGACGGCTCGAACGTTCTTATGTGCGCGCTCCCTCCGAGAGCGGCTATGCAATATTCCAAGGTGAGATATTACACGCGCTATATCGTGCTCGGTATAATCCTCCTTTCGTGGATGCCTTTTCCGTTGAACCTGGTTTCCGACTTTCTTTTTATGCCGCTCGATTTCCTGCGCAGTTTCTTTGCGGGAGCCATCACGAACGTCGGCGAGATACTGTTCTCGTTGATCTTCGGGTTCCGTATCGATATAGTTTTATAAGTTGATTTTTTGATGTTTTGGGAGATGTATGGAAAATATAAATCTTAAAATAGAGCAATACGAAGGCCCTCTCGACCTGCTTTTGGCTCTTATATCAAAACATAAAATAGATATTTTCGACATCCCCATTTCGGAGATTTGCGATCAGTATATCGCCTATCTCGACGCGATGCGCAAAATGGATATGGAGGTTACGAGCGAATTCGTCGTTATGGCGGCGGAGCTTATGCTTATTAAAAGCAAAATGCTTCTTCCGCGCAACGAGGAGAGCGAAGACCCTCGTGCACCTCTTGTCGATGCACTTTTAGAGCACCAGCGCGCAAAAGCCGCCGCCGAGTTTCTTAAAATGCAAAGCGCGGGACATTTCGACACCTTCACAAAACCCGCTAGTGAGCCTGAAAAAAGCGATTATTCGCGCGGGCACGCTGTTGAGCTTCTGACCGAGGCCTTCGCAAGAATTGCCGACAGAGTTGCGGCGCAAAAGTTGGAAGGCGAGCCCGAGCTTTTCAAGCGGATCGAGGAAAGATATTATTCGGTAGAAGAAAAAACCGCCGCTATCCTGTCCTATCTCGACCAAAAACGCGAATGCCGTTTCGAGGACCTTTTCCTGAGGATCCACTCACGCGGTGAAGCGGTCGCGGTATTTATGGCGCTTTTGGAGCTCGTACGCGACGGACTTATCGACGTAGACCGCGAGGAAGACGAGATCTTCCTATCGCTTGCCGACGAAACAACCGCCGAAGAAATAACCGAGTAAAGGAGCTTTTTGAATGAATATAAATCACGAAACGCCCGCGGCGCTCGAAGCGATCCTTTTCGCTTGCGGTGCGCCTGTCGCTTTCGACAGACTTTGCGAGATTCTCGGTGTAAACTTTGAAGGGCTTCGCGAGGCAGCGGCAATACTTAAAGAAAAATATTCCGACGACCATGAAAGCGGGATCCAGCTTATCACGGTCGAGGACGCATATCAGCTTTGCACCAAGGCATACGTTGCCGAATATGTAAAAAAGGCGCTTGAGCTGAGAAAAACTCCTCCGCTTTCCAAGGCTTCGCTCGAGGTTTTGGCAATTATCGCGTATAACCAGCCCGTTACACGTTCCTTTATCGAAATGGTGCGCGGTGTCGACAGCTCGGCTATCGTCGCTTCGCTGACCGATAAGGGATTGGTTACCGAACGCGGAACGCTCGATGCCCCCGGAAGACCGGTTCTTTTCGGCACGACCGACGCTTTCCTTCGCTGTTTCGGACTTGAAAGCATCGACCAATTACCCAAAACCGACCTCGCTATGGCGGGCGAACAGGTTACGATAGATTTTTCGGAAGAAGAAAAAACCGAAAATGCCGAAAACATACAATAACGACGAGAGGTAGATATTATGAACAACACCAATAATAACGAAATGCCGATGAAACAGATGATCGATGCCGCGCTCTCGAAAATAGGCGAGGTCGTTGACACACGCACGGTTATCGGCGAACCGATAACTCTCCCCGGCGAGGTTTCGATAGTTCCCTTCTCGAAGGTTTCGGTAGGCTTTGCTTCGGGCGGCACCGAATTTGTCGGTAAGAATCCGCGCGCAGACGGCAAGGCTAACTTTGCCGGCGGCAACGGCGCGGGCGTCAGTATGACCC
>JAZSLN010000034.1:0-22132 GCA_045535385.1 Eubacteriales bacterium
TGATTGGCACGGTAAATATCGTTGTTTCATTCGTTGTTGTTGCGTTTTGGTTATACGTTATTTTCATTGGCGGTGCCGGTGTTTAGAGTCTTGTACAGTTATTTCAAAGTAAAAAAGCAGAGCATAAATTCCAACATATCAGACGCTTTGATAGACTCCCTACCTAAAGGGACAACTGTGGAGACAGTAGTTTGCTTGAGCAAGGATGCATACGGACACTATTTTAAGAATCGTTCTGTGGCAGATATTATGTATGAATACGGCGATCAACGTGATGAATGGAAATAGACGTATTCAATGATGAATTGCAACTTCTCAGACGAATGAAAAGGACAACCCATGAAAAAACACCTACCGTCAATATTTATGCTTGCGATATTCGAAGCGGTTGCTGTTGCGTTATGGCTGACAAAGGACAATTTATTCTATCTCTTTAATTTCAGCTACATAGGCTTATCGATATCGCTCGGGCTGTTTTTATACACAAAAAAATATAAACACGCGCGCCGTGTCGTTCAATTCCTTGTCGGCTCGTATATGCTTGTCTATCTCGGTTTGATTTCGAATGAAAATATGCAAATCGAGGGATTTTGGTACTATCTCTTTACGGGTGTTTTTGAAGCGGCGACGATCCATTATGCCGTCGCAAAGATCTTCGGACCGCTCATATTCGGACGCGGTTGGTGCGGATATGCCTGCTGGACGGCTATGATTCTCGACCTGTTGCCCTATAAAACACCGAAAGCGCCGCGGAAAAGGCTTGGATTCATAAAATATATCACCTTCGGAATATCTTTTATTTTCGTAAGCGCGCTTTTTCTGGCGCAGGTGGGAAATATCGAAAGAATTATGTTTTGGGCGTTTCTGATCGGAAATATACTTTACTACGCAGCCGGAATAGTTCTCGCATTTGCTTTTAAGGATAACCGCGCGTTTTGTAAATATATCTGCCCGATAACCGTATTTCTTAAACCTATGAGCTATTTTTCGATGATGAGGATAAAATGCGATCCCGAAAAATGTGTTTCCTGTAATAAATGTAAAAGGGTCTGTCCGATGAACGTCGATATGACCGATAATTCCCGCAAGCGCGAAAACGGCACCGAATGTATTTTATGTATGGAATGTATTGATAATTGCCCGAAAAAGGCGTTGAAGCTTTAAATAAAAGGAGAACGTAAAATGATTGAAATATCCAACAAAAACCTGACTCTCCGCACGATGACCCAAAAGGAGATGCGCGCGCTCTGGCGTAAGTATATCCCCGAAAACGGTATGCCCGAATACGTTTACAACGAGGAGACGGTCGACAAGCGATACGAAAAGACCGTTTCGCTCGAGGAATGGAATCCGACGGTTGGAATTTTCACGAAAAACGACGAAATTATCGGCGAATTGACCTTCGAGCGTATCGTCTATTCCGAAAAGCGCTGCGACCTTTCTATCCTTCTTGCCAACGAGACCTACCGTAACAAGGGACTCGGAACCGAGGCGATCAACCTTGCCAAGACCTACGCCAAGGACAAGCTCGGACTTACCCGCATTTATGTTGAGGTTGCGGCTGATAACCTGCGTATGCAGGCGGTCCTTAAAAAGTGCAAATTTATGCACACAAAGACCTTTAAGGACGTTTTGATGTATGTTTGCGTGCTCTAAAACATTGATTTTTTGATATATATGGTTTATAATGAAGAAAATTAAAAAATAACATATAAAGGATATAAAACGATGAAAGAACGTAGAAGCAAGATAAACTATTATCTCGATATTGCCCAAACTGTTACTTTGCGCGGAACCTGTTTGAGAAAGAATTTCGGCGCGATTATCGTTAAAGACGATGTTATAATAGCTACCGGCTATAACGGCGCCCCGAGAGGAAGACAAAATTGCTGTGATATGAACTTCTGCCTCCGCGATAAATTGAATATTCCGCGCGGAGAAAGATACGAGCTTTGCCGTTCGGTTCATGCCGAGGCGAACGCTATTATTGCCGCACCGAGGGAAAGAATGCTCGGAAGCGACCTCTATCTTGCCTGCGTAGACGGAAAGACCGGCGAGCTCGTTTCGGGCACCACAAGCTGTCAGATGTGCAAGCGCCTTGTTATTAACGCGGGTATCGAGCGTGTCATCGTCCGCGAAAACGAAAACGACTACACTATTTACGAGGTTAAGGATTGGATCGAGAACGATGACAGCCTCGGTCAGATGGGTTATTAATGATGATAAAGCGAAATTTTACCCTTTTTCTTGCCGTTTTGATGGCGGCAGTTTGTGTTTCCTGCAAGGATGACGGTATAGCCGAGGGCGACGCTACCGCTCACGGATTTGTAAACCCCGAAACCGGAATCGAATACGTAAGGGTTGCCGAAAAGGGACTTTATGCCGTTTATAAGGGCGAGGATTATATCGAGGTCGAGGGCGAAACGTATTCTGCCGTACAGCACGAAAAGCCCGAAGAGTTTTTGTGTATCGAGGATAGCGGCGAGCTTCTTCTCTACCGCGCAAAGGATATAAAGGAACCGAACGTTTCGGAATTTAATCCTATAGCGGGACAGATATATAATTCGACAAATACGGTTCTTATTACTTATTTCTTCGCCGATAACGAATATCTGCCCGAGGATAAGAAGGAGCATAATCCTACCGAGGATACCCACCTCTGCCAGCTTATCGCGAAACAGCTTACGGAGGGCGAAGCGGTAACCGTAAACGCATCTTATGAGGAGCTGCAGGATCAATTTTTCATCCGTCTTCTTTCTCAGGAGTATCCCGGGCTTTATTACCTCGTTGTATTTTACGGCTACGGCGGAAGATATTATCTCTATGACCGCGCCGCAGGAAAAACGGTATACTGTCCGCACGATATAATCGTCAGAATGGTCGGAGAATAATAAACGGTAATGGAAATTATGGGAAATATAGTTTTCCGCCCTGTTTTGGGATCGGATGCAGCGAAGGCGGCTGAGGTGGAATCGGAATCGCTTTCGACCGCTTGGAGCGAAAAGCAGATCCTGGAAAGTATTGACAACAGTAACGCGGTCTATGTCGTTGCCGTTTGCGGTGAAACCGTTTGCGGTATCGGCTCTATGTATTGTGTTGCGGGCGAAGGGCAGATCATGAATATCGCCGTAGCTCCCGACTGTCGAAGACGCGGTATCGCCGACGGAATTATGAAGCTCCTCGACGGTGAAGCGGTCAAAAGAAATTGCGAAAATATAACTTTGGAGGTCGCCGAGAATAACCTTTCGGCGCTCTCGCTTTATAAAAAATGCGGATATACAGCCGTTGGCAGAAGAAAAGGCTTTTACGGCGGTGTCGATGCACTTATTATGGAAAAAAGGTTTTAGTTGTTATGAGAATATTAGGTATAGAATCCTCCTGCGATGAAACCGCGGCGGCGGTTGTCGAAGACGGCAGAAAGGTATTGTCGAGCGTTGTCGCTTCCCAGATAGATATCCATAAGGAATACGGCGGTGTTGTGCCCGAAATCGCTTCGCGTGCACATACCGAGGCTATTTGTGGTGTTGTTTCGGCGGCATTAGAGAAGGCAGAAACCGATATAAACGGCATCGATGCGATAGCCGTAACGAACGCGCCCGGTCTTATCGGCGCGCTTCTTACCGGTCTTTCTTTCGCTAAAGGGCTCGCTTTTTCGAGCGGAAACCCGCTTGTTCCCGTCCATCATATTCGCGGACATGTTGCGGCTAACTATCTTGTTCACGAGGATTTGAAGCCTCCTTTTTATGCGCTTGTTGTTTCGGGCGGTCATACCTCGCTTATGAGGGTCGAGCGCTATACCGAATATAAGCTTATCGGTCAGGCGCGCGACGATGCGGCGGGTGAGGCTTTTGATAAATGCGCCCGCGTGCTCGGTTTGCCCTATCCCGGCGGCGCTGCTATGGATAAATTGGCATCGCTCGGTGATAAGAAAAAATATAAATTTACCGCCGGCTCGGTCGATAATGCCGAATACGATTTTACTTTCTCGGGGCTTAAAACCTCGGTCATCAACCTCGTTCATACAGAGCTTCAGCGCGGCCGTGTTATGGATGACGAATTTCGTGCCGACGTTGCGGCTTCATTTACCGACGCGTTGATACGTACCATTAATACTCGCTTGGATCTTCTTCTTTCGCGTGAGGGCGGATGTAATATCGTTTTGGCGGGCGGTGTTGCGGCAAATTCCCATCTCCGTAAAGCCGTTGGCGAGACCGCCGAAAAACACGGAGCCAAGCTTTATCTGCCCCCGCTTTCGCTCTGCGGCGATAACGCGGCGATGATCGCTTCTCAGGGTTATTTCGAATATCTTGAAGGCGTCCGCGGCGGAACCGACCTTAACGCGTTCGCCACGAAAAGTGTGTAGTAAAAACGACGGTTTTTGTCCCCAAAAATTCCCAAATTTCGGCGAAAAAACGAAGACTTTTTTGCGATAATTTTTCCTGTTTTCAAGTAATGTATATTACATAATGTTTGTCCGCGAATGTGGAAAACTCAGTGGATAATGTGGATAACTTAACGCGTAATCACCAAAAATCAAGCATTTTTCGCCTTTTGGATGTGGAAAACTCGGTGGAAAGTGTGGAAAAGACGGTTACATAACCAATTTTTCCACAATAATTATGTAAACCGATGCGTGTATAAAATCCGATTTGTATACCGCCGTTGTTGTATAAATTTGCAAAAAATATTCTGCTCGTTTGTGTGGGCTGTCAAAAATAAAAACGCCCTCTTTCGCAGAGAGCGTTTTTGTGTTAAGTGAATATTAAAGTCGGTCGATCATTCACCCGACAAGAACTTTATAGAGCGTTCGACCGAGTCCTTCGATTCGCCCCAGGGGAGGTCGTCGAAGCGATAGTCGAACTTCTTGCAAAACAGCGAAACGTCGTCCTTTAAGCTGTTGAGATAATCCGTAACCTTTCCGTTGGCGGCACGAACCAGCTCGGCGTATTCGTCCTTTGAAAGAACCTTCTTTGCGGCGAGCATATACTCGCGGTAATGGGGAAGACAGAAATAGCGCACGTTTTCGAAGGAAGCGCGGAAATCCTTTTCTTCGTTGTAAAGATAGGACGCGGTCGTGTACATTTTGGATATCTTTTCTTCGATACGGTCGCAAACGTAGCAGGAGGAATCCAGCCTTTCGATGCGTTCTACGCTCTTCGCGCCGATGTCGCGCGAGAATATGTTCCCCGTCTTGACCTCTTTTTTGAGCGACTCGAGATGGCTTTCGAGCATAAGCGCGAGCCCCAAACGGTTTTTCATCGAAAACATCTTGGTATAATGACGTTGGCAAAAGCCTTTGTCATTGGTCTCCTGGCGGATGTCGGGCTCCATCATCGATGCGCCGAGGATTATTTCGAGCTCGTCGCGTTCCAATTTTTCGCGGAGCGCGCAAAAAGGGCATCGGTGGGGGTTGTTCGAAAAGGCTTCGGTAACCGGTATCGTATATATATGTTCTTTCAAAACGGCAACTCCTTTAGGGATTTTTAACCATTATACATTATTAAACGTTAAAAAACAAGAGGCAGATAATTATGAAGATTACTTCGCTCGACAACGGAATATTGTTGCAAGAGGTTTCGAACTTTGACCCTTTTGTTTCCTGCGAATGCGGTCAATGCTTTCGGTTCGAGAGGCTCGGCGAGGATTCCTATTCGCTCGTCGCTTCGGGCAGAAAGCTGTTTATAGAGCGTTTGGGCGACGGATGGGTCTTCCGCGGAATCGACGAGGAGATATTTCGCAAGGACTATGTAGGCTATTTCGACCTCGAACGCGATTATGCCGAGATTATAAAAGGATATGAATACGACAAAACCGTTTTTGATGCGGCTAAGGTCGGGGGCGGAATAAGAATTTTCCGTCAGGACCCCTGGGAAACATTGGTTTCGTTTATTATTTCGCAAAATAATAATATTCCGCGTATAAAAAAGATCATCGAATCGCTTTGCGTAACGCTCGGCGAGGAATCGAACGATGTTTATCTTTTCCCAACCGCCGAAAAAATTGCTTCGGCGGGGATAAGCGGTCTTGCACCGATAAAAAGCGGCTTCCGCGCGAAATATATCGTCGATGCCGCCGAAAAGGTGTTAAACGGCGAGGTTTCGCTCGAAAGAATCGCAAAGAGCGATTATTTCGATGCGCTCGACGAATTGAAAAGGATAAAAGGCGTCGGCGATAAGGTCGGAAATTGCGTTCTTCTTTTTGGGTTCGGATTTTACGAGGCTTTTCCCGTCGATGTTTGGGTAAAGCGGGTTATCGAAAAATATTACGGCGAGGATTTCGACTCCAAAAGTTTCGGAAAATATGCGGGAATCGCACAGCAATATCTGTTTTATTACGAACGCAGTATTGCAACCAAAGCTCAATCGGGAATCGCGGTAAAATGACGTTTTCTTCCGATATATAAGCCCTTTAATATTTAATAAAATCCTTGCGCTTTGAAAAAAGTTGTGCTATACTGAAAAATACAAAAATAAAGGAGAAAGAACAATGAGAAAAGCAAACCGTTTATTCGCTTTTTTGCTCGTTGCGGCAATGGTCGTAACGTTGCTTCCCCTTGCTTCGTTTGCAAAATCCACCGCGCTTAACGGCAAGACGATAGTTGCTTTCGGCGACAGCCTTACCCGTTTCGGCTCGACCTCCGAGGGCGGCTCGACCTCTTCCACCGGCGCTTATACCTATCCCTACTATCTCGGTACCAACGCTTATCTCGGCACCGCGATCATTAACGCAGGTGTCGGCGGCGATACCACCGGCTTGGCGAGAGCTCGTTTTGAAACCGACGTTCTTGCTCATAATCCCGAGCTCGTTATTATCTGTCTCGGTATGAACGACCAGGCTAAGGTCGTATCCTCGGGCGAGCCTCTTACCGATCTTAACACTTACCGCGCAAATCTTACCTATTTTGCGGAAACCCTTAAGGCAAGAGACTGCGACGTTGTGTTCGTTACCCCTAACCCCGTAAATACCAACGACGGCTACTATACCACCATTTCCTACGGCCTTAACTATGCGGGCGGTTATCTCAACGATTTCTGTAACGCAATGCGTGAGGTTGCTATTGCTATGGATTGCACTCTCGTAGATATCAACTACGAATGTGCTTTCGAGGATATGGACAAATTCTGCGCAGGCTGGGGCGACGGTATCCACCATTCCGACTACGGCAGAAAACAGTATGCTAACTACATCTCCAAGCACCTCGAAGCTGTTTACGACGGCACCAACAAGGCTGTTATGACCGTTAACTGTGTAGACGAAAACGGTAAAACCCTTAAAACCTATAATCTTACCGGTGCTTCGGGCGCTCACATCACCGTTGCATCTCCCGAAATTCTCGGTTATTCCCCCGTTACCGCCGATATTCAGACCACCTTCGTTAACGGCGCTACCTTTACTCTTACCTATTCCTTTGACCTTAACGATTATATCGACGAGGCAATGAACGTTAACGCTTCCGAATATAACGAGGTTATTATCGCTGAATTGAGAAGCGCCGTTGCTAAGGCAAACGAACTTATCGCTTCGGGCGACGCTACTACCGAAGAGCTTCTCCTCTGCTCCGATAAAATCGAAGGACTTCTTGCTGCGAAGGGCGCGGGCGAATATATCGCTTCCGCTAATAAGTCCTACACCGCAAGCGGAACCGATCACGCAAATTATAAAGATGACGGCAAACGCCTTACCGACGGTATTATCGGTAAGGACGGCGGTTCGAACCATTCCGGTTGGACCAGCAAGACCGAAGTCACCGTAGACCTTGGCGAAGCTACCTCCGTAAACACCTTCCGCGCATTCTTAGCGGGCGGTCAGTGGGGCATCACCTATCCCGCTTCGCTTACCGTTTCTTACTCTGTCGACGGCGAAAGCTATACCGAAATCGGCGCTGATACTACCGCAGAGCTTATGACCAACTCCATCGTTTGGGATACCTATTCGATGACCGTTACCGCCGAGGCTCCCGTTAAAGCGCGTTACGTTAAATTCAGCGTTGCTCCCAACGGCAATTTCGTATGGCTCGGCGAGGTTCAGGCTTCTCTTGCAGTAGGCGAAGCCATCGAAGGCGACGTTTACGTTACTGGCTTCAACAAGAAGGTCGGCGCGGGCGATTGTATTATCTTTACTCCCGAATTCGGAACCGTTACCGGAACCGATGCTAACCATATCTGGACCGCTAACGTTATCGCTGAATGGAGCGAGACCGAAAATGCTTACGTTGTTAAGTCGGTATCCAACGGAACCGGCGCAAGTAATACCCCCTCCGTTACTCTTTCCGAAAACGAAATTATGATCGCTGCTCACGATTGGGAATCCGGCGTTACCGACGGAAGCCAGATCGCGGGCTCGGCTGCAAACGTTCTTAAGGTTCAACAGCTCGTTGCAGGCGATGTGATAGTTCTCGACGGTATCGATGCGAACAATCAGAAATTCGACGTTGCTCCTTATATCTATATCGAAAAGCTCGACGTTGAAAAAGAACTCGCTCACGGTGTTGTTGAAAATCCCGAAGCCTTCTGGGTAACCCACTATAACGATATGTCTCTCGAAGGCGTCGGAGTTATCTGTACCGGCGAACAGGGCGGCGCGGCTTGGTGGATCTCGGTTGCGTTCAAGCCTGTTGACGGCTACGATAACGTTTACGAGGTTGTTGAAAAGTCCGACGGTACCGCTAACGGAAAGGGCGTTGCTTTGAACGTTCCCGAAGGCGGCTTCGTGTGGTCGGGTAACTACGGTAATAACTACCCCGCACTTTACGCAAGCAACCCCACTCAGTACGCTCAGTATGCAGATGCGACCGCATATCCCAACTATACCAACGCAGGCGCACAAAAGACCGTAAATGCCGCGAAGTCCTGGAATATCGGCGATAAATTTGTTATCGAGGGTATCGATTTCGAATTCAAGTCTGTTCCTTCTTCTACTCCCGGTCTTAACTGGTTCGATGCCGGTTACGTTTCGACCGCTACCATTAACGTGTTCAACCCCGACGCAGGAGTTGAGTGCGAACACGAATATGATTCCGTTGTAACCGAACCCGATTGCGAAAACGGCGGTTATACCACTCATACCTGCTCTAAGTGCGGCGATTCCTACGTCGACAGCGAAACCGAAGCGCTCGGTCATACCGAAGGCGAATGGGAAACTCTCGAAGACGGCTCTAAGGAGCTTCGTTGCACGGTTTGCGGCGAGCTTCTCGATAGCGAGGATGCTCCCGTTTACGAAACAGGCGACGTTACCGGCGACGGTAAGGTCAATATGTTTGACTATATTCTTATCAAGTCCATCTATTTGGATAAGGTAGAAGCTCCCGCCGATCAAGTTGCACGCGCTGATCTCACCGGCGACGGTAAAGTTAATATGTTTGACTACATCGCACTTAAGTCGATGATTATTAAATAACTATCAAGAGGTTGCCCGAAAAGGCAACCTCATCTTTGAGGAATATATGACATACACAGAGCTTTGCAAAAAATTCAATTTCGAGATGCCCTCCTATGCCGAGGATCTTTTTGAACCGTTTATCGCGGAATACGACCGAAGCAAGGCGGTTTTGTCCGCCGACGAGGCGAATTTTGTTGCCGAAAGGACTCATCTTCCCGAAGAGGGAAGAGAGGCGCTTGTTCGCTGTGCTGAAATAATAAATACGGACGACAACGCCCATCTTTGCGCTTCGTTTATGGCGTATATAACCGTTTATAAACGTGCGCCGTGGCTTAATTATATCTATTGCGATAACCATTTTACCGTCGAAGGATTACATCCCGAACAGGTTGGTTGGGTGCTCGTTGCGGTTATGGAATATAACACTCTGGCGCATAAAAATCCGCCCGAGGAGCTTAACCGCGAAAACACCTCGGCTTTTTACGGCTATACTCTGTCCTGTTTCAATCAGAAGGGATATTGGGGTATTTTGGAATGGAATTGGAATATGCTTTCGGCAGGCGGATGTATGTTCGTTTTTGATATTCTTAAATACGTTCCGGCGGAGTTTACCGATGATTTCCGCGTGATAACCGACGGTAAAAGCTATATTTCGCTTGCAAAAGGAGAATTTTTCGTCGGAAAAGAGGGCGACTTGGTGGACAGCGAGGAAAAATCGGCTTTCCGCACCTCCTTCTTCGAGGACGATGAAAAATATATCGCTCACGTTATCTCGAAGGACGGAACCGTCGAGTCTGCCGCAACCGAGTTTTCGAAAAAGACGTGGAGCGATTATTTAAGGGGAGGAACGCATACCCTCGAGATTCATATCCCCCAGAGGGTAGAATATACCCCCGAGCGTATAAAAAAGGCGCATAAGATCGCGCTTGATTTTTATAAAAATTTCTATCCCGACCATCATCCTAAGGCGGTCGCCTGCTATTCCTGGCTCTATTCTCCTCAGCTGAAATATGTTTTCGACGAAACCTCGAATATCTTGAAGGTGAACGATTCTCTCCATCTTCTTCCGGTCATCGCTTCCTTTGATGCCGATTGCCGTTTTATCCGCGAAGGCTCGTCGCTTCAGAAACGGATCAAAGAAGAATGCGAAAAGGGAAGAGAGTTCCACTACGGCATAAGCTATATCACTCTTGATGAGATAGAATATGTTTGACAAAAAGAGGTATATGTGTTAACATTAGCAAAAGAGATTGGTTTGTAGCGTAGGAGACTAAAAATAATGCATACTAAACTGAGCGCGTTTTATAGAAATAATGAAAAAGTTCTGAAACTTTTATATATTTTCTTTTTCTTTTCGATTGTCTTAGTGTGGGCTTTAGTACAGCCGTTTGATTCTTGTCCTGACGAGAGAATGAGATATGTGATTCCTCAATATATATTTAATAATAACGCACTTCCCAATGCTAACGATATGTCGATTATTGATAGCTCCTATGGGTTTTCGTATGCGGCTCAGCCAATGCTTCCGTATATTTTTTCGGCTGTTTTTATGAAAATCACCTCTGTTTTTACTACGGCAAGCTACCCTTTGCTTATCGCCGCCCGTATGACAAGTGTTTTGTCTTCGATTGGTTATGCGGTATTCATTATAAAAACCTCCAAGTTGGCTTTTGACCGAACGTATAAACAATGGCTGTTTATATTACTTTGTACTATGTGGCCGCAGCTGTCGTTTGTTTTTACTTACGTAAATTGCGACGGAATGGCTATGTTTTCGGTTTCGATCGTGGTTTATTATTGGTTTAAGGTTTTCAAAGAAGGCATTTCGTATAAAAATTGCTTTGGAATATCTGTTGGAATGGCCATAGGCATTCTCAGTTATTTGAACGTCTATATTTATTCGTTGCTTTCTTTAGTGCTTTATGTTTGCTACTACATTTTTGTAAATGACAGCCCGAACAAATGGAAAGATTTTTTCAAATATGCTTTTGTGGTTTGTGGTTTTGTGTTGCTTTTTACAGGGTGGCATTTCATAAGAAATATGGTGTTGTATGACGGAAACATTCTTGCTCGTGGCGTTAATAAATATGGGGAACTGTATGGTATAGATGGATTCAAGCCTTCTCAACGTGCTGAAGCTGCGCGAAAAATGATGTCTACAATATCCGGAAAAATCCATTGGATAAATTCGACGGTAATAAGTTTTATCGGTATGTTTGGATATATGAGTATAAGCTTGAGTAAAGTGGTATATGTTGCATATCTTGCCGAAACCGCCGTGGGAACTTTGGGAAGCTTAATTGCGATTATTAAAAACAAATTCCGCGTGTTTAAAAAAAGACATATTTTAAAATATGTATTGGGTTTATCTATAGTGGGTACGGTTATAATGTCGTACATATATTCATTAAAGGATTATCAGCCACAGGGCAGATATATTATGCCTGCAATAATACCGTTATGTTATTTTATTGCATACGGAATCTCATTTTTAATAAATCGATCATCTGCGAAAATTCAAAACACTGTTGTTGCATGTGTGGGCGTAGTTAATGTATCGGCAATCATTTATTCTCTTTGTATAATATTTATAAATTATCTTGCCTGATAAAAAAGAGTTCCTAGGACAGGAACTCTTTTTCTTTCTAATACGAAATAATTCTGTCTTCGCCTGCGCCGATTTTTGTTGCGTAGACGGTTTTTGAGGATTTGTCCACCGTGAATACGTCGAAGGATTGTTCGGTTACCGTTCCCGATACACGTTCGTTGTAAAGGTCTTCGGTGTTTTCCTCCTGCGCATCGCATCGTGTCGTGATTATAGGGAATCCGTGGTTTGTCGTGTGGCGGTCGAGATGGACATGACCTGCGAAATAACCGACAAGAGTACCCTTTGCATCAGAAAAATCGGCATTGACCGAAACCGCGTCATATCCCAATGCCGTTTCGGCAATTTCTTCGTTTACGGTTATGATAACGTCTTCGGGGTTCGACGGTGTTGTGAACGCAAAGCGGATGTATGCGATGTTATTGTTATCCGCAAGAGAGATTTCGTAAACGTCGCCGACCTTTTCGAACGAGGCTATTACGCCTTCGCTGGGGTAGTTCACATATTGTGAATCGATATAGTCGGTTCGGTCGCTCTTGTAAACTATATATCTGTCTGCGTTGTCAACAAAGTCCACACCCTTGATTCTTACTATATCACCTTTTTTACAGGGTATATAGTTCGACACAGTTTTTCCGCTCTGTGCCGTAAGTCCGCTTGACGAGATTCGGTAGTCTGTTTTCCAATCCCCGCTGTTGATATCTGCGAGGTTGGTGTAAGCCGCGCCGCCCGAAGCAGTGCCCGAATAGCTTCCGCTGAATGTGGTTTTGTTCTTATACGCGTTAAGAACACCGATCATAACGTCTCTGTCGCCTATTTCCTGCCAAAGCGGACAATGCCCCGCGACCACAACGCTGTAAGAATCGCTCGGAATACTGCTAAGCGCTTCTGTCACAAGGTCAAATTGCTTCTGCGCGAATCGGAATATCCACATTTTCGGATATTTGGCGGTTCCGTCGCTTTGCAATTCGTAATCGTTATAGTTGGTATTGAGAACGATGTACCGAACCTTGCTTGCGTTGTCGTCGACGTAATAACCGCTTCCGCTTTCGTCAAAATGAACGTCGCCGATAAGTCCGACCTTTCTGTATATCGTGTTGTACATCTCGGCGGGAGTAAGGTTGCTTACGTAGGTTTCGCGCTCGGAGGGTTCCTTGGTGTTTCCGTTTCCGTCGACGTTATTAAAGACCGTATCGCCGTCGCGGTCGTAAAAGCCGTATGCACCGTCATGGTTGCCCTCGGTTTGTAAAAGTCTGCTTCGGATGGGCGAGAGCATTTTTTCGATCTCTTCATTTTCCGCTAAGAGCAGAGATTTTGTCGCATGGCATCCTCTCGTCTGGATATCCCCGAGACATAACGCGTATTTGATATCGCATTTATCGAGGATACGTTTGGCTATCAACGGAGAGATTTTCCCGAGGTTTTTGGGATAATGCATATCGGTCATCACGACGAAGCTGAAGCAATCCTTTCCTCCTCGGTTTTGTAGGTCTTTGACGGTGTTTATCCTGTCGGAAAGATGCTCTTCCCAATAATCCGGGACACCGTCTTGGGAAACAGCCGCTAAAGTCTCCTCGATGATTTGGGCTTTGTCGGTTTCTGTCCAGTAATCCTCGCCGAGTACGGGGGAGCGTCCGTCAAATTCGCCGTTTCTTTTGGCTTCGAGTATATCCTCCGCGGTTTTTGCCGCAACCTCTGCCGCTCCGAGCGCCGCGGCGGTTGCACGTTCTACGCTTTGCAGCTCGCAACGGATGTTGGCATTGCCGGGTGTGATAGCCGAAGCGAGGTTGTTGATATAAAATATCTCGGTCGAGCAAACGCGTACCTCGTCGCCGTCGCTCCAGCTGCATTTCACCTCGCATCGTATCCTGCCCTCGGCGGATAAAACGTAGTCGGTGAGGAAGAAGGTGTAGGAATTATCGGACGAATCGGTCGGTAAAAGCTCGAAAACCGTCGAGTCGGGCTTTGTACCGCAGAGCGTGATCGATGCGTTTTCGGGGGATCGGAATGATTTTCCCCCTTGGGTGAGCTTGACCGTAACCGAGCGCGTTTTGTCGTCGCACTGTTTTGCCGTTACGGTAAGCGCGTTGTTTCTTTTCGTCAGGTCGAAGGATAATTCGACCGTGCTGTTTATATTCATTTTTTTGCTCCTTTTTTGTTATTTGCGTGGCTGCCGCGCAAAAAGGAGCGCTTTGCGCGGCCGGAGAAGCGAGATTACGATACCAAAAATCGGAGCTCGCGTCAATAAATATGGACTTTTTTGGGAAAAATGCGGGAATATGGCGAGAAAAAACGGAGAAAACTTCTTTTGAAGCCATCTCCGTTTTTATTTATATTTCGGGTATTTCCTCGGTTTTGTTATCCGAATCATCTGTCGGGCTCGAGTTTATCGGCGTTTTCCGTTTGGAGTTTTTCAGCAATCTCGGCATAACGGCGAGATAAGCAATCATCGCAATAAGCGATACGACCGAAACAACACCGCTTATTTTTTGGGTTGCCGTACCGGTATATTCGAAGGTTATTTTGCCTTCGCGGACGTTGCCGACGTTGACGCGGATCCGGTTGTATTTGCCGTAATTACATTCAAGCTCGGTGCCGTCCTCGAGGTGTGCGCTGTAGCCCTTATACATAAGAAGCGGTACGTCGATATAGGCGTTGTCCTTGACCATACCCGAAAATTCGACGATAAGCTTTCCGTCCTCGCGGGTAAAGGATGCCTTCGGCTTGCCGTCGGAATAGAGCTTGTTTGCGGAGCTTATAAGAGCTTCTTTGTATACCGCGTCATAGTTTTTCAGGCTCTTGAAATCCTCGCAGGAGGGGAGATATTCCGCTGCGCCGATCTTGTTGATATAATCGTATTTTACGTTTACGTCTTCGGCCTTGTATTTTGCGTAGGTGTTGAAATAACCCGAACCGCAGCAGACGTATGAGCAAAGCGAAAGCGCGATAACAACGTACATAAGGTTGGAATGGTCATTCGAGTGGCTTTCGTCGCCGAAATAAAGCGCGGCCGCGGCGGCAATAAAGAAGGTTGGGTAGACGAGCAATCGCCATGGAAATTGCAAAATTCCCGCAACGTTCTGGAATACGGGCCAGGGGAAAAGGCTTGTCGTCATAAAGAGTATGACCGCCGAAACGATAAGAAGGAAGGTAACGAGCTTGTTTCTCGGCTTTTTGCCGCAGAAAATAAATATTCCTGCGAAGACGAGGCCTGCGAGGCCGATACCGTTCGGGATGTAGGTGTGGTGTATATCCGAGCTCGACGCGAAATCGTAGAAGACCGCCCACCAAGGCATCGAGCGTCCCTCGAGGGTGCCCCATTTTGTGGCAGAAAAGCCGTCGGTGGAGAGAAATTCGTTGCTTCTCAGCTGTTCGAGCATCGGGAAAATGTAGTTTGCGGAAAGAAGGAAGAATACTATCGCGCTTATAGCAATAAAAATAAGACGTTTAGGGTTTTCCTTGATCTTCTTAAACGAAACGGCGAGGAAGACAGCGAGCACAAAAACCGTAACGATACTCGAAAGAAGATGACAATAGATCATTCCCGCGAGACCGATCGGGAGAAGATACCACTTTTTCAGGTCGTCATACATAATATGGTAAAAGCCGAGGAAGGTTATCGGAATAAATATGAACGCCTGTCCTTCGCCCAAAGCACCGCGCTGGATAAGGTCGGTTACGAGATAGGAGGAAAGGCCGTACATAACCGCACCGCAGAATCCCGCTTTTTTGCTTTTTGCGAAAGAAACGGTGCAAAAATACATAGAAAGCGTTGTTGCACAGAAAACCAAAGCGACAAAAAACGCGTAGGCATCGGGAACCGAAAAATTGCCCCAAGCAACCAAAAGCGCGGGGATCATAACAAAAAGGTCGCCGTAGAAAAGGGGGGTACCGTAACCGTTTCCGCCGAGCATCGTCGAGTAGATTCTCGGGAAATAGTTGCCCATATCGATCTCTTCGGCGAGAGCGTGGATTCGCTGGAAATGGAATCCGTAATCGTGTCCCTTTGTTGTCGCCATAAGGTCGAGAGGGATGAAGCACAGCGCGACAATGAAAACAACCGTGAGGATAAAATATCGGTGATCGTATATGATTTTCGGAATTTTCAGAGAGCTTTTATTTTCTTCCATAATCAATAATCCTTGTATTAAAATAACAGTTTACTTATAACATATTTGCTTGATAAAGTAAATACCAATTCATTTTTTTGTTAAAAAACCTTAAATTCTGCACATTTATTACAAACGGTAAATTTTGTTTTCGAAAAATTCTGTAGGTATTAATGGACAAATAATCGTTGACTTTACGGAGGATTAATAGTAAAATAACTATGTATAAGTATGTGTAAATGAATCATTTTATATTTTTTAAGGAGAGTTTTTATGAGAAGACTACTCGCGTTTGTTCTTTCCGCGGTTTTGCTTGTCGGAGCCGGAAATGCGTCTTTGCTTACGGCATTGGCGTCGGATAACGGCGTTATCGGCAACGGTTTTCAGAACCAAAGCCTCAATAACGGCCTTAATCAGTATATTCCCGAATCGGTCGTTATCGACGGTAACGTCAATAACGATACCGCGTGGGCTAACCACAAGTGGAATGAGGTTGATACCAATAACGGTATTTGGGATAAGGAAAAGCCTGCCGAGTCGAGCAAAGCCCTTACCTACAAGTATCAGCTCCATTATGACTACGAATATTTTTACGGTGCGGTAGTTGTCGACGCGCTCGATGCCGAGATTACGGTATGGCTCAATGACCTTACTAACTACACTACCGATGCCGAAGGCAATAAAACATACGGCTACAGCCATAAGATGATCTACACCGTTTCGGGCGGTGCGGTTACCGGCGACAGCTTTGTTGATTATAACGGCAACACCGTAACAAAAGATGCGCCCTACGCGGCACAGCAATATATCAAAGCGTCTAAGAAAGACGGTGATTCGGTTGCTATCGAATTCCGCCGTTATCTCGCTTCGTTCACTTCCGCCAAGTCGGAGGATATTCAGTATTTTATCTCGGTTAAGGTTGGCGACGATTCGCTTTATTTCCCGAGAATGCGTCCCGTAGGCGAGCTTTATAATATCGTTCCTTCCGCTACCGTTTGGCCTGTTGCAATCGATGACGCTAACCATCTTACCCATCAGGCTGACAGCGACACCCTTTCTCCCATAACCGTTGACGGTAACTTCGACGAAGCTGTATGGGCGGGACTTTCCGATTTCTATTTGTCCGAAAAGTCTAACATCGCGGACGAAAAGGCAAACCCCAACAAGGGAACCATCGATCTCAGCCACGTCAAGACCCACGGTTCTCAGACTCTTATTGCCAACGATGATAAATATATCGCAATCAGCGCTGCCAATGCGGCTCTCGGTGATACCGCAGGTTTAGCTTATATTTCGGGCGGTTTGTCGGTAAATGACGGCCACGAAAACATCGGAAACGGAACTTCCGAAGGCGTAAAGTTCAAATACGATTACCGTATCGACGGCGAATATTTCTATATTGCCGTTGTAGCCGAGGTTCCTAAGATGGCTTGGACCGGTGTTACCGTAGGTGCGCAGGATATGAACCAGACCGGCAAAAATGAACAATATTACGTTAAGACCGAACCGAACTTCACTATCCAGTTCTATAACCAGACTAACGATTATTTTACCGCAGAAGGTACGCCTATCACAACCAATAAATATAACGGTTGGGCGGTAGAGCATCTTATCTCCTTTGAGGCTTATAAATTGGCATCAAATCCCAATTACGCAGGCGCTTTTGATAACATTACCTCTCGTGTAGTCGAAACTAACGGTGCTATTTCGAACGTAAACTGGAAGGGTACTAATTTCCAGTATGACGATACCTGCGGTCAGGATACGAGCGCCGCTGCGACCGGATACCAAGGCGCAGGCTCTTACAGAGGCGAATACGACGGCTTTGGTGTATGGAACTTCGAGTGCCGTATAAAGCTCGAGTCTGTATTGAGCAGCACAAACCTTAAAAACAACGAAGCTAACAACGAATTCAGTATCGAAGACCTCGGCTTTAACGTTGTCGTTCACGACAGACGTTGGCTTTATAACAGCAATTTCGGCTCCGTTACCAACACCGCAAACAACAAGACCTATCCGCTTCAATATGCGTATAAGTCGGGCGATAAATGGTATTATACCAACCACTACAATCGTAACGCGGCTTGGTTGGGTTCTAACGCAGAAGACCTTTACGACTATAATAACCTTGAAATGCTTACCGGTGCCGAAACAGAAGGCAGTGTTATCCCCGGAATCGTTATCGACGGTAATCTCGATAAGAGAAATAACGCCGCGATCGCGGGCGCGGATCATCATATAGACAGCACGTTCCGCGGAAACGGATATGCCAACAATAAAATGCAGTACACCTATATCATGGCGGCTGACTATGAGTATTTGTACGGTGCGGCAGTCATATCAAATTATACGTCCGGCGGTTCGTTCCGTGTGTGGACTAACGTAAACGGCAGTGCAGCTTACGAAAACGCTTTCGACTTTTCTGTAAATAAGGATACGGGCGAGGTCAAGTTCTACTCCTGGTATGCGAACGGAAAAGGAAATGTTATCGGTTCAACCAACTCTGCTCAATCCTGGTACAGAGATCCGTCGACGGTTGATTTAGATGTTGCTTGGAAGAAGCTTGACAGCGGAGATGTGCGTTTCGAATTCCGTATTGCTCTTTCCGAAATCGGAGTTAAACCTACTTTGACTCCTGCCGCAAACCAAAAGCTTCTCAGCTATTACGTTTCTTTCGAGCAGGGTTCTGCCAATTCCGGATTGGTTCATCCCCGCTGTGCGACCGTTCCCACTTCTGCGTGGGATGCCGCACACGAGGGCAGAATCTTCTATAACACCCCCGATTCCAACCTCTCGGGCAGAGCCTTCGACCATAACGACAGCGTTCTCCTCGATTATATTTCGATCGACGGCAAGCTCGACGAAGAAATCTGGGATGATTCGGGCGACAGAATTCTCGTTCAGGGAAATAACGGCCAGTGGACCTCCTCTCCTGCGAGAAATGATATTTTCGAATATTCCTATTCTATCTACATCGGCGATAACTTTATTTACGGTGCGGTAGAGCTCGATGACGAGGCTGTGCCCGCAACGAACACCAACGGAAGCAACTATACTAATATCGAGATCTGGCTCGCTAACCCGGGCGCCTTCGACGAATGGGGCGTTTACTACAACGAGTATGAATTCGATAACTATTACTACAATATCTATCTGTGTTCCGATGATTATTCGGGAAAACAGTTTGCCGTTTCGGGTCCCTCGGGCTTAGTGTTCGGCGGAAGCACTCCCTCTGTCGACACCGACTGTTATAAATGGAATATGTCGACGGCAAACGGCAAGACTTACGCGGAATTTATGATAGCCACCAACAGCTATCATATGGAAAACGGTGTAAAGCAATCACGCTTTGTAATTAACGAATCGGCAGGTGCGGAGTATTACATAAGCGTTAAGCATCCTACCGCTACCGGCGAAGCTCTTACCCTTACCCATCCTCTTCCCGCAGAAATGTTCCATCTCACTCATTATGAGGATATTTATGCGGAAGGCGCGGGCATCATCTATTCTGATCTCAACAACGACGAGAGTAACTATAATGAATACCTTGATTCAAAAGGCAGATGGTGGACTCACGCGATGCTTGTTCCCGATACCGCAAGCGGCGGCTGGAAATTCATTACGAGCAAGGACGGCACAAGAAGCCTTTCTGCCGATGAGATAGCTAAACAGCTTGCGTCCGACGGCGAAAAGTATAAGGACCATTACGGCTTCCTTCCCAGCGAGATCGCGGCTAATCCCGGCTGTATCATTTATTGTGTAAACACCGGCAACAACTATATTGATGTTATTGAAGATCTTAAAGTCTCCTTTAACAATAAAGCGATCGAAAAATACGGCACTACCAGCCTTACCGATGCACAGCGTCTCGATCTTATGACCCAGATTTGCGCTGCAGGCGGCGGAATAGATCAATATTATTCCCACGAGACAAAGGCGGCGCTCCAGCTCAACTATGCTTCCGTTGCTGCAGACCTGATGAGAACGACTATCTTCTCCTGGAAGCCGGGCGATATCATTAAGATTCCCGGTCTTGTTCCCGGTCAGGACGTAGGAACTCAGGTTAAAGCGATGCTTCAGGCTCAACAGAATAATCAGATCGCTGTTGAACTCGTAAGATTCGTTGACGAAACCGCAAGCATCCCCTCTTCGCAAACTTCGTATTCTGTTACCGAGACCAGCTTTGTCGACCCGACCAAGACCGTAACCTACGCGGCTAAGTTTATTGAGGTAGCTAAGCCCCGCTGGTATGAATCAGGCTTCAGAAATACCATCACCTATACCAAGGTTAACGAAAACACTTCTTGGGGAGCTAAGCTTCCTACCGAGAGCTATTGGTATACCTCCAATCCCGGTAAGCTCGATGCGCTCGAGCATATCGCTCCCGAGAAGATTACCGTTGACGGCATTCTTAACGACAGCGGCTGGAACGAGGATAAGTGGATAACCGTTGACGAAGCGATCAACGCCACCCACCAGACCGACTCCGCCGACAAGTTTGTTCTTAAATATCAGCTCCGCACCGATGGCGAATATCTCTACGTGGCGGCTGTGTTCGAAGGCGTTGCATATAATGCGGCCAACGCGCCCGTGTTCACCCTCTGGACTAAGGACGACGGCGACGATAACTGGTCGAAATATTACCGTGTCGGCTATAAGACCGGTAAGAACTGGGCAGTTAACGCCCAAATACCCGCGCGCACCGATTACCATTCGGTAAGCACTGACGTTAAGTATACAAATCTTGAATCGCTTGAGACGATGAGTGTTCTTTACAATAACTATATCGATGTTGTAAAGAATAATAATCCGTCCAAGGCAGATAATACCAACGGCATATCGCTTGGATATATGGACTCCTCTTTCTACGGCTTCACCGATACCGTTGAGGAAAGCGTTGGCGGCAGATATTACCCCGACATCAACCTCGAGGTTCGTGAGTATATCTTCGGTAAAGAGGGCGCTGTTATGAAGAACGACGACAACGTTCAGATTAACGGTCTCGGCAATTACGGCGATACTTCTACTGTTGTTGAATACCGTATCGCGCTCGACGAGATAGATGCAGGCAACAACGGCTTTGAATATTTCGTTTCCGCAGGCAGAAGCGGTGCTAACAAAACCGAATACACCGTACACTATCCTAACGTGTATTGCGAGCCCGAATCCGAATTTAACTATTATAACCTCAACCTTCCTTTCTGGAAGTGGTATGACGGAACCGCGGCAAAGGTTACTTCCTCCGACCTTAACGGCACTATGTATCTCGTGAACGATTACGCTCCCGTCGTTACGCTCGGTGCGAAGTTTAACGATAATTTCGACGGCAACGGCTCGAACGCGATTCGTTTCGGCGGTCTCTATAATGAAACCCTTATCCGCCGTCAAAGCGGTGATAACACAACCGATTATTGGGATGTAACCGACCTTGGTATCATCGTTGCATTTACTCAGCAGCTCGGCGATGAGGAGCTCAGCCTTTCGACCGAAGGAATAAGAAAAGCCGAGGCAGTCGGTATAGTAAATTGGAAAGAAAATTCCAACTTCGCCGACTATGAAAGCTTTGCTTTCTACGTTACCATAAACGGTATTCCCGAATCTGCGGGTGCAAAGAATCTTAAGTTAAGCGCACGCACCTATGTTTGCTATCGCGATCTTGTCAATACCGACGGTAAGATCCACGGCACGAGCGCGCCCGATCATTACGGCTCGACTATCGTGAGAAGCATAAATATTATTGAAAACGCTATGAGTAACGAATCGGTTGTTCTTCCGTAAGCCAACGTAATAAACGGCATATTCGCTCAATAAGTTGTTTTTCAGTAACGCGTTTAAGGAAACAAATAAGACCGCAGCCGAAAAGTGTGTTGTTCTTATCGGAGAAAATAGAATTTTTTAAATTCAGCTAAGAACCAGCATCGCATTTGTAAGTACAAATGCGCTTGGGCAGTAGCCCAAACCCACTAACAACAGAAAAGAGAAGATTCGTATCACATAACGAGTCTTCTCTTTCTTTTTGTCTGATAAGTGATATGCTGAC
>JAZSLN010000096.1:0-47835 GCA_045535385.1 Eubacteriales bacterium
GGTGCAGGGTAAGTACGGCAGTATTTCCTACAAGACCAAGCAGAACAAGCCGCGTCCTAAAAGTCAATGGTATATTGTTGAGGGTACTCACGAACCCATCATCGACCGTGAGCTTTGGGACAGGGTGCAAAAGATGATAAAGGAACGTGCAAAACCTTTTGACGTTGGCACCATCGGTCTGTTTGCAAGGAAGGCTCGCTGTGCCAACTGTGGATATGTGATGCGCTCATCGAAGAATCGAGGCAAGCACTATCTTCAGTGCTCCAACCGTCACGTGGCAAAGGATGCCTGCATCGGCTCCTTCATCTCGGTTGACAAACTGGAGCAGATGGTCATTGACGAGCTGAACCAACTTTCCGAAGAGTATCTGAACAAGGATGATTTGGAAAGAAAGATTGAGTTTTGCAACAATTTGCAAGCGCAGAAAGACAGTATCCTAAAAAACATTGCCACCTATGAAAAGCGTGTTGCAGAATTGTCCAAGGGTATTCGGGAACTGTATATGGATAAAGTCAAAGGATTGATCAGCGGGGCTGATTATACAGAGATGTCAAAAGACTTTATTGCTGACCGTGACCGCCTTGAAAAACTCACTTCGGACGGGCGTAAACAGATTGAAGAGATTGAGGTAAAAATTGAAGTCGGCGACAACCGCAGAGAGATCATTGAGCGTTACACAAACCTCAAACACCTCACAAGAGAGATGGTTGAGATCCTCATTGACTACATCTCTGTAGGTAAGAGAATCCCCAAAACAAACGACGTTCCCATCGAAATTCACTGGAATTTTTGATATGTTGCACTTATGAGATTGCAGCTACCAAAAAATGCCGATCCCGAAAACCCGCATAAATACTGGGTTTTTGGGCCTCGTTATTCTTACACAGTTGCAGCAGAGCAGAAAGCGCGCAAGACCTACGACAATATTCTTCGTTTCTGTGATGACCCCGACGTGGCCGACCCGATAAAATTCCTTCGTGAACGTGAAATCGTCCACTTCCAACGCTTCGGTGATGCGTTGCGGATTGTTCAGGATAACCTCGACTACAAGAACTTTTATGCTTATAACCCGAGTTTTGACAAGAGATAAAATCGCATAACAAAAGGGAGCTTTTTGAAAAAAGCTCCCTTTTAATCCCTCAAAAACTTTTTATCTGTTTGAATAATCCCAATTAGTCAATACAATATCATAATTAGCAATATGATACCAAAAGAAAAGAAAATCGAGGGGACTCCATAAGCATCGCTTTTCTTTATTCGGTGCCAATAAATGTGCTTTGGTGTCATTTTTTCATGGTAAGCGTTTTGGTATGAGCAATAAATATGCTTCCACTTACATTTGTATCCAACGAATGACCAGATAGAAAAGATAAAGAAAGCGGCGCAAAAAATACAACCCGCTGATTCTGCCCAAATCGCACTACACGCAATCGTAGCAACAATCCAGCCATATCGATGAAAATAAGCCAATAAATATATCATATCGTTGGAGTCATTCGATTTGCTCATTACTATATTACCCTTTCCTCGTTTACCAAATTTATTATACCACAAAACCCCTTACATTTCAACAACTTTCGTCCATCTGTTTGAACTGGCAATTTCGGCGATGCGTTGCATATTGTTCAGGATAACTTGGACTACAAGAACTTTTATGCTTATAACCCGAGTTTTGATAAAAAGCAGGCTATAACTTTTTCAAGCAAATGTCTTGCAAGAAAAACGGAAACGAGTATAATGATTATGAATTAATTGTTTTGAGGTGTTTTAATGTCAAGGCTCGGAAAAATCGTCCTTCAGATTCTGGTGTTGGTTCTGATTGCCGTTCTTGCGGTATATTCTTTTATTTCGGAAAGCGCAAGCATTTCGAATTACGAAAAAGAACGCGATGATTATTACAGACGTAAAGAAAACGCCGTAACCGTTGTTGCCGTGTACGAACAATCCTTTACCGGTGTAGATGAAAAAGTCAATTGGAATATGGGCGCAGGGGACGACGTAAACAAAGAGGTTGAAAAAACCGTTTACAGCACAAACAAATATACATATACATATAACGGCAAGGAATACAGTTATGCCGTTCGCACTGCTTCAACAGTTCGACTTCCCGAGGGAACGACAATGGACTTGCTCATCGACCCTAACGATCCGGAAACGGTGTTTGAGGATTATTATCCCGAAAGCCGACCCGACCGCATCTATACCTGGGTTTTTTCGATATTGTTTTTCGCCGTGCTTGTTCTTTGGGTTATACTGGCATTCGTACAACGGAAAGAATAACAAAAGAAAAACAGGTGTGTTTTTTCAAGTCTTGGGGCCCGCAAAAAAAGATTTTGCGGAGTAGCTCACTGTCTCCTTTTTTCCAAAAATGCAAGCATTTTCGGGTTGATAGCGACTGTCCGTTCGCAAAGCTATTATGGAAAAGGTTGTTATATGTTTTAACTTTACTTTTTCCGTACTGTAGGGTATTGCGTCCTCGCCTGTCCCTACAATATGCGTACAAAAATCATACGCAACAATTAAGTAGAAGTGAGCGCGTGGCAGAGTGGATGCAGAATAAGAAATCGGAACCTCTCGACGTACAATTGTACGCCTTCGGGTTCCGATTTTTTATAGCAAAAAATTCAATTGTTCCTTATAAAGACAAACCCTTATAAGTTAACTTTCATATCAATATAAACACACTAATAGGTATTTATTAATGATTTTTTGCGGTCTGCGCCGCTATGCCCAGCGCGACTTAAGGAAGCTCGGGGGCGGGATTAATAACCGCATCCTCCATCTTCAATTCAAAGTGCAGATGCGACGGATCGGCATTTTCAACCCTTGCGGTCGTTCCGATTTCTCCGATAACCTGTCCTGCCTTGATCTCGTTGCCGACAGCGATGTTTTCGGCAAGCTCGGGCGCGAGGTTCATATAATAGGAAACTACACCCTTATCGTGGGTTATCGCGACGGTTGTTCCGTAAAAATAGTCGTCCTTTATAAGCGAAACAACACCGTCGGTATACGCTACGACCTTTGTTCCGACCGAGGCGGCTATATCGATTCCCGAATGGACACGGTAATCCTGCATAGTCTCCGAGAACACGAGCGCATCCATACTGAACTCTTTGATGATTTCGCCCGAGACGGGTGAGTAGTAGGAGGGCGTCTGTTCAACGTCGGCATCAACACCGCTTTCATCGGTGCCTACGGGAGCTTCGGACGGAACATCATCGGGTGTGATCACGATTTGAGGTACCGACACCTCACCCGTACCGATGTTTAATTCGGGAAGCGATACCGAGGAAAGCGTATCCTCGTAATCGTAGGAAATACTGAAAATGCCTACGGTTGCCGTTATAACAACAGCTATCGCGAGCCCGAGATAGATAAACGCCGAGAAGTTTGCGACACGCTTTGTCAGCGGTTCTTTTGCGGTTTCTTCGTTGATTTTATTTTCTTGATTTTCGTTCATAGGTTTTCCCCCTGAAAAGTGTTATTGTCGATTATATAATGCACTTATCGGGGGATTTTTATTCGGTTATAAGTATATTTTCTTCATTTCGAGCTTCGGAAAATAAAATTTTAATATTTCGCTGTATTTATATCCTTTCGATTCCATCCGCTCGGCACCGCAAAGATTTAATCCGTAACAATGACCTACGCCGAAAGAGACTGCACGGACAAATTCGCCCTCGAACGTTAAAACGAGCTCGGGGGATTTAAGACCGAGAAGCGAAACAAGCTCGTCCGTCTCGGTCGCTCTGCCGCCCAGAATACCGAGGGCGCATTTTTTATTCTCGCCGTATACGATACAAGAGTTCTCCTCCGCACCGTAACCGAGAACGGACAACGGGATAAGCCTCTCGGTTTTATGTATTTCGCAGCTTTCGGACTCGGAAACCGCGGTAAGATAAGGGATATCGTCGTTTGAGCGCGTACCGCTCCCCGCACATCGTGTAAAGAGAGCAAGCGCGGTCTCATTTCCGTCGGTAAGCACAGCCGCATGGGTTTCGTCAACTGCCGTTTGACATTCGTCCACGAACGTTTGACTTAAGCCTTCGGGCTCGGCAAGCGGAAAACAGCAATTTTTATCGGTACAGAAGGAGAAGCCTTCGTGTTTAAGCCCATAAGAGGAGGCATGTACGGCAACCGAGCGCACAGAAACGGCGAGCGCCTTTTTCGTTTCGGGAGGAAGACCCTCCCCTTCGGCGAGAAGGACCCGCAAAGTATACTCCTCGACACCCATCTCGGTCAGCTCTCCGTCAACGCTGAGCGTTACGACCGGAGTCTTCTTAGCCACGGCGGTTTTAGAGGCGGCTATCGGAAGAAGCGCGAAGGCGAGCAGAATGGCAAAAAAATAAAGTAACCAGTTTTTCATATCAAACGTCCTTTTAATACAAACGGTTACTTTATTAATATTCAATTATCCGAAAAATATTACTCGGCAGCGAGAGCCTCTTCGGCAACGGCTTGTTTTTCTAACTTAGCCGAAATAATACGGGTGCTTATATAGATCGCAATACCGATATCCACCGCGGAAAAAGCGGAGCTGTAATCAAAAACAAAAACACCGAAGCAATGTAAAATAAGATTCGGCACTGCATAAACGAGAAGGCAGAAGATCGAGAGATAGCCGAAAAGGAGGTAGACGCGCGAGAAGCAATCGGAAACGTAGGATTTACCCTCGCACAGGAAATAAAGAAGCGCGGCAGAGAGGCCGAGAATATGATAGGCGCCGCTCGAAGCAAGGGGTGTCGCGCTGGCAGAGATAAAGTCCGAAAGAAGTCGAAACGCCGAAAAAACTATCGGGAAAACCGTCAACAGAGCGAGAGTATTCTTAGAGGTTTCGGCAGAATTGCTCCTAAAGCCGAGAATGAGGAAGGCTACCGAGCTTAACACGGCGAAGCTCATAACCAAATTAATCATTAAACCGCCGTCGGCCTTTTCCCTTGCGGCGGAAACGAGATAAATTATCGCCGTACCGAAAAGCAAGAACCCGAGTATGACCGAAGCGGGGCCTACTCCGCCCTTATGGTCGAGAACAACGATACGTTTTCCCGAAGCTAACGCCATAAAAGCGATAAAAAGCGCGAAAAGAACGGCAACCACCGCAAAAGCGATAACGGCAAAGTTGCCGTCGGGGAGATAATAAGTGTCGCTTTCGACGCTGTTTTTTTCCATAGTATATGATATAAGAACCGTTCTGAGCGCGGACAGAATAAGTCCGATGCCGAAAACAAGTCCAGTCTGTTTTTTCAGAGAACCCATAAAAATCCTCCATCGTGAAGAATTATGAATTTATTTGTTTATTATAATTAATCAGCCGCGTTTTGTAAAGTACATATAATATTTTTTACATTTTTTTAATATTATATAAGCCCAAAATCAAGCGTAATCGCGGTCTATTTTAATAACACAGCGATAATTCGGGTCGACCGCGGTGAGCGCGGTAGAAACGGCGAGCTTTATAGAATCGGGGTCAATCTTACTGTCGGCGGGAACGGCGATATCGAATACGATATTCGTATGGGTCTGACCGGGGACCAGCCTTATATCGTGAGCCTTTAATCCCTCTCCGAGCGAATCCAAAAGCTCCTTGACGACGTTTTTGATCTTCATAATGCGTTCGTCTTTTGTGTTTATCGGGTCCATATGTATAACAGTTTCTATGCCGAAACGGTCGAATATCTCGATTTCGATATTATCGATAACGTCGTGTATAAAGAGAATATCCTCGTCCATCGGAACCTCGGCGTGCATCGAAAGAAAACGCCGTCCGGGGCCATAGTCGTGGAGAATAAGATCGTGGACACCGGTTATCGGCTCCTTCGACAAAACCAGCCTTTCGAGCTCGTCAACCAGCTCCTTTTCGGGGCGCTGACCCAATAAAGGCTCGATGGTTTCCTTTGCGGCACGGTAGCCCGCGACAAGTATGAAGAGCGCAACCGCAAGACCGACGTAGCCGTCGATAAGGAAGCCTGTATAATGCGAAACGATGAGCGACGCGAGAACCGCCGTAGTCGCCGCGCTGTCGCCGAGCGAATCGAGCGCGGTCGCCTTCATAGCCGCCGAGCCGATCTTCTTGCCGATACGGTTATTGTAAAAGAACATATACAGCTTCACGAGGATAGACAGAGCGAGAATCACAACAGTAACTACACTTAATTCAGTGGGCTCGGGGTTAAGTATAGCCGAAAAGGACGAGCCGAGAAGCTCGAAGCCCATAACGAAAATAAGCATAGCGACGATAAGACCGGTTATGTATTCGATCCTTCCGTGTCCGAAGGGATGCTCGGGGTCGGGCTTTTTGCTCGCAAGGCGGAAGCCTATCATCGTAACAGCCGAGCTTCCCGCATCGGAGATATTGTTAAAAGCATCGGCGGTAACCGCAACCGAGCCGCTTAACATACCGACGAAAAGCTTGAGCGCAAAAAGCAAAACGTTAAGAAAAATGCCGCAGCCTCCGCAAAGGATACCGTATTTCCCGCGCGCTTCCTCGCTGTCGGGGTTCTTTATAAAAATCTTCGCAAGAATCGTAACCATTGTAAGCTTCCTTTTTAATAAGTTATTTCCGCAAACTCGAAGGGGATCGCCTTTTTGAGCTCGTCAACGCTCATCTCTACCTGACGTCCTATCTTCCCCGCCGAAAAAATAATCGTGTCCTTGGTCTTAGCGGTCGAATCGATAACCGTCGTAAACAGCTTTTTCATTCCTATCGGCGAGCAGCCGCCGTGGACGTAACCGGTAAGAGGCAAAAGCTCGGCTTGCTTTATCATCGAGACCGATTTTTCGCCGACGCTTGCCGCCGCCGATTTCAAATTAAGCTCCTTCCCGACGGGAATCACAAAAACATAATTCTTCTTCGAAGGAGCAACGGTAACGAGAGTCTTAAAAACCTTCGTTTCGTCCTGACCGAGCTGACGCGCTATCTCGAGTCCGCTCAACGCGCGCTCTGTTTCATAAGCATAAGCGACATATTCCGCACCGACGCGGTCGAGAATCCGCATAGCGTTTGTTTTATCATCCTTTTTCATTTTCGACCACCCTCGGATCAGAATATTGTTACTCTATGAATTATATCCTCTCGAACCCCTCGTTGTCAATAAAACTAAAAAAATTCGTCGTTTCTATTGCAATAGTCGCAAAATAATAGTATAATAGTTTAACGCATTAAAGTAAAAAAGCATGGAGGTGCGCCAAATGAATGAGGTTTATAATTATTACGGTGATTTTTCGATCGACAAAACCGAAAATCCCGATTTCATAAAGAGCGACGAGAGGGAAAATCTTCTTCTCGGACTGCCCCAAAAAATCAAGAATTACGAAACGCTCGGAAACGACCGTATGACCGATTGGTTTAACACACCCGCCTCCTCTCCTACGCTTACCGACGGCAAGTTCGCGTCGCTCCCCCAATGCTTCGACCCCGCTTGGTTCCATTTTACCGACGGCACGGTCAGAAGCGTTATGTATGACCTCGGCGGATTATGCTCCGTTGACGGTGTTCGCGTCGGGGTTTTGAAGGAGGATTCGACAGCGGTATGGCCTCCCGCAAGAGTTTGTGTGCTTCTTTCCGAAAACGGCGACGATTGGCAAACGGTTTGCGAACTCACGGGATTCACGTCCCCCGAATCGAGCGCTATCATCCGCAAGGAAGCCGATTTCGGCAAAAAATACCGCGCGCGTTACGTTAAATTCGATTTTACCATCATCTGCCACGTTTTTATCGACGAATTTGAGCTTTTCGGATGCCGCAACGGTGATTTCGGAGAAGCTATCGTTCCCGACAAGGCGTGCGAATCGGATTTCCCCGACAAATTCGCATCGACCGAGCAACTGGGTGCGAAGGACGTGCTTTTGGCATATATCTGTCACGAAAACGTCGCGCCGATAACTAAGGAGCTTTTCCTGCCCCACGTTGCGTATATGCAGGGAGATGAGATAAAGGACACCCTTTTCGACAGCTACCTGTTCCTTCCCTACGTTGCCTTCCTTTACGAAGGCTATAAAAAGCGTCCGCTTCAAAAGAAGGATTGGCAGCATTATATCGATACCCAGTTCCTGAGCGGATACAATATGGATGCGCTCGAGGAAGCCGCCAAGGAGGTCGGAGAAAAGCTCGGAATAAAGGATTTCAAGGTCAGCGTATTTATGTCCATCCTCTACCCCGTAGTCGACGTTCGTGAGTTTGGCGAGGTAGACGGACGCAACCTCGATTTCCAAAACGTCGAGGACCGCAAGACCGCGCTTAAATGGCTCATCGACGAACAGTTAAAGGGCTTTTACGATAAAAAATACGAGCATATCACCTTAAACGGCTTTTATTGGTTCACCGAGGAGATAAATTATGCCGACGAACAGCTCCTCGCGCTTTTGAAATTCACCACCGACTACGTCAGAAGCAAAGGACTTATAACCACGTGGATCCCCTATTTCCACGCAACCGGCTTCAACGATTGGCGCCATCTCGGATTCGATATTGCCTGCTACCAACCGAACTACGCCTTCAACCAAAGCGTACCCGACCAGCGTCTTTTCGATGCGGCGGCGACAGCGAAGCTTTTGGGAATGTGTATCGAGCTTGAGATCGGCGGCACCGAGGATTGGCATATAGAGCGAATCAAAAAATATTATGCCGCCGGAGCGAAAACAGGCTATATGAAGGATGCCGCACATATGTACTATCAGGGCGGTCTCCCCGGCGAATATTACAAAGCGTACAAGTCCGACGACCCGAAGCTCCATTCGGTCTACGACGACACCTACCGTTTTATAAAAGGCACCTTTAACGCCGACGAAATAGAATTTAATTGAATCAAGGAGAGATAAAAATGATTGACAGAGTTAAAGACCAAAACACCGACAAGCTTGCCGCCGCTATTGCCAGCGTTCGTAATGTTGACGAGGCTTACCGCTTTTTGAGCGATATCTGTACGATCAGCGAGATCACCGAAATGAGCAAGCGCCTCACCGCGGCACGTATGCTCCGCGACGGTAACACCTATAACGAGATAGCCGAAAAGACTCATCTTTCGACGGCAACCATTACCCGAGTCAACCGCGCTCTCCGCTACGGAAGCGACGGATATTCGATGGTGCTTGACAGAATTTCGGAAGAATGAGCATATATTCTATTGCCGAGCTTTATGACCACATAAACGGCAACGCATATATTCCTTACGCCGATTATTTGGAATCAGCCTTCAAAAAAGCCGACATAAAGGTTAACGAAGTCCTCGACCTCGGTTGCGGTACGGGCGGTATCGCCGCCATACTTGCCGACAGAGGATACGATATGGTCGCGCTTGACATCTCACCCGAGATGTTAAATATCGCGCGCGAAAAAAATTACGGTAAAAACACGCTTCTTTTATGTCAGGATATGCGCGATTTCGAGCTTTACGGCACGGTTCAGGCCATATATTCTTCCTTCGACTGTATTAATTATCTTACCGAGCAGGGCGATCTGTCCAAGGTTTTCGCGCTCGTACATAACTATCTCGAATCGGGCGGGCTGTTTATATTCGACATAAACACCGAATACCGCTACAAAAACGTCTACGACGGAATGAGCTACGTTTACGAGGTCGGGGAGGATATGGCGGTCTGGCGCAACGCCTACGACGAAACCGAGAAGCTTTGCGAATTTACCGTAGATTTGTTCTCGGAGGAAGAGGGAGCCTATTACCGCTCGACCGAGATCCAAACCCAGAAATATCATTCAAGCGAGTCTGTCCTCGCCGCGGCAAACGGCTTTACGCTTATCGAAAAAAGCGGCGGAAAAGGGTTTGACGGCTGTAACGAGAATGAAAAAGACTATTATATTTTCAAAAAACTTTAGTATTTTCGCGATATGCGGAGGTAAAAACAATGAAGATTTCTGATATTCTCGCTTCGAAGGAGATCACCGTTTCCTGCGAGATATTTCCGCCGAAAATCGGAACCGAGCTTGAGCAGAGCCGAAAAATCGTCGCCGAGATGGCGGCATTAAAGCCCGATTTTATAAGCGTAACCTACGGCGCGGCAGGTACCACCGCCTCCTTTACGACCGAGCTTGCAGAGGCGGTCGAAAACAACGGTGTTGCCGCACTTGCCCACGTTACCTGCGTTTCGTCGGATGAAAGCTCGCTTTCCGATTATCTTAAAACCTTAAAATCCAACGGAATCGAAAATATTTTAGCCCTCCGCGGAGATATGCCGCAGGGCCGCGAGCCGAAAACGGTTTATGCCCACGCGAGCGATATCGCACGCGCCATAAAGGATATGGGTGATTTTTGTATCGGCGGCGCCTGCTATCCCGAGGGACACCCCGAATCGCCTTCGGTTATGGCGGACATAGAAAACCTCAAGATCAAAGCGGAAAGCGGATGCGAATTTTTCACGACACAGATGTTTTTCGATAACGAGGTTATGTACTCCTTCCTTTCAAAATTCCAGCGCAAGGGCATAAATATCCCCGTTATTGCAGGTATTATGCCTATCACAAACGCGCGTCAGCTCGGACGCAGTGTGTCTCTTTCGGGCACGAGCGTGCCGAGAAGTCTTCGTGAGATGGTCGAACGCTTCGGTGATAACCCCGAGGCTATGCGTCAGGCGGGTATCGCCTTCGCAACGAACCAAATTATCGATCTGATCGCCAACGGTGTTAACAATATCCATATTTATGCGATGAATAAGCCCGATATTGCCGCGGCTATTCTGAGCAATATTTCTTCTATACGTTAGGATAAATATATGACTGACTTTAAGAACATTCAGGACGTCCTCAACGCCGAGCCTCATCCCGCCGTTTTCGACGGTGCGATGGGCACCATGCTTCAATCGCTCGGCTTAAAGCCCGGCGCGCTGACCGAAACGATGAACACCGAAAACCCCGAGGCTGTTCTTTCGGTGCATAAAGCCTACATCGACGCGGGTGCGGACGTTATTACAAGCAACAGCTTCAGCACGAACAAAATAAAGCTCGCTCCCTACGGAATGGATGCCGAAGAGGAGATGTACCGCGCGGTTACCCTCGCAAAAAAAGCGGCGGAAAGCTCCGACCGCAGGATATTTGTTGCCGCCGATATCGGCCCGACCGGAAAATTAATGCCGCCTTTAGGTGATTTTTCGCTCGAAGAAGCCGTCGAGGCATTCAAGCCGTCGGTTATCGGCGCAGAGCGTGCAGGCGCGGATATTATCTTCTTCGAAACGTTTTCGGATCTCTACGAGGCAAAGGCGGCTATACTTGCCGCGCGCGAAAACTCGAGTCTTCCGGTTGCCGTTTCGCTGACCTTCGACGAAAGCGGACGCACCTTGACCGGTGCCGACGCGAAAACCGTTGCGATTTATCTTTCGTCCTTAAAGGTCGATGCTGTCGGAATCAACTGCGGTCTCGGCCCCGATGCGATGGAGCCGATTGCGGCGGACATTGTCCGTTACAGCGGTCTTCCGGTCATCGTAAACGCGAACGCGGGTCTTCCGAAAATCGACGAAAACGGAAAAACCTACTTTGACGTACCTCCCGAAAGGTTCTACACCTTCGCTAAAACGCTTGCCGAAAGCGGTGTTACCTGCGCGGGCGGTTGTTGCGGAACCGGCCCCGAATATATCCGACGGGTTTCGGATGCTATGGCGGAATCCGAAACATGCTGGATAGTACGTCCCGATGTCGGACGTTTCACGGTATGCTCGGGCAACCGTTCTTATACGTTCGGCGAAAAAACCGCTGTTATCGGCGAAAGATTGAACCCGACCGGAAAGAAAAAGCTCAAGGAAGCGCTCAAAAACGATGATATGGATTATCTCTGCGCCGAAGCGGTAGCGCAACAGACCGCGGGCGCGGATATTCTCGACGTTAACGTAGGTATTCCCGAAATCGACGAGGTCGAGATGCTTCCGAAGGTCGTTTTGGCTTTACAAAAGGTTACCGATCTGCCCTTACAGCTCGATTCCGCCAACCCGAAGGCGCTTGCTGCGGCAGCGAGGGTTTATAACGGTATTCCGATAATTAATTCCGTTAACGGCAAGGAAGAAAATCTCAACTCGATACTTCCCATTGTTAAAAAATACGGCGCGGCTTGTGTCGCACTCCTTCTCGACGAGGACGGTATCCCCGATTCCTCCGAGGACAGATATAAGATCGCCGAAAAGATATTGGCTAAGGCGAAAGAGCTGGACGTAAAGCCGAGCTTCCTTTTCGATGCGCTTACGATGACTGTCGCAACCGACGAAAAGAGCGGCGAAAAAACGCTCGACTGTGTCGAAAAATTGAGCGACAACGGCTATTTTACAACGCTCGGCGTTTCGAATATTTCCTTCGGTATGCCGAACCGCGAAGCGATAAACGCCTCTTTCCTGGGCGCGGCGGTTTCGCGCGGATTAAGCGCCGCCATTATGAACCCCGCGAGCGAAAATATGAAGCTCGTGCTCGAAAGCGGATTCTTCGAACGCGAATTTACGTTCGATAAGGACGCTGTCGACAGCGCAAAAGCAGTTGACGAAAAGAAGGAAATGTCGCTTTATGATGCTGTATTCCTCGGCCTTTCCGCTAAAGCGAGCGAAGCGGCGGCAAAGCTTTTGGAAACGAAAAAGCCGCTCGAAATAATAGAATCCGACCTCGTTCCCGCGCTTAACGCGCTCGGCGACGGTTACGAAAACAAGACTCTCTTCCTTCCCCGTCTTCTGGGCGGTGCGGAGGCGGCAAAGGCGGCTTTCAAGGCGGTTAATTCCGCTCTCGCGACGAACGAACGCGAGAAGGGCATGAAAATCGTTATCGCCACCGTTCAGGGTGATATCCACGATATCGGAAAAAATATCGTCGCTACCCTGCTTTCCAACTACGGCTTCGACGTTATTGACCTCGGAAAAGACGTTCCTCCCGAAAAGGTGCTCGCGGCCGTTATTGAGACGGGCGCTCCCCTCGTCGGGCTGAGCGCGTTGATGACAACGACCGTTCCCGCTATGGTGAAAACCGTTGAGTTATTACGCGAAAAGACCCCCGACACGAAGATAATGGTCGGCGGCGCGGTCCTTACCGCGGATTATGCCGAGTCGATGGGCGCTGATTTTTACGGCGCGGACGCGATGGCTTCGGTACGGTTTGCGCTCGGAATGGACGGACGTTAACACAAGCTCATGTAAATCACATACCCGAAATACATTATATATTTAGTTTCAAAGGAGACTTGTTATGCAATTTGAAATCAAGGGCGGTAGCTTCCCCGTCGTTATTTGCCAGCTTGAAGACGGCGAAAAAATGATCACCGAAAAAGGCTCTATGTCCTGGATGTCCCCCAACCTGAAAATGGAAACCGTTGGCGGAGGCGTCGGAAAAATGTTCTCCAAGGCGTTCTCCGGCGAAAGTATGTTCCAAAACGTTTACACCGCTCAGGGCAAAGGAATGATCGCCTTCGCTTCGAGCTTCCCCGGAATGATCATTCCCGTGGATATTACCCCCGACGCTCCTCTTGTTGTTCAAAAAAGCGCTTTTCTCGCTTCCGAGCCCTCGGTTGAGCTTTCTATTCATCTCAACAAAAAGCTCGGCGTAGGCTTCTTCGGCGGTCAGGGCTTTATTATGCAGAAGTTGACCGGAAACGGCAAGGCTTTCCTCGAAATCGACGGTGATTTGATGCAATACGATCTCGCACCCGGGCAGAAAATTATCGTTGACACCGGTAACGTTGCCGCTTTCGATGCAAGCGTGAGCATAGATATCCAAAAGGTTCCCGGCGTTAAAAACGTTTTATTCGGCGGCGAAGGTCTGTTCAACACCGTTTTGACCGGCCCCGGTAAGGTTTGGCTGCAGACCATGCCTATCGTTAACGTCGCCGGCGCCATCAGACCCTATATCCCCACAGGTAATTAATAAATCAAAGGAGCAACCTTTTAAGAGGTTGCTCCCTTTTTTTATGCTATAGTACGGGACGCCGCGGTGAAAAGCAAAAACACACGGCAGATCATCGCGATAATTATTTTGTTTATTCCAATTCGAACGCACCGGTATAGAGCCTATAATATTGACCCTTTTCGCTCAAGAGCTTTTCGTGGTTGCCGCGTTCGATAATACGTCCTGCATCGAGAACCATAATAACGTCGGAATTTCGAACGGTCGAAAGCCTATGGGCAATAACGAAAACCGTTCTTCCGTGCATAAGTCCATCCATACCCTTTTGGACGATAGCCTCGGTTCTCGTGTCGATGCTCGAGGTCGCCTCGTCGAGAATCATAACGGGCGGGTCGGCAACGGCGGCACGCGCGATCGCGAGAAGCTGGCGCTGTCCTTGGGAGAGTCCGCTTCCGTCGCCCTCAAGAAGGGTGTCATATCCTTCGGGAAGAAGCGAAATAAACGAGTCGGCATTCGCCAATTTTGCGGCGGCGATACATTCCTCGTCTGTCGCATCCAAACGTCCGTAACGGATATTTTCCATAACGGTACCGGTAAACAGATTAGTGTCCTGAAGAACGATACCGAGCGAACGGCGCAGGTCGGCTTTTTTGATCTTATTGATATTTATGCCGTCATAACGGATCTTGCCGTCGGCAATATCGTAAAAACGGTTGATAAGGTTCGTGATCGTCGTTTTTCCTGCACCCGTCGCACCGACGAAAGCAACCTTTTGGCCGGGTTCGGCATACAAGGTTACGTCGTGGAGAACTATCTTTTCGGGGACGTAACCGAAATCGACTTCGACCATTCTTACGTCGCCCTTAAGCTCGGTATAGGTAAGGGTTCCGTCGCCGTGGGGATGCTTCCAAGCCCAGAGACCGGTTCGCTCTTCGGTTTCGGTAAGGTTGCCGTTCTCATCATATTTTGCGTTGACGAGGGTAACGTAGCCGTCGTCGGTTTCAGGCTCTTCATCCATAAGCTCAAATATTCGTTTCGCGCCCGCGAGAGCCATAACTATCGCGTTTATCTGTTGCGAAACCTGATTTATGGGGTTAGTGAAGCTCTTGGAAAGCTGTAAAAACGCGATAATACCGCCTGCGGTGAGCGTATCGGTGAACACAACGAGCGCACCGCCGAGCATCGCGATAAGGATATACTGAAGGTGGCCTAAGTTATTCATCGTCGGGCCGAGAATATTCGCAAAAATATTCGCCTTCGACGCGTTCGAGCATAATTCTTCGTTCAGCTCGTTAAATTCGTTTTTGGTTTTTTCTTCGCGGCAGAAAACCTGAACGACCTTCTGGCCGTTTATCATTTCTTCGATAAATCCGTTTACCTTACCGACGGATTTTTGCTGTTCGAGGAAGTATTTTCCGCTTCGTCCGCCGATCTTTTTAACAACGATCATCATCAAGATGGCGGTTATAACAACAAACAAGGTGAGCCACGCGTTGGTAAACAGCATGGCAAAGAAGACCGCCGTAACCGTACAAAGCGACGAGAAAACGTTCGGAATACTTTGAGAAATCATCATTCGGAGCGTGTCTATATCGTTCGTATAACGGCTCATCGTATCGCCGAAGGAATGGGTATCGAAATATTTTATGGGTAGCTTCTGCATTTTTGCAAACATAGTGTCGCGGATATTTTTCAGCACCGATTGCGAAACCTTAACCATCGTTCGGTTATACGCGAAGGTGCTGAGCGCGCCGAGCACGTAAACGATACCGACAACGATGATTTCCTTCAACAGACCCGAAAGGTCGGGGTTTGTTTCGAGCATAAGCGGTTTTATATAATCGTCGACGAGAGTTTGCAAAAACTTCGAGCCGTAAACTCCCGCAAGAGAGCTCACGATTATACATCCTACGACGAAAAGGAGATACCATTTATAGGCAAAAAGGTATCTGAGCACACGTTTTACGGTTTTCATATCCGCCTTTTGACCGGGGACACGCACGCCCTTCATCGGGCGAACAGGGGGTTGGGGTCTGTTTTGTCCGCTCATTCCTTATCCTCTCCTTTCATCTGGGATTCATAAACCTCGCGGTAAATAGTATTGCTTTCAAGTAATTCGCTGTGTGTACCGATTCCGTTGATTTCGCCGTTATCGATAACGATGATTCGGTCGCATTCCTGAACCGACGATATTCTCTGAGCAATGATGAGCTTCGTTGTGCCGGGAATCTGTTCCTTCATAGCGGCGCGAAGAAGCGCGTCGGTTTTGGTGTCGACCGCCGAGGTGGAGTCGTCCATAATAAGTATTTTCGGTTTTTTGAGAAGGGCGCGTGCTATACAAAGTCTTTGCTTCTGACCGCCCGAAACGTTGCTTCCTCCCTGCACGATAAAGGTATCGTAGCCGTCGGGGAAGGTTCTTATAAATTCATCGGCGCAGGCGGCAACACAAGCTTCTTTCATTTCCTCGTCGGTCGCGTTTTCGTTGCCCCAACGGAGATTATCCTTTATTGTGCCCGAGAAAAGAACGTTTTTCTGGAGAACCATCGAAACCGAATCGCGCAACGCGTGGATATCATAATCACGCACATCCTTGCCACCGACGCAAACGCTTCCGTCGACGACATCGTAAAGTCGGGGAATAAGCTGAACAAGAGAGGATTTCGAGCTTCCCGTACCGCCGATGATTCCGACCGTTTCGCCCGATTCGATACGCAAATTAATATTTTTAAGCACGTTTTTGCCCTCGTGATATGCAAAGCATGCGTTCTTGAATTCGATGCTTCCGTCGGATACCTCGAAAATAGGAGCTTCGGGATTGCGAATAGTGCTTTCTTCGTCCAAAACCTCGCAAATACGTTCGGCGGAGGCTCTCGACATAACGAGCATAACGAAGATCATCGAGAGCATCATAAGGCTCATAAGTATTTGAGACGTATAAGTAAGAAGCGCGGTCAAATCACCGGGAGTCATATCGCTGCCGCCCGAGAAGATTATAAGACGTGCGCCGAGCCAGCAGATAAGAAGTATCGTACAGTAAACGGTTATCTGCATCAAGGGCATATTAAACGCGATTATCTTTTCGGCACGCATGGAATCGCTTGCTATTTCGTCGGAAATGCCGTTAAATTTCTTGATTTCCTCATCCTCGCGCACGAAAGCCTTTACGACACGGATTCCTCGAAGGTTTTCCTGAACGATGCGGTTCAATTTATCGTATTTTTTGAACATACGTCTAAAAATCGGATGGGCTTTAGACATAATAAGCGCAAGTCCGATTATAAGAACCGGCACGGAACCGAGAAACACGAGCGCAAGGCGCGAATTCATACGGAACGCCATTACGAGCGAGAAGATCATCATCGCGGGGCTTCTTACCGCAGTGCGGATAAACATATGAAACGCTTCCTGGATTCGCATTACGTCGGTCGTAAGGCGGGTAACAAGGCTCGACGAAGAGAATTTGTCGATATTCTTAAACGAAAAATGCTGGATACGCTCGAACATTTTCTTTCGCAGATTTTTCGCAAAGCCCGTGGAGGCGATCGCGGCATATCTTCCCGCCAGAGCGCCGAACATCAGCGATATCAAACAGCAAACCGCGATAGCTCCGCCCATTTTCAGGATATATTCGATATCGCCGTTGCCGTTATTTCCGTCAATGCCTACGTCGATAAGGCTCGCCATAAGCATCGGGATAATAACCTCCATCAAAACCTCGCCCATAATAAGCAAGGGCGACAAAACGGCAGGCTTTATGTATCCTTTCACGTTTTTCAATAATTTCTTTATCATACCTTTTCCTCCGTTGCTGCTCCGAAACTATCCTCGAACCTTCTGACGTTTGCTTCGATTTTATCCATAACCGTAAAAAACATATTCATTTCCTCGTCGCTTATTCCCTCTCGAATCGATTCCTCGAAGGATGCGATATCCCGCTCGTGCCGTTCGTGGATCTCGAGAGCAAGCGGAGTTAATCGTATCTTCTTCAGGCGCGCATCGTTATCGTCGCGTACCCTCTCGACGAGACCGTTTTTCTCCATAAGCTTCAAAATCTCCGTCATCGTCGGCCGACGCACCGAGAATTGCTTTTCTATATCACGCTGATAAACGTTTCTTTCACGGTTATCATACAAATATCCTATGACCCAGCCGTGCGTTCCGGTGCATCTAAGGCTTTCGTTTTTCACCTTGCTTGCATCAACGGCGCGCTTTATCCCGACCGAAAGAGTGCGTACACGGAACCCTATTGTTTCCTCGCGCTTCATAAATCATTAGCCTCCTAACAATTAGTACCCTAACATTTTATCACTATTGATTCCGTTGTCAACAGAAAAGGCATTAAAGATTGTAAACATTTTTTGAAAACTCAAAAAACGGTCTGTTTTCCTTATGTTTCCAAGGGGCGGAAGGATTGAAAAATGTCATAATTTGTGGTATTATGTAAAAAATATCTGTTTTCGGAGGGGATTTAATGCTTAAACGTCTTATAACGCTTTTGCTTTGTACTTCTTTAATATTGTGTGTTCTCCCTTTATCGACCGTCGCGCCGAGCGTTTCCGCATCGGATTACGTATTCGGCGACCGTATTCTCTACGGCGGTATTGCGGTTGACGTCGGCAAAGACGTTTATTATACCGAAAACGGAAGTCTTTTCAAGCGCTGTCCCGACGGAAGCAGCGAGTTTATCGCGCCTTATGATGCAAAATGTCTCAATTATACCGAGGACAAGCTATGGTTTATCGCCGATAATTCGGTCATATCCATTGAACTCGACGGAAGCAACGCGAAAACTCACCTGAGCTCCGATTCCCCCATCTCCTGCCTTTACGTTATCGACGGTGATATTCTTTACCTCAAGGGCAACAGGGTGCTTTCGCTATCGAACGGAAGAACTGAGGTACTTCTCGAAAGAGACGGCATCGAGGGCTTCGAGCCCCTTTCCGACGGAAAGATACGTTGGGTCAAATCCAACCCCGATTACAAAGAGATCGACGCATCCTCGGGCGAGGTTTACGAGGACGGAGTTGACGAGTTTATCTCCTATATCGCTTCTCCTAACAGCGAGCCGAGCGAGGACGTTATCCGCCCGACAAATTATCTGGAAGCTGCCGTGGCTTCGGCCTCTTCTACATACAGCGGGCCTTACGTTCAGGTCGGCGAGGTTACTCTTCCGCTTGAAAACCATATGCCCGGCACCTTCTTCTCGAAAAACGGTATGGCTTGCACCTGCCACGGCACGGGCAACAATTACTGTATAGATTCGGTCGGAAACTGCAACTGTATGCGCTATTATCCGACGGGATACAAGGAAACCTGCGAGATCGACCTTCTCGGCGCGCAATGCTTTGCGTTTGCAAGAATGGTGTTCTATACCTGCTTCGGCTTCATCGACCACCCGATGAACTCCTCGCTTTATTACAACGTCGGCAGTCTGGAAAAAGGCGCGGTTACGACAAACAGTGTGAAGGCTCTTTTACAAAGAGCCGCTACCGGCGCACACGTCCGTCTTTCGTCGGGACATTCGGTTTCGATCCTGACGATGGACGAGGATTTTATAGTTATCTACCACGGAAACGCAGGCGGTAACGGTGTTACGGCTCAGCCCTGTATCGTTTCCACGCGACGTTACACCTGGGAGGAATTTGCCGCAGGTGCCGCTTCAAAGGGTATCGATTACGTTAATATGCCCTTTAACCACCCCGATTCCGAGCTTATTGTAACAAAAAAAGAGGTCGGCTACTACCGCCTTAATTCAAATCTCAACCTTCGCGCCGCCACCAATACCCAATCCGATTCGCTCGCGGTCGTACCTAAGGAAACGATAATCCCCGTTACGGAAATCGACGGCTTTTGGGGCAAAACAAAATACAACAACATCGACGGCTGGGTATTTCTCGAATATACTACCTTCTATACCCGACTCGGAATAACTCCGTCGGGCGACACGTTCGCTCTCGGCGATGACGGCTATCTGCGCGGAGCCGTGTGGAAGCTTAATTTAGAAGCCTTTTCGGAATATTTTGATATGCAGAACATCTCGGTTACCAAGCCGGACGGAAAAACGGTTGGAGACGGCGAATATATCGGTACGGGATATAACGTCTCCATAACAGTCGACGGTGAGGTTATCGACGAAGCAACTATATGTCTTGCGGGCGACCTTAACGGCAATTCGCTCCTCGATATCGGCGACTATCTCGTGCTTCGAAGCGCGGTTCTCGGAAAATATACCCTCTCCTCCGACCAGACCGCCGCGGGTGAAGTCAACGGCGACGGAAACATAAACTCCTTCGACTACGTTATGCTGAAGGCATATTTCTTTAACCCCGACTCATCAATTTTCGATAATTTTAAGTAAAATATAATTACAGGTAACAAAAAAGGAGCTTTCGCTCCTTTTTTTGTTGTATTGGATCAATTCGATAAACAAGCCGATTTGACGGCAACATAGTCGAACATATTAAGCTTTCCGTCGCCGTTTACGTCTGCGTCGGTTTTTTCATCATCGGTCGCATTGCTCTTGAAATATGTCGATTTTACGACAACATAGTCAAACATATTGACCTTTCCGTCGAGGTTGACGTCGTTTTTCAAGTAATCGCGTTCACCGAAAAAGAAAGTGATCGTGCCGGTTGATGAATCCCAATAGCTTACGGCAAAAGTGTAGGTTTTACCGGCTTCCAACTCATATTCCAAACGGAAATTGTAGTCTGCTCCGCTGTCATCATCGCTTGCAATCTCGTTACCGTCCCCGTCGTACACATATATTCTCGTATCTTCATCGCCTTTAGAATACATCAGATACGACTTGGTGGTATCGGGAGTGAAGGTGAAATATTTGTATTCACCGACGGTAGAAATAACAGCGGTGTTTGTGCCGAGATCAAGGGGAGATAAATCACCGAAAAAGAAAGTGATCGTGCCGGTTGATGAATCCCAATAGCTTACGGCAAAAGTGTAGGTTTTACCAGCTTCCAACTCATATTCCAAACGGAAATTGTAGTCTGCGCCGCTGTCATCATCGCTTGCAATCTCGTTTCCGTCCCCGTCGTACACATATATTTTCGTATCTTCATCGCCTTTAGAATACATTAGATACGATTTGGTGGCATCAGGAGTGAAGGTGAAATATTTTATTTCTCCGGCTTCGGAAATTTCTGCTGTGTTGGTTCCATATGAGATTGTATCATACACTTCTTTGAAAACGAAAGGCAACAATCCAACCTCGTCTGATTGGTAGAACTTCACGCCTATAATGTACTTTTCTCCTGCATTAAAATCATATTCTAAACAAAAATTGGCACCGTTGCCGCTGTCATCATCTTTGGCGAGGATATTGTTCTCGTCGTCGAATAAATACACCTGGGTATCGTGTTCTATGTTAGAATAGATAACATATCTTTTATCTGCTGTGGGAGAAAACGAAAAATATGCCATCGATCCTTCGGGACGAATGATTGCAACTGCTCCGCCGCCATCTTGTTCAAGAATACGCAATGTACCAAAATTCAAGGTTATCGTACCTGTCTTCGTTGAGCTATAGTATCTTATTCCGAACTTATAAGTCGTATCCTTTACCAAATCGATTTCCAAGCGGAAATTCCCATTAGCTCCTCCATCGTCATTGCTTGCGATTTCATTTCCATCAGAATCATATAAATATACTTCTGTATCTTCATCCCCGACTGAATAAATCAAATACGTTCCGTCCGACGAAGGAGTGAAGGTGAAATACTTAAACTCTCCACCAATAGAAATATCCACCGTGTATGTTCCCGGTCGTATCGAATCATAAGCAACTTCCCATACTGCGTATATAGTTCTGCTTGTGTTTGAAGTATATGTATCTCCGGGTTGATATGTGGCAGTAGTTGCGGTGTTGCTGTTCGCCCATCCGAGAAAATTATAACCTTCACGAGTCGGAACTATATCGCTTAGAGCAATATCTGATGCATAGTCCTTCGTTTGCGAAGAAGGGGCTCCTGTTCCGCCATTAGCGTTATAGGAGATTGTGTATGTACTGCCGAAAACAAAACTTATCGTACCTGTTTTTAATGAACTGTTATATTTTACGCCGAAAGTGTAGGTGGTGTCTGCTTCCAAATAATATTGCAAACGAAAGTTGCGGTCTTCTCCGCCGTCATTATTGTACGTGATTTGGTTGCCGTTAGAGTTATATAAATATACAATTGTATCTTCTGTTCCTGTTGAATATATCACATAATCCCTACCGGTTGTAGGAGTATACGAAAAATATTGAACTTCTCCGCCGGTGGAGATAGTGGCTTCTTTTTTAGTGTTGACGGATAGTGGAGTGGTTTTGTCCCGAACAGGAATTTTATCCGAAGTTTTTACCCAGGCGGTTTTCCATGTGTTTCCAGAAAGCCAACTCTCCATATTGCTGTATCCAAACGAACCGGGACCTACTACATTGTTTCCGTCACGAAAAGGATTAAGGACGTGAAAATCCTTCATTTGCAAAGAAGAAGAAGTGGGACGATATGCGTACACAACACCAAAGTGATTTGCTCCTACGCGCTGAATAATAACAGGATTTCCTGCGGCCAGCTGATTATATACAGACTGTAGAGAGCAAGTAATCGAGGTGTATCCAAGATTGGATGCGTTGCTTGAGGACAGTGTTGCACCGGGATTAAAGTCCATTACGGTTTGATATACATAGTCATCGTTTTCGCCATATCCATGATCATATGCCTCTACCATCGAAAGGCAAGAATTCACGCAAACATTAGCGCTTCGCTGGCAAAAGAACGGGACCGAAAGCTCAATAGCCGTTGCCGCGCTTGCGGTTAGTGTCATCGGCGCAATAATGCCGACGATCATAAATACAGTCAGCAGCAACGCCGTTAGACGTTTTGTTTTTCTCATAATTTTCCCCTTATCTTAATTATTTCTAAAAAATGGTCTATTTATAGCCTATAGTATCATATATAGCCCATTTTGTCAACGATATACAGGTAAAATAACCATATACAACACCGTGAAAATTTCAAGAAACGGAGATTTATATGGACACCTACACCGCTGTGAAAAATCGTCTTTTATACCTTTTGGAAGAGAGAAATATGTCGATACACAAGCTTGCCACCGAATCAGGCGTTGCACCGTCTACCGTTAAAAACATTTTGTACGGAAAAAGCGTAAATCCCGGTATAGTTACAATAAAAATGCTTTGCGACGGATTCGGCATAACGCTTAATGAGTTTTTCAACACTAAAGATTTTTTTGAGCTTGAACAGGAAATACGATAGAAAAAGGCTTTTGGACAGACATCCAAAAGCCTTTTGTATATAAGATTTATTCCTCGATAATAAGCGTACCGAAAAATTCGGGGCGGTGGAAATCGGGAGTTTCGTTATCTACGGGAGACCACATACCGAAATGGGGGATCTCGGTATCGTCGCCGCATTTATAGAAGTTACCCTTAAACTGTTCGCCGCGGCCGAAGGAGAATTTTCCGAAGGTCTTACCGATAAAATCGTTCGAGAAGAAGACCTCGACGCTCCACTTGCCGTCTTCTTTGGTTGCGGTTACTTTGGGAAGCGGTGCGAGCATATTTATAGGAGTTTTATTTGCGCGGTCGGTACGTACTGCCGCAAGAAACGCGCCGTTGGAGTTCATTTCGAAGTTCATATATTTCGGGTTCGCGCTGTTGAAGCTGACGAAAAACTCGAGACAGCTATCCTTATAAACGGGGTCGTTATACTTTGTGTATTCCGCCTTAGGGTTTTCCTCGTGCGCGGTCATCTTGAGCGCGAAGCCTCTGCCCTCGATATAAATAAGCTGAGCATACGCTTCGGGCGCATAGCCATCGGTCCATTTATAGTTCGAGATAAGAGCCTTTTCGGCGCGGGAAAAATCGATTTCTTTTTCAACACGGATAATGTATTCCATAATTTTCTCCTTTTATACGTTTACAAACGTTTTATATTTCAATTTTATTCGATATCCTTGACTTTGTCAATACGTTCGAGCCAAATCAGAAGGTCGTTTATCGCATTTTCGGCATCCTTCACGCCGAGCTCGTAGGTAGCGCGGATATTTTCGGGGTCGTGCTCCATTCTGCCCGCTTTAGGCGGCTCGGAGGGGCGGATAAGAAACACGCTTCCGTCGCGCACACCCTCATCGACGAGCTTCACGGAATTATTGTAATTATCGTGGCGCGACTTCAAGGTTTCTTCAAATTCGGGATATTTTCCGTACACCAGCTTAGAGAACGCCGTCATTTCCTTCTTTTTCACATAATCCGAAGGGCGGGTCAGCACCACAACGTTCTTTTCATATCCCATTTTACGAAACGCATCGAGCGGTATACTGTCGGAACAGCCTCCATCGAGATATTTTTTGCCGTTGATCTCCACAAGCCGTGAAAAATACGGAAGGCTTGCCGAAGCGCGTATAACGTCAATATCCGCAAACATATCGTTAAGGCGGATATATTCGGCTTTACCGCTTTCGACGTTGGTACACACCGCATAAAAAGGGGTCCTATTTTTCAAAAAAGCCTCATTGTCATAAGGAACGAGCTTTTCGGGCAGCTCGTGATAGGAAAACTCCTCATCGACGACGTCACCCGTGCGGAGCCAGTTTCGAAAACTCATAAATCTCGGCTCTTTACAATATTTCAAATAATAATCAATGCTTCTCCCCTTCTGACCCGAAAGGAACGAGCAGCCGTGTACCGCACCTGCCGACACACCGATAAGACCGTCAAAGGTCAAACCGTATTTCATAAACGTATCGAGCACGCCCGCGGTATAAATTCCGCGCACACCGCCGCCCTCAAGAACAAGACCTGTTTTCACACATCTGCACCTCATTTCAACATATGTGTATTACTGAGACAATAAATTGAAATTTGCCGAAAAGCACAACGTTTCATCCCTTTTGGGACGGTTCAAGATTCAATGCTTCAGCCAGTCAATTATATCACCGTTTCTTTGTCTATGCAACAAGTATATTTTTAATTTTCGGGGCGAAAATAGCTTCGGAGGGTTTTTTATGGAGCTATTCGCGGTCTTATTACTCATTTCGGCGGCAATTACGATGTTTCTTGCTCTTTTCGGCGGTTGACACTATAAAGCTCTAAGCGAAATAAGAAAACAGAACCCGAAAACGCATAGGTATGCGTTGGGTTCTGTTATTTATGATTCCTAAGCTTAGAAGGACAGATTAAAACATATCCTCAAGCAGGCTTCCCTCATAGAGCTCGATCATACCCGCATCGCACGCCGCCGCAAGCTTCGGGTCGATGGGAAGGCGGGCAACCTTCGGGATACCGTGCGCTTTCGCGATCTCTTCCACCTTACTTTCGCCGTAAATACGGTGTTCCTTACCGCAATCGGGGCATTGGAAATAGGAGAAGTTTTCCACAAGGCCGAGTATCGGAATGTTCATAAGCTCAGCCATACGAACCGCCTTACCGCCGATCATCGAAACGAGATCCTGAGGGCTGGTAACGATGATCATACCGTCCACGGGAAGCGATTGGAAAACGGTAAGAGGTACGTCGCCGGTTCCGGGAGGCATATCTATAAACATAACGTCGTTTTCGCCCCAATTAACGTCGGTCCAGAACTGCTTTACGCAACCAGCGATAATCGGGCCGCGCCATGCAACGGGGTCGCTCGCATCGGGAAGAAGAAGGTTAAGCGACATAACCTTGATTCCCTTTTGGGTTTCGGGAGGAATCATCGACTCGCCGTCGCTCATAACCTCACCGTTTACACCGAAGCACATCGGTATCGAAGGGCCTGTTATATCCGCGTCGAGGATTGCGGTCTTAAGACCCTTACGGTTCGCATTAACCGCAAGAAGAGAGGTAACGAGCGATTTACCGACACCGCCCTTACCGCTTACAACAGCGATAACCTTGCCTATTTTACTTCCCTCTCTGAGAGGTTCGATCATACTTCTTTCTTTTTGGTCCCGACTGCTGCAATTTGCACTGCAGGTCGAGCAATCGTGGGTGCATTCACTCATTTTAAGTTCCTCGCTTACATATTTTTAAGAAAGTCTATACTTGATTTCGCGCATTCCATCGGAGATTTTCCCATCGAAGGCTCGTCCTGTTCGACGATAAGCCATTCGACACCGCATTTTTCGGCGGAATCGATTATTGCGTAAAAATCCTGAACACCGCTTCCGACCGGGCGAAATTCGAAGGTCTTGGGTGCTTCCTTTTTAGTTTCGTCAATACCGATAAGGTTATACATATTTTCGCTTTTTTCGCCGACAAAATCCTTCAAATGGAGCAACGGACAGCGGTTTTTATACTTTTCGAGGTATTTTACGGGGTCCTCGCCCGCAACACGTACCCAGCAGGTATCTTGTTGCATTTTCAGGTTTTCGGGTGATGTATTTCCGTAAAGGTAATCGAAGCCGTATTCGCCGTTTTCCATTTTTACGAACTCAAAATCGTGGTTATGGTAGCTTAAGGTCATTCCCGAATTTCTCATCATCTCCCCGAATTTTTCCAAATCCTTAACAACCTCGAAAAATCCCTCTTTTCTGGGACGGTCCTCAAGCGCAAGTCCGGGGACAACGAGATGCCGACATCCCAAAAGCTTATAATCGTTTATCACTTTTTCGGCATCGTCGCGCAGATCGTACAGCGAAATATGAGCCGAAACGGGTATCAGACCTATCTCGTCGAGGAGATTTTTCATTTCTTCGGGGGTTTTTCCGCAAAAGCCCGCCAATTCAACCCCGTCATAGCCGTAATCCTTAACGGCACGGAGCGTTTTTTCGGTATCGTTCGCCATATCGTCGCGAAGCGAATATAGCTGAATAGCAACAGGAAGCATATTTTTATCCTCCGTCAATTATTTATGCCCATTTACCGTCGACAAAAATCGGGGTAGCTTTTCCGTCCTTATAGCCGACAACAGAGAGGTCGTCGGTGCCTATCATAAAGTCGACGTGGATCATAGATTCGTTAACTCCGAGCTCGTGCATTTCGTCAAGGGTCATATTTTCGAATCCCTTTACACAGCTCGTATAGCCCGCACCGATAGCAACGTGGCAGGAAGCATTTTCATCGAAAAGCGTATTATAATATAAAATTTTACTCATAGATATCGCGGAATCCTTCGGCACGAGCGCAAGCTCACCGAGCATACCGCTTCCCTCGTCGGTCGTTATGAGCTTACCGAGCGCCTCGTTACCCTTTTCGGCGTGCCAAGCGACTGCTTTACCGTCCTCAAAATCGATATAAAAGTTTTCGATAAGCGTTCCTCTTACGGACAAAGGCATCGAGGAAACAAGTCTTCCGCTGCAAGCGCCCTTTTTCGGAGTCGTGAAAATCTCTTCGGTGGGCATATTGGGGTTAAAGTAAACGCCCGAAAGGGTATATTCTCCGCCGCCGCACCAAACGCTTTCCTTCATAAGCTCGCATTTGAAATCGGTTCCGTTAGCCGATTTGAAATGCAGATAGTCAAAATTCTGAGAATTAAGCCACTCACTCTTTTCGCGGAATGCGTTATTTTTATCGTCCCAAGCGGCAATACAGTCGTTTTCCTCGTCGCAAAGCACCGTAGCAAGTATTGCCTCCCAAAGCTTTTCGACCGCAACCGACGCGCGATCGTTCGGGAAAACCTTCTTCGCCCAAGCCTTGCCGGGAATAGCGCAAACGAGCCATTGATGCTTATTATCCATCGCGTCGCGGTAGGGCTTCAGCGCCTTGGACGCGGCGATATTCGCACGGCTCAATTTCTCCTGATTAACCGAAGCAAGACCGTCGGGGTCTTCACAGATAAGACGGATTCGGGCAGGCAGGATCTCGGAATCGTGCTTCGCCTTCTCTATCTGCCATTCGGGGATATCGCAAAGCGATCTTATAGAACGGTGGCGATAGGCGAGCTTAGTAAGCGACGTACTCGACCAATCCACTCGAACGTTAGAAGCGCCCGCGCGGTATGCCGCTTCGGCGAGAAGGGTTACGAAATCTGCCGCTTCGACGTCGGCAAGGATATTAAGCTGTTGTCCCTTTTGGATATTCACACCCTGCTTTATAAGCAGGTTTGCGTATTTTCTTTTGAGTGTTTTTTTCATCTTTTACCTCCTTTTTTCATCAACGCGGTGTATAGTTGAATATAATTGTTCCCCTTACACCGCGAGACATAGCGTACATAGTTGCAATGCGATGCGAGGTTGTTATTATTTTGTATTATTATCACCGCGAGGGGTGGAAATCTGTTTGTTCCTGCGAACTTGATTTCCCCGCGAGAATTAGCCAAAGCATTACGACCGCGATGGTAGCAAAACGATTAATTTATACCTACATCGCGTTGACGAAAAAGGTAAAAATCCGAGGATTTTTACCTTTCAGAAATTATTTGTCTTTGTTTTTTTCTTTCTTTTCTTTCTTTTTGTCTTCCTTGAGCTTTATCTTTTCTTCCTTGGAAGCCTTCTTATCCTTAGTTTCAACAACCTCGGGTTCGTTTGCCTTTTCAATTACCGAATGGACCGCCCATTTCTGGATCTGGAGCTTTGTACGGTTACCGCTGGTTTCGATAAGGAGCATATCGTCCTTAACCTTAACGACCATACCGACAATACCGCCGGTTGTAACGATAACGTCGCCGAGCTCGATAGCGTTTCTCATATCGGCAACTTCTTTTTCCTGTTTCTTCTGGGGACGGTAGATCATAAAATAGAAGACCAGCGCGAGCAAGCCGAGCGGAACGATCATTCCGAGGGTTTGCACGATACCGTTCGCCTGGGGATTTTCGGCAAAAATCATCAAAGTGTTCAAATTCATTTTAAGTTTCCTTCGTTATATTTTATTCTTTTTACGTCTGTACAATACATTGTTTTTTCATCGATCGTGAAGACCGCGCCGCGCAACGCAACGTTTTCCTTCGCGGGGATACCCTTCATACGAATATTCTTCGTATATCGCGGAACCGCGGTTTCATAGGTAACACCGATTATCGAATCCTCGCTGCCGCACATACCGATATCGCTTATATATCCGCCGCCGCGCGGAGTCAAGCGCTCGTCAGCGGTCTGGATATGGGTATGGGTGCCGAAAACGATTTGGATCCTGCCGTCGAAAACGTGCGAGAAAGCGAGTTTTTCGCTCGTTGCTTCGCCGTGGAAATCGCATACCGCGAAATCGTATTTACCCTTCAGCTCGTCGAGAAGTCGGTTGACCGCCGTAAAGGGCGAATCGTACGGGTCCATAAAAACCTGACCGCAAACCGAGATAACCAAAGCGCGAATACCGTTTTTAACGGGGATTATGCAATAACCGTTGCCGGGCGAGCCCGCAGGAAAATTAAGCGGACGGAGTATAAACGGTTCGTCATCGATGAAATCCATAAGCGCGTAACGGCGGAAGGAATGGTTCCCTCCCGTAAGCACGTCGGCACCGCTGTCGAAAAGAAGCGAGGCTTCGGCGCGGTCGAGACCGCTTCCCGCGCAGGAATTTTCGGCATTTACGATAACCAGATCCGCCTGCTCGATATTTTTAATTTTTCTCAGATGCTTTCGGACAAATTCGCAACCCGGCGCTCCGAAAACATCGCCGACAGCAAGTATTTTAATCATTTTTATCCTTTAATTCGGCTATGCACAATGCCCCAGACCGCACAAAAAGAAATACGATCTGTTTTTTGTTTATTCTGATTTTACCGTTAACCAAAAAGGTTTTGCATTAGCGGAATTATTGTATTTTTGTGCTATGAAAAATCTTCATCCTCGCAGTAGATTACTACAGCTTCGGATGCCGATTTTCCATTCTGAACCATTCTGCTACGCCTTACGTGAACGCGCACTGAATTTATTCGAAAGCGAAGAACGCGCTAACTACCAAAAATTACAATAAAAATCATTGTATTTTTCGGGGACATGTGCCTCGAAAAATACTCCTATGATGTTCGAAACCTTGGACAAGACCGAAGGGCGCGCACAAGGTTTGCGCGAGCGCACGAAACTCCATTAATCCGATTAAAATCGCAAGATTTTAATCGAGAGCATAGAACGCGCAGATTTCGAGGTAGAATGTCGATTTACACCGACAGGCTGTACCGACGTACTGCCGGAGGTGAAAATCGGCATAGAAAAGCCGATATATTGAAAATCCTTTGGATTTTCTTCCTAAAAGTCAAATCCCTCGCGGTGATAACCGGATAAATCCGTCGTTTCCTTCATCGCGTTGATAAAAATCGGCTTTTCGGTCTAGCCGAAAGATGCGTGTTCCGATTACTTAGCGTAGTCTACTTGGCGCATCTCACGAATAACGTTAATCTTAATCTGTCCGGGATATTCAAGCTCGGATTCGATCTTGCGGGCAATATCGCGGGCGATAAAGATCATTTCGTCGTCGTTAACCTCCTCGGGTTTGACCATAATGCGTACTTCTCTACCCGCCTGGATAGCGAAGGATTTTTCAACACCGTTAAAGGAGGTTGCGATTTCTTCGAGTTTTTGGAGACGCTTAATATAGGATTCAAGGTTTTCACGTCTTGCGCCGGGACGTGCCGCGGAAACCGCGTCAGCCGCCTGAACGATCATAGCAACAAGAGTGTGGGGTTCAACGTCGCCGTGGTGAGCCTCGATAGCGTGAACGATGTCGCGGCTTTCCTTATACTTGCGGGCAACGTCGACACCGATCTGAACGTGCGAGCCATCGACCTCATGAGTCATAGCCTTACCGATATCGTGGAGAAGTCCCGCGCGCTTAGCCTGGTTAACGTCGACACCGAGCTCGGCGGCGATCATACCGGCAATATGCGAAACCTCGATAGAATGCTTAAGAACGTTCTGACCGTAGCTGGTACGGTATTTAAGACGGCCGAGGAGCTTAATAAGCTCGGGATTGATACCGTGAACGCCGGTTTCGTAGGTGGCTTGTTCGCCTTCCTTCTTAATAACGGCTTCGACTTCCTTACGGCTCTTTTCAACAGTTTCTTCGATACGCGAAGGATGGATACGTCCGTCGGAGATAAGCTTTTCGAGAGTCATTCTCGCAACCTCACGGCGAACAGGGTCGAAGGTAGAGATAGCGATAGCCTCGGGGGTATCGTCGATGATAAGGTCGACACCGGTAAGAGTTTCGATAGCGCGGATATTTCTACCCTCGCGGCCGATAATTCTACCCTTCATTTCGTCGTTGGGAAGGTCAACGACCGAAACGGTAGCCTCGGAAACGCTGTCTGCGGCGCAACGCTGGATAGCGAGCGCGATTATGTTCTTGGCGGATTCTTCTGCTTTGTCCTTGCATTCCTGCTCAACCTCGAGAAGCTTCATCGCCATTTCATGTCGAGATTCACTTTCAACACGCTCCATAAGCATAGCGCGTGCTTCTTCCGCCGTCATACCGGAGATCTTCTGGAGAAGCTCTTCCTGCTGAGCGACGATTTCTTCGTTTTTGGTCTTCAATTCTTCGTTTTCACGAATTTTTGCGTTAAGTATTTCTTCCTTCTTTTCAAGGTTTTCATACTTTTTGTCGAGATTTTCTTCCTTCTGCATAGCTCTGCGTTCGAGCTTCTGAAGGTCGCTTCTTCTTTCTTTCAATTCGCGCTCTGCTTCGTTTTTGATCTTGAGCGCTTCTTCTTTTGCCTCAACAAGTTTTTCTTTCTTAACCGTTTCGGCGGCTTTGGTAGCATCCTCGATTATCCTTTTGGATTCAGCCTCCGCGCTTCCGATAGCCTTTTCGGCACGGCTCTTGCGGACATTGTATCCAATGACATAAAACAGGACGGCAGCAACGACGGCGGAAATAACGCCGGTAAGTACGTAAGGTAACATTTTTGCCTCCTAAAATTTATTTTATCCCGATATACTCCCCGTCTTTCGGCTGATAAGTTCTATGCGCTTTCGCCATATAGTTATTTCGCCCTCACAGACATGAATATATTGGTATTCAGTGTATTATACATCTTTTTAGAGGCTATGTAAAGGGGTATTAATTAATAAAATAAAAAAATTCGTTAAAAAGTTTTCGTTGCAAAAGCTTTATATATATGCTAAAATCAATTACGATCACATATACGGAGAATTTTATGATATATTTTGATTCTGCGGCAACGACCTGCCCTTCCCCTTCGGCGGTCAAAGCGGCGGAGACTGCATTTACAATTTACGGCAACCCCTCCTCGGTTCATTCGGCAGGATTGGATGCCAAAAAAACAGTCGACAGCGCACGAAAAAGCGTCAGCCGTGCTCTTTCCTGCAAGCCAGAGGAGATAATATTTACGAGCTGCGGCAGTGAAAGCAACAACCAAGCCATTTTCGGTGCGGCAAAATTACGTATACGCCGTTCGAAGCGCATCATCACGACCGACAGCGAGCATCCCTCGGTCGCCGAGCCGATAAAGGCGCTTGAGGGCGAGGGCTTCGAGGTTATCAGGATCCCGACTCTCGGCGGGGAATTAGACCTGAACGCGCTCGAAAACGCGCTCAACGACGGCGCGGCATTCGTCAGCATTATGCTTGCCAACAACGAAACCGGCGCTAAATATGACATTTCCGCCGTTCGAAGGGCTATTGACAAAAGCGGTTGCGGTGCTCTTTTCCACTGCGATGCCGTCCAGGGCTTTCTCAAAACAAAGGACAAGCGCGAAATCGTCAAAAATTGCGATCTTGCAAGCATTTCGGCTCACAAAATAGGCGGTTTCAAGGGTGTCGGCGCGCTTTACGTCAAAAGCGGAATAAAGCTTCCGCCTTTCATAAAGGGCGGAGGTCAGGAAAGCGGACTCCGTTCCGGCACAGAGAACCTAATCGGCATTGCCTCCTTCGGGGCGGCGGTCGACGCATTTGACGGAAGCGTTACCGAGCACATTTCCGAAATATATTCTTACCTCGTAGGATTACTCTCCGAGAACCCCGATTTCAAGCTTAATATCCCGAAAAATCATATCGACACCATCATATCGCTCTCGGTAAAGGGTGTACGCAGCGAGGTTATGCTGAACGCGCTCAACACCGAAGGAATCTGCATCTCGGCAGGAAGCGCCTGCTCTGCACGTAAGGGAATAAGCCACGCGCTCGCAGGATACGGTCTGCCGAAGGAAGAAATAGAAAGCACCGTGAGAATAAGCATCGGCGCAACTAACAAAAAAGAGGAGTGCGATATACTCGCCGAAAAATTGAGCGAGATCGCAAAAAGGCTCAGAAGATGAAAGAAGTTATACTCTTAAAATACGGTGAAATAGTCCTGAAGGGCTTGAACCGCAACTATTTCAACACAATGCTCGAAAAGCGCGTACGCAAGGTTCTGAAGACGGTCGACGGCGCTTTTACGCTCGATTACGCACAATCCACGCTTTGTGTTTCGGGCGACGACAGCGCGGATATCGACACCGCTTACGAAAAGCTCAAAAAGGTTTTCGGCGTAGCGACGGTCTGCCGCGGTATTGAGTGCGAAAAGAATATGGAGGACATCGCGGAAAAATTACGCGAGAACGTCGACGAATTACTCGGAAACGCAAAGACCTTCAAATGCGAAGCGAAACGCAGCGACAAGAAGTTTCCGCTTAAATCCCCCGAAATTTGCGCGGAATGCGGCGGAATGATCCTCGAAGCCCGTCCCGATATGAAGGTAGACGTCATAAATCCCGAGCGCACGGTTACTATCGAGATCCGCGACCGTGCCGCCTTTATCCACGGCAACGGCGAAAAGGGTGCGGGCGGTGTTCCCGTCGGATGCAGCGGAAGAGGAATGCTTATGCTTTCGGGCGGTATCGACAGCCCTGTTGCAGGTCATATGATTGCCCGCAGAGGCGCGGCTATCGACGCGGTTTATTTCGAAACTCCTCCCTATACCGGCGAGGCGGCGGCGGAAAAGGTACGCACGCTTGCCGAAAAGCTCACCGAATATTGCGGAGAGATCTATCTCCATTCGATAAGCCTTACCGAAATCCAGGAAACGCTCGTAAACACCTGCAAGGAGCGCCTTTTCACGCTTCTCCTCCGCAGATTTATGGTCAGGTGCGCCTCCAAATTAGCCGAAAAATACGGCGCAGGCTGTCTTATCACCGGTGAAAGTCTGGCGCAGGTTGCAAGCCAGACCATGCTTTCCCTCGGTGTTACCGACGCAGTCGCAACCGTACCGGTCCTCCGTCCCTGCATAGGACTCGACAAGGAGGAGATCGTTGTCCGCGCCCGCGAGATCGGCACTTTTGAGACCTCGATACTCCCCTACGAGGATTGCTGTACCGTTTTTACCCCGAAGCACCCCGACACTCGCCCCGATATGGCGGAGATTTTAGAGGAAGAATCGAAGCTCGACGTTGAAGGACTTGTTGAGCGTGCGATGGCGACCGATCATTTCGTAAGATTAGGGTAATCGCGCTGGGCAGAATAACACAGAACGCATAAAAAGATATATATCTTGTTTATGTTGTTTCTGATTTGTTCGTTACCCAAAAAGGGTTTGTATTAGCGGAACTATTATATTTTTTATGCTATGAAAAAACAGAGCCTCTCGACGTACCTTTGTACGCCTTCGGGCTCTGTTTTTCCATTCTGTGCCATTCTGCTACGCGCTCACTTCTGTTTGATTGTTACGTTCTTTTGTTGGTTGTTATAAGCAGAATAACACAGAACGCATAAAATCGCTAACGCTCTCGATGAAAAACACACGGTTTTTCATCGGTCTTTTGAGAGTTTCGTACGCTCGCGCCAACCTTGTGCGCGACCTACGGTCTTGTCCAAGGTTGCGAAACTCATAGGTATAAAAATCGACGCACCTGTCGCCGATTTTTATGGGATTTTTATTGTATATTAAACGAAACGGAACTTTTAGGTATGTACCTTCTGGTTCCGTTTCTTCTTTCTTTATTCTGTAAGGGTTTGTAATTAAGAGGTGCTATTGTATTATTTGCCCATTCTGCATCCACTCTGCTACGCGCTCGGTTCTTTTTAATTGTTGCCGTTTTACCGTCTTCGGTGATGGTGTCATCCTGAGCGTAGGAAAATGGTCATAAAACCATTTTCCGTAGTCGAACATTTTCCTTAGAAAATGCGTTTTGGGTGAAACCCAAAACGGGATCTCGCAAGAGTTTGGAGAACGTACAAAAGGGCGACAATAACTGTTACCTTTTCCTTAATTGAGATCCCGCGTCGCCTAACGGCTCGCGCTTTTGTGACTAACGTCCCAAAAGTTCGACTACGGCGGTAACCCGCCTCCGCTCAGGATGACAGTTCTTTTTTACTTTCCCGCGGTATGGGTTTGTATTAATCGAAACGTTCTCTCCGCGTGGGTTAAACCCTCGAATTAATTGTTACATACAACATTCAAAATGTAGGGACAGGCGTCCTCGACTGTCCGCTACGTTGTATTTTGTTATTTGCGACAATTAAAATCGATAACGTATCAATTTGTTCCGTGATTTTATTAAGTATTACAAAACATAAACTGTTTCGCGGCGGACCGTCGAGGACGCCGGTCCCTACATTACGAGAATCGTAAGGTTAAAACATAAAACAACCTTTTCCTTGATTGTTTCGCGGCGGACAGTCGAGGACGCCTGTCCCTACAGTACGTATATTACGTATATTACGTATATTTTCGGGGTATAAATAAGCGAAGCGAACAAAAAGACGATTCCGAAGAATCGTCTTTTTATTTGTCTTTACGAGATTTTGATTACCAAATCTGCAATTCGTTAATCATTATGAACGCTGCCTGTGTATCGGAAGCTGTACCGGTACGTTTGCCTATGTTACCAACAACCTTGATGGAAGTGGTTTCGACAGGTTCAAAGTATGCGGTAGCCCAATAGAAGGATCCGTTATCTCTATTAAGGTTGTTTACTTCGCCTACCTTTTCATATACGCCGTTGTCATTAAGTGCGTAGATGTAAATGTAGTTAGCAGCACCGATACCGCCATCACCGTTGGTACCGTTGTAGAGGTGAAGGTTAACGTTGCTTACGTTCTTCTTTTCGGAGAAGTTGAAGGTAATACCGCCTGCCTGGTTATCAGCATTGATCGCAAACCAACCGCTGTTTGCCCAACCAAAGGTATTTCCCATTTCGCCGTCGGTAAGACAATTCGTTTCATCGTCCAGACCGTAACCGGAAGAGTAAGCAGTTGCGGTGTAAGTCATACCGGAAGCCATATTGGTCGCGCCCTTGAATCCGAGATCGAAACTTGCTTCAAATGCACGATCCCAAGGCCAATAGAGATCACCAACAATCTTAATCTGACCGAGTGTGGTATATTGACCAACCTTGGTCATTACAGAAGCGTTGTTAGCGCTGGATCCCGAACCGCCGTTAATACGGTTCATAATAGTAGTCTTCCAAGTGTTGAAGGAGTCGGAGTCATTAGTACAGAGCACACGGTTTGCATAAGTATCACCGGTCGAATTGTAATCGCTCCATCTTGCTTTCCACTTGTTCGTATATCCAACGTCCTTAAGGAAGGAGTAGGAAATCTGCTTGAAGAAGCCTACGTGAGATTCATAGGTAATATTATCGGAATTCTTAAGGTAGGAATAACGCGCAATTGCGTTCGAAATACCAATACCTGCCGCATTCGCGATAGTGTTCCAGTTACTGTAACCGAGGAGTTTCGAAATTTCGAGGTCGGAAGCGATAATTGCGTTACCGAGTTCTCTATGTTCGGTAGAACCGTCGATAATACAGGTAGGAATACCGTTTTCAATATTGCTCTTCGCCTTATCAATCAAAGCATTAATATAGGAAGAACCTGCGCCGGCAGTAGGATTCTCCTTAGTACCGCCTCTCGTGTAAACGAGAATGCTCATGTAGTTTCTGGTACCGGACTGCGAAATGATATTCGCGCCTACGCCTTCAACGTGAACGTTGATAGAGTTGCTGAGAGGTTCAACACCGTAATCATCAGCCGCGTAGTCCTGACCGGGGCCGAAGTATTCAACGACCGCATTAACCTTGCCGTAGCAGGAGGTTACAAACGCTGCCATAGACATCAAACCGATTTCGTCGATACCGGAGAATACTTCAAAGTTTGCAAGATGGCCGCCCTTATAGTTGAGCCATGCGGTTTCTGCGGTATGGATAGATGCCTTAGGATAGGAGTCGTCGATACCGACGTAGAAGAGTTTGGAGTTTGCAACGACGCCCTTATCGAAGAGCATTTCGTTAAGTTTAAGCTTACGCTCACGAGACTTAAGATATCTGTCGAGATACTCTGCTGTGATAGAATATCCGCCCAAAGTATAATACTTGTTGGCAGATACGTTAAGAGTCTTACCGTCAGCCGTATAAATATTTTCGCCGAGGATATAATTACCGTTAGCGTCCTTTTGGTAGTTAGCGAAAATTCTGTCAAGTGCATCGGAAGCTGTTACGTCAACCTCAGGCCTTTCTTCCAATGCAAAGTAGGAACGGAGGAAGGTGTAATGGTTAACCTTCTTGCCGTCAATTGTAGTCGAATCGCTGAGGAAGCCGTTGAATTGACCGGTGGATGCAAGACGCATCTGAGAATCGAAGAATACTACTTCCTTTCTCGTAACAAGGCCTGCAAGATAATCAATAACGTCTTCTTCGAATGCGAGGTCAGGATCGTAATATGCGCCGTCGTTAGCAGCATTGGGAAGCTTATTTACACCCGCGAAGTCTCTCGAACCTACGAGACCGCCGGAAAGGAGCTGGTCGAGAGAAATTACGAAGTAGTCAGCGACGTTTTCGTTAGCCTGAAGCCATTCGTAAAGCTTTTCGGGGTTACCGATTGCGGAATCATCCGCGGCGGTATCCGCGTTATTAATCTTGGTTCTGTAATATTCCTTAGGAGGCATAAGAATTTCAAAGCCCGAGGACTGCGCAAGATAGATTGCACGGTCGATGTTAACGGGACGGTCATCAAGAGGAATGTAAGCGATAACCTTACCGTTGTAGTCTTTGATTATTTCTGTGCCGGGGTTGCCGTTGCCGCCCTGGTTGCCGCCTTGGTTGCCATCGCCGACATCAGCGCCCTGTTCGGGAAGAACTGCGCCTTCGTTGACCTGATTCCAAGAACGTTCGATTATTTGGTCATAATATGTGGGCGAACCGTCTACATCGTAGTAGTCGATATAGCTACGGAAGCTCAACTTCTGATCCTTAAGCTGTTCGGGAAGACCGTTAAGTGTTACGTAGAATACGTACTTTTCATAGTCAGCAAAGTTGGAGCCTTGTCTCCATTGGTAAATACCTACAGAATCGGCAGAACCGACACCTGCGGTTTCAAGAGTGAGGTCAACCTCGCCATTAGAATTCTTGGTAAGTTTCTGAGTAAACTGGAATACGATACCAACCTTAGCAACGTCCCAATAGTTGGTAATGCCGTCCATATTCGCGCCGTTGAGAACGCGATCGGCACTATCGTATCCTTCTTTATAATTATTTGTAACTTCGTGAGCTTTTCGTCTTATATAATCTTCCGTATACAGACCGCCGAACCTAATTGCGTTCTTTCCGGTATTGTTGAAATTACTGGTTACCTTTGCACCGAGAGAAGCTACGGGAGCGTAGTTGTTACGGAGCATATGAGCATACTCAGTGGAAGAATTATACTTTAAAGAGGTGATTTCGTCGAAGTTCCAGAAGGGAAGCGAGTAAGAAGTAAAGCCCTTTTGATCGCCGTAAGGAACGTTAGTAACGGTGGGGTTAAACATCGTAAAGGGAGCGTCATACTTTTCACCGGAGAACGCGCCGTGTACGAAATATTCAAAGCCTTCGCCGTTGCCGCAACCGATTTCATCGAGATTGAACTTGAATTCAACCATAGAGTTACCGGTAGAATCATCGTAACACCATCTACCGTGTTCCTTAGCGAGCTCATAACGTTCGGTATCGGTATAAGCGTACCACTGTTCGTCATTGCCGTTAGCGCCATTCTTGGTGTTTTCCATAATTTCTACGGTTTCACCGAAGAGGAGAGACGCACTATAATTCTGGTTCTGGGTAGTGCCCTTGCCGCTAGTCTTATCGGCATTACCGCCCCAAGGGTAGAGGTAACCGCCGGTAGAATAACCAAGATGCTTGGAGAAACGAAGCTGGGTATTAACGTAAGTTACTTGCTTGGTAGAGTTGCTGTATTGAGTTACACCAATTTGGTCCTCAGGAACACCGGCAATGTTTTTAGCATCGGTGTTGGTAAGATACCATTCCTGACCTGCGTGGGTCTGACCATGGATATTGATTTTGTCGATATTAAGAGTGGTTTCGATATAGTCGTTACCATTTGCATATTGAGCTGCTTCATCGGTAGGAATACCGTAACGAACGTCATAAAGATGGGTAAAGGATACCGCATCCTTAAATTCTTCGTTATGAGATTTTACCCAAACACGAACGGAAGGACAGAACTTATAGGTACCGTCAGTGTCCTGAATACCCTGACCGTGAGTACCTGCGAAATCCACGTCGAAAAGTACGAACGCAAAATAAACGTTTTCGCCGTCGGTACGCATTTGGTATTTGTAGTTATAGTTCTCAGCACCGTTGGACTGATATTCAACAGACTGAAGAGAACCGTTAGAGCCTTCTCTTACTTCGGTCCAACCGTTGGGGTCCCAACCGCTGTCGCCGAGATCGCCGTCAACCTCGATGATTTCAGGGTAGAAGTAGCCAAGAGTATCAACCTTAAGAGCGGTTTTGTACCAAACTCCGTTGTCGGGAAGGTTCACGTTACGGTTAGATGCGTCGGTCTTTTCAACCGAGAAGGTTACGTTAAGAGCTTCAAGCTCGTAACCGAAAACAGAGTCATAAATACTGGAAACGTTTCCGGGGTCAACAACCGAAGCAGTATCGAGACCTCTGAATCTTACGATTGCGCCAATCTTGAACTGAGCCTTACAGTCGGCAATATAACCCGTGCCGTAAACCGACTTCCAAGAAGCTTGGATTGCCTGCTGTGCATCAGTGCCTTTGTCGTATATGTCATAAAAAAGAGTGTCGTAGAGGGCGTAAATAAAGCCGCCTTCTTTAATTGCCGCCAAAACCTCATTCTTTGCATCGGCACCGGTGGGATCGGCAACGCAATCAACGGTATATTCGTTAGCGGTAGAGGTAGGATTGAATACGAAATAAGTAGCATAACCGTTAATCTTGTTGCGGTTAGCGTAGGAGTAAATCATACCTGCACGAGGAGTAACAGCTGCGGCATTAATATGAGTTACAAAAAGCTTATCGTAAGTATCGGTAGCGGGATAGTAGAGACCGAGTTCCTCGCCGTTAACTTCGTGCAAGGAGGAAACGGTATATTCAAAACCGCTTCTGTCGGGATCGAACAAATCGAGGTCGATCATGTATTCAAGGCTGGTTCTGCCATTAATGATGTTGGCGCCAATCTGAACACCCGTATACTTATCGAAGGAAAGCTTAGTACCGTTCTTGTCGTAAGCTTCACAGACAAATTGACCGTTTTGTTCGAAGAAATGGAATCGATGGGTATAACCGTTTTGCGCGGGGTCTGCGTTAATCCAAAGAGTATATTCGGTAACGCCGGAGACAGCCTCATCGTCAAGAATTGCAAAGCCGTAGAAATTATTTTGTCCTACGTATGCAGTCTGACCGAATGCGTAGGTATTATTGGATTCCTGAGGAGGATTGTAGTAACCGGTAGAACCGTTTACGCCGATATAGTCGGAATAATCGTTCCAGAAGAATTCGGTACGCATACCGTCGATTTCAACTGTATCAAAGGTATTTTCGGAATAGAAGTAACGAGAAGTACTATAATCCCAAGAGCCGGGTTTGAACACGCGGAACTCGTTATTACCGTTATTATCGTCAACGTGAGTAGCAATACCCTTACCGGTATTCCAACCGTCTTCAACAGAAACATGGTAGTTATATACGAGAGAATTGTTACCGGAAGTATATATAGGCATATCGGTACGAGCCATCTGGAGAGGAATCTTAAATTCCAAAACAGCAACGTAGCCTTTTGAAATCGCGGAATACATTTCGGGATATGCTGTACGATATTTAGCGTTGCACTCAGAAGCACTGACAGTTCTTAACACCGCTTCAAGACCGTACTGCATTTCGCCGGTAGCATTCATCGTAGTAGCCGAGTTGCTTGCATAGGTATAGCCGGCATAGTTTCCGTTTGCGTCTTTAATATAATAGGTATGACCTAATTTCGACGCATCGGTTCCGTTGGAAACCATAACGCGAGTATCGCCGCCTGAACCAAGGTAGAAGGAGATTGCTTCCGTGAAACCACTCGATGCGCCCTGATCATTAAGCCAGAGACGATAGGTCGTAGCAGTATATGCCTCACCGCTGGTGTTAGAGGGAGTAGCCTTCTTCAAACCGGATTTAAGAAGGATAACCGCCGAACCGTAGAGATAGTCATGGTCAGCAATAACTTCGGAACGGAAAGAAAGAACGTCGCCATTGTCTCTTCCGGTATTCTTATAGGAGCTGTTAACGAAATAATCGGTAGCCGCGAGATTACTCCATTCGCTATCGTTAAGAGAACCGTTAGCAGTCAAACCGGTAAGAGTATAACCGGGTTCGGCATGAGTCTTGCTGGAGAGAGTGAGATAGTCGGTGGAAGCATAGGTATCGTACTGACGCCAATAAGTACCGCCGTTATCACCTTCGTCTATCGCAGAACCCTCGTAGGTCTCGAGGAACAATCTGATATTGCTGGGCGCGGTAGTACCATCGTTAAGGTATTTAAGTTCGATTCTGAACTCGAAGGTAACGATAGAGTCGTTCTTACGCATACCACCGGCTTTTCTTTCGCCGTTTTCGTAATTTTCCTTAGCAGTGGTGTATTGAGACGAATAGGCACTGTCGCCTTGATAGATATGGTAAGTGGAGTCCAAATGAGAAGTGGAGGTAGACTTAACCTGGAGACTTCCTACAACAGGTCTCGAACCGTCTTCCTTATAGAAGTTAACGGCGAGGTAAGTAGTATCGGCATAGGTTTCCAACCACTGATTATAAGTGGTAGAACCGTTAACCGCGTCGGTACCAACCATATTGTGATAGGTAGCGCCCTTCTTATCGTAGACAATAACCGCGCCGTAAAGGTAAGTACCGTCGGTACGGAGATCATACTTGAACTTCATACCGTTAAAGCCCCTGGTATAAGCGCCGTCCGCCAAGCCGGAATAACAGCCGTAACTACCGCCGGTATGGGTATGGTAAGAATGGGGGTCGCCGTGGTTAGTGCTGTAACCGGTAGCGGTATCGTTCTTAAGCGCAAGGTCGAGGGGACCTACGGTATCTTTGTTACCGTCGTCGATAAACTGGTGAGAGGTCTTATCGCTTTCGCGCATATCCGAAAGGTTAGCCCAAGCGGGTTCCTCGAGACGGCCGTCAATAATAACGTTATGCTGGGATTCGCTGGCGCCGTTAAGAGGAAGGTGCTTGTCGGAGTTACCGTCGAGGATATCGCGTCTTGTAACAACGATAGCATTTGCAGGCCAAGCTTCATCGGGCTTCTTAAGCTCTTCAGCACCGTTAGTAGCAATAACGGGGTAGTAGAGCTTGTTTTTGCCGTTTTTAGCCGCAACAAAATACGTAATGGAGTTCGTGCTTGCGAACGCCTTACGGTAAGCGCGGAATTCAACAACGGTCATGCCCGCTTCAACGGTATCTTTAGCAGCCTTAATCTGGAACTGTTCAGCAGGCCACTTAGAATCGTTACCGTTAGCATAAGAGGGGGCCTTACCATTAATAGTATAGGAGGTAAGAGAAGTACCGTTAAGGCCTATAACGATAGTATCGGTAGCTGCAGAAGCTTCGCTATCGTTAAGCCAGATGGTTACTTCGGTTGCACCCTGAGCAAGGGCGAAGACACCGTATAGGTAGTCGCCGTCCATCTTAAGCTGGTATTTATACGAAAAAGTAACGTTATCGGGTGCGTTACTGTCCCAAGTACCCGTACGTCTGTTTACCGTATTCCATTCATCTTTATCCCAACCGGTGTCCTTATAATCACCGTCAACCAAAATGGTTTCGGCGAGAGGCTGGTTAAGGGCATTGTGAATGGATTGGTTTGTGATATCGTTCATCGCTACACCGGGACCGTGAGCGAGTGCGGAGATAAAGGATACGGGAAGTACCATTATCAACGCAAGGATAAGAGCAATTGTTCTTTTCACAATCATTTCTCCTTTATATAAACTACTTTTTTATTTCTATTTGAGTGAATATCTGTTCAACTTGCGATTATACACCTAATTTTCTTTATTGTCAATGCTTTTCGGGCATTTTTACTTTACATAATTTTACAAATTGTTAATTTTTTGAGAACGACGCGAATTTCGGCGATTTTCGGAAAGACTTCCTTTAATATATATAATACAAATTATTATCAGACAGCCACTACTAATAGCGGTTTACGAAATTTCACGGCACAATATGCAGTTACAGAGAAAGAAATATGCATAAAAAATTATGTTTTCGACATTATTCGACATTTCAGAGAGATTTTCCGAATAACTTTGTCGAAAAAAGGGGAAGTATACACTTTTTATGCAAAAATATTAATCGTTACTTAAAAAATACACCTTGACAGTAGATTATACGGGGAGTACAATTAATATGTATAGATGTATAAAAAACAAGAAACGGACGGTGTATTATGAACAAATTGATTTCCGCTTCACGCGAGGCTTTTTCGAACGAAGTTAATATACAAACGGCTGCCGCCGCGCGAGTCAAAACCTCGGCATATCTTTCGAAAAGGCTTGATCTGCGCGGAAAAACAACATATTGCTTCGTAAGCTCGCCCGACGATTATTCACAAACCGCCTTTTCGATCTCGAAGGCAAGAGACGTCTGGACGTTAGGCGTGCATATCGCCGACGTCGACGAATACGTATGCAGCGGTTCACCCTTGGATAACGAAGCGAGAAAGCGCAGCGCAACCATCAGCGACGGTTTCACAAAAAGCGAAATGCTGCCCGACCGCATCGTTTCGGATATTTGCAATCTCTCCAAGGAGGGCGATAAGCTTACATTGTCCGTTTTATTGGACATTGATTCCGAAGGAAACGTCATCGGCGTTCAATGCGAAGAAAGCGTTATATGCACAGCGGAAAAATGCGTTTACAGCGAGTTAGAGGAGCTGGTTCACGCGCAGGACGCATCGTCGGTTATGCTTCTTCGAAACAAATACACACGTTTTCTGCCTGATCTGTTCGATATGTACGAGCTTGCGGCGATATTTACGAACAAGCGCCAAAGCCGAAACGTTCCCGATTGGCTCAATTCCAAGCTTGTATACGAACGCTCCGACGAGGGAAAAATATGCTCATACAAGGTCGTTGACGAGCCCGACGTACGCGCGATGGTCAGGGAAGTGGGATATTTCGTTTCCAACGTAGTCGGAAAATATTTAAGCGACAACAAGTTGCCCGCCATTTACATCGGTCAGGCACCCGGCCCCGAATCGATAATTTCCTATCTTGAAGCTATCCTCGGTATTGAACCGAGCTCCGATGACATTGCGGCACGTGCAGTTGAGGTTACCGAGCAGGCTAAGGGCTCGCCGTATTACCGCTTTATCTGCCGTCTTTTAGGCGGCGGCTTGCCTTGTGCCGAGTTCTCGGACAAGCCGACACCCAACATTCTTTGCGGTACCGACACGGTAGTTTCGTTTTTCCGTCCTGCGACCAATTATACCGATCTTTTGACGCTCAGAGCTATCAAAGCGGTTGTAAGAGCAGGCGGAGACATAAAAAATCTTAACGTAAACCGTCATAAGAAAATAGTACGCGAAGCCGCCGAATCGGCAAACAACGCCGCGAGATATGTTTTTATTGCCGAAAGAAGCTTTATGCTTGAAAGCGCGCTCGAATATCTCGAACACAGCGGAAGAACCCATATCGACGGAAATCCGCTCAAGCGCGACGAAAGCGGAAGTATTCCGGTTCTTCTTGCGTGCAGTACCTACGCGGTAGTTCCTGCCGAATACGCCAAGGGCTTTGAATTTATTGCCGGTGAAATCTACAGTTTTGAGATAATTGCGCTCGGAACCGAGGAAGAACCTACGATAGTTCGGCCGGCTATTTGAGTTGATTGTTCCACGTGGAACAATTCGTATACAGCACAAAATGTTTCACGTGAAACATTTTTTAATGAAAGGCATAAAAATGAAGAAATTTTTTGCATTATTTATCGCGTTGACTCTGCTTTTGCTTTGCGGATGCGAAAACGTAGCTTACGAGCAATCCGAGCCGAAAGTCGAGGAGAACGAGGATATATATGAAAAGCTGGAGGAAAAGCTGCCCGAGCTTAATTTAGGCGATAATTCAAACGGCGAAGCTGTTGCGCCTCCGCGTCAGAGCTTCAAAATCGTAACAAACGACGCTTCGGTTTTCTCGTCAAGCGAGGAAAAGCCGGGCGTTATCAACGCGACGGTTGCAGAGCGTAACGAATTTTTGAAATATAAATACGGCGCAGACGTTGTTGCGATACAAAAAGAAGAGGCTGTTATAGCCGACGAGCTCAAAAGAGCGATAGAGTCGGGAACGGAATATTGCGATATGCTATCTGTTTCCGCAAAAAAGACGGTCAATCTTTATCTGTCGGGATTGCTTTACGATATGAACAAGCTGCCCGATTTCAACCTCGACAGCGGATTTTTCGATAAGGACAACTCAAAAAAGCTTGCAACAAACAACAGCCTGTACCTCCTTGCAGACCCGACGAACCTTGTATATAACGAAACCTACGCGATATTTTACAACCGCGATTTGATAGAAAAAGCGGGTGCAGAAAGTCCCGAAAGCCTTGTAAAACGCGGAAAATGGACCTGGGATAAGTTCCTCGAGATATCCAAGACCGCCGCAAGAGACGTTTACAACAAAACGAGCGCGGACCTTGCGAACGACGTTTTTGCTTACGGCAACTATTACGGCGAGGGAACCTATCCGCTTGTTATGTGGGCTTCGGCAGGGAAAGGGCTTGTCGGAAACACCTACCGCACGCCGGTCGAGCTTTCGATGACACCGGACGAAGCCGAAAATCAGGCGAGAAAGCTCAAAACCTATTACGACACGAAGGGAAGATATCCCAAAGAGGGCGACGATGCGCTGAAAGCGTTCAGGTCGGGAAGACTTGTCTTCTTCTGTAATAAGCTGGATTACCTCTACGATTTCCGCAACGGCGGAAGCGCAGAAAGCAAGTTCGGTGTTGTACCGCTTCCTAAATTAGATGAATCGCAGGAGAGATATTATTCGCTCGTCGGCAACGATGCGCGCGTTATGTCTGTGCCGAAGACGGTCGAAAAGTATACCGATCAGAGAAAACGGTTTGTTTCGGTCGTTATAAGCGCTATCTGTGCAACAGGCGAAAGCACGGTTTGCAAATCCTACGTCAGCGCGCATATTTCGCTCTATTTCACCAACAACGACGAGGCTTCCGCATTTAAGGCTATCTGCGAAAGCATTACCTTCGATTTCGCCAACGTTTTCGGAAGCTCTGTGAGCCAGATACGTCTCGCAACGACCGCAGCGATAAACGACTATATCGACGTCGGCTCCGACGTTTCAAATTCTATCAACCGCGCCAAAGCAGGTTTCGAGAAATATTGTAAGGATAACTTCAAATAAAATACAATATATTGTGATATATATATTATTAAATACATTATATTGTATATATTTGAGGAATAGGCGCAAGGGTTCAGCAATTTGAAGCCGAAAAATAAAAGAGTAGTTTTATGTATTTACGTTATTAAATCGGCAACCGAAAAAAACACTTGATTTATAACGAGTTTTGGTATATAATTAATTGGATTAAAATTAAATTTTATAAATTTTCAGGAGAATCTAAAATGAACGCAAAAAAGTCTGTTGAAGATCTTCAGGTCGCCGGTAAGCGCGTCCTCGTCCGTTGCGATTTCAACGTTCCTCTCAAGAACGGTGTGATCACCGACGAAAACCGTATTGTTGCCGCACTTCCCACCATCGAGTGCCTTCTCGACAAGGGTGCTAAGGTTATCCTTTGCTCGCACCTCGGCAAGCCCAAGGGTGAACCCAAGCCCGAATTTTCGCTCGCTCCCGTTGCAGCACGTCTTTCCGAAAAGCTCGGTATCGACGTTGTTTTCGCTGCTGATGACTGCGTAGTAGGCGAAAACGCTAAAAAGGCTGTTGCCGAAATGGAAAACGGCGACGTTGTTCTTCTCCAGAACACCCGTTACCGCGCAGAAGAAACCAAGAACGGCGAAGCTTTCTCCAAGGAGCTCGCTTCTCTTTGCGATATCTTCGTAAACGATGCTTTCGGCGCGGCTCACAGAGCTCACTGCTCGACTGTCGGCGTTGCTTCCTATGTTGAAGAATCCGCAAACGGTTTCCTTATGTCCAAAGAAATCAAGTTCCTCGGCGACGCGGTTAACAACCCCGTAAGACCTTTCGTTACCATTCTCGGCGGCGCTAAGGTTGCGGACAAGCTCGCTGTTATCGAAAACCTCCTTACCAAGGCTGATGCTCTTATCATCGGCGGCGGTATGGCATATACCTTCCTTAAGGCACAGGGCAAGGAAGTCGGTTTGTCTCTCGTTGACGATGAAAAGATCGATTACTGCCGTGAAATGCTCGAACGTGCTAAGGCTAACGGTGTTGAGATCCTTCTTCCCGTTGACTGCATGGTAACCAAGGAATTCCCCAACCCCATCGATGCGCCCGTTGATGCATTCTCTGTTTCCGTTGACGAAATTCCTTCCGATATGGAATCTCTCGACATCGGTCCCAAGACCCGCGAGCTTTATGCAAGCAAGGTCAAGAAGGCAAAGACCGTTGTTTGGAACGGACCTATGGGCGTTTTCGAAAACCCCATTTTCGCAGAAGGTACTATCGCTGTTGCTAAGGCACTTGCAGAAACCGATGCTACCACCATTATCGGCGGCGGCGACTCTACGGCAGCTGTTAACACCCTCGGCTTCGGCGACAAGATGAGCCACATCTCCACCGGCGGCGGTGCTTCGCTTGAATACCTCGAAGGCAAGGAACTTCCCGGTATCGCGGCAATGACTGATCGCTAACGCTCTCAACCAAAATGACAAGCATTTTGGTTGGATTTTAGATGTCCGTTCGCTCGCGCCGTGCTTTCATCCCA
>JAZSLN010000004.1:0-43321 GCA_045535385.1 Eubacteriales bacterium
TGAATGGACTTGAACCAACGACCCCTTGCATGTCAAGCCCGCCTGACAGCGTGAAACCCTCATATCTACTTGCTTTTTCGCTGTGTGTTTATTATGTTTTTGTATTTTGTTGACTTTGAAATATACTATTTGTTTTTTCCGCTCAAATCCATCATTTGCCATTCTTCGTCAACATCACAATAATAAATTGTTCCATCTTTGATATACGATTTGTAATACCAATCTTTCCCCACTATATCCACTTTCGAAATTAAAGTTCCTTCTTTAATAAGATCGGAGATATTATCGTTCAACTTTATTTTGTATAAATATTTTGTTTCCGGTTCGCCTATAACTTCCCAACCCTCGGTTAAAAAATAATACAAATATCCGTTTTCTATACCAATTAAATCAAGTACCGACAATGTTTCGACGTTACACTTGTTCAACTTTATAGTTTCAGTTCCATCAAAAGATGTTTTGACAACTCTTTGGTAATGGGTTCTTCCTCCAGTATAGCCACTACTTGTTGTTTCTGAAACCTGCTCGATATAGTATATCCATTGTCCATATCCGTACATAGCACATCTAGTAACGCCTATTGTCAGCTTGCTGTTTCCATCGTCATATTCTTCGGGCAAGTGAGAGAGGGCAACCGTAATTACTTTGGTTTCGTTTCCTCTTTTTGCAATAATAGTGTTCTTGTCAACATGTTCAACTGTCCAAGGCAATTCTTTGCCACATATTGTGCAGTTTCCCAACTCCCAATTATGTCCGATTTCAGCAATTCTTTCTGAATAGGAGTCGCCACAAATATCACATTTGAAGGTGTTTTTGCCGCGTTCTGTACAAGTGGGTTCCGTGGTTTTAATAATAACGTAATTATGTTGGCATTTCTCGGGATTGATGATTTCAGGTTCGCTAACTTCAGTCTCACTTGTTTCAGCTTCGCTTATTTCGGCTTCGCTTGTTTCAGCTTCGCTTATTTCGGCTTCGCTTACCTCGGACGCACTTTCAATGTTTGATGATTCAAAAGATAAACCATTAGATGCCGAAATTTCATCGACGGCATTCCCACAAGCGCACAACGAAAAGCACATTATAAGAGCCAAGAGGATAAGTAGAAACTTTTTCATAATATTCTCCTAAAAATTTATTTCATTCATATTATATGACATATTGTCATAATTGTCAAGAATAAATATGACATAATGTCATTGGGTGATATGATATGAAGAATCGTTTGAAAGAATTAAGGAAAAACCGAAAATTAACACAGGTCGCACTGCAAATGCAAACGGGAATAGAACAAGCGCTTCTTTCAAAATTTGAAAACGGCGAAAGAACACCGCCGACAGAAACGCTTTTTCTGCTTGCGGAATTTTATAATGTCAGCATCGATTATATTCTCTGCCGTACCGATAACCCCGAAATTAATAAATAGAAACCGATTTGATTTTTACGTCAAATCGGTTTTTTGTGTTTAGTGATATTCCGACTTCGTCGGAGTGATATTACTCGCTATCGCTCGTAGTGGTATTGCGAACTTCGTTTGCAGTGATATTATATTCGTTCCTCAACTGCCCAAAGGGCAATATAACTCGGCTTCAGCCGAATATAACTGCGAAGCAATATAACTCGTTCCGAAAGGAACGAATATAACTGAAAAAAGCACCGTAACGGTGCTTTTTTCTGGTGTGGATGAATGGACTTGAACCAACGACCCCTTGCATGTCAAGCAAGTGCTCTAACCAACTGAGCTACACCCACATATGATACGGCTGCAAACCGCCGTTTTTTGCTCGCTCGGCTATTCTATCATATATAGATAAGAAAATCAATACCTTTTTGAAAAATTGCCCGAGAAAAGCGGTATAAATTCACTGGCGTTATATTTTTTCGCGTTAATATGGTAAAAAGAAAAAGAATTTTTCCAAATCCTATTGACAATATTATTAAAGAGGAGTATAATGCGTAACGATAAATCACGAAGGAGGAGCAGTTATGACTAATAACAAGTTGTTTTATTACTATTATTATTTTGTCAAGGGCTGCCCGTCTTTTGTGAAATCCGAAGGTTGATCCTACATCGGAAACAATAAACGGCCAGTCCGCATTCGCTATGCCCTAAACGGCATAAGAGAAGGCGGATTTTTATTTTTCCATCAACCGAAAAAACAAAAAAGAAAAAGGAGAAACAACATAACCGTCGACCGGTTTTATCACTAACGCTCGCTTTTCTTTGAAAAGCATTGATTTTTAAGAAAAAAAGTGATAGAATATACTGAATGGTTATAAGTTTCTCTAAGGAAGAGGTTCTACAATGACACGTTCACAAATCATTGCCGTTACGATATGCGTTTATGTCGTATTTATGGCAGCTATCGGATTTATCGGAAGCAAGAAGTCAAAGAACATGGGCGACTTCACCGTAGGCGGAAGAAGCGCAGGCGCTTGGATGTCGGCTTTTTCATACGGCACGGCTTATTTCTCGGCGGTTATGTTTATCGGATACGCCGGCGGCACCGGTTGGAAATACGGAATCTGGGGCGTTCTCCCCGGCATCGGAAACGCCATAATCGGTTCGCTTTTCGCTTGGCTCGTGCTCGCAAAGCGTACTCGTCAGGTAACGCGCGAAAAGGGCATAACGTCGATGCCTCAGCTTTTCGAAAAATGCTTCGGCTCGCGTTCGATGAAGCTTTTTTCCGCAATCGTTATATTTATATTCCTTCTTCCCTATTCGGCATCGGTTTACAAGGGATTGACCAGCGTTTGCTCGGTTCTTTTAGGTGTTGACGAACTAATTTGTATGATAGTTATTGCGGCTGCAAGCGCTGTTGTTGTCGTTGCGGGCGGATATATCGCCGCTTTGCGTGCAGACTTTTTCCAGGGCTTGGTTATGCTCGGCGGTGTTATCGCACTTATTATCGCGATCTTCAGCAGTAAGGACGTAGGCGGTCTTTCGCAAGGACTCAAAAACATCGTTACCGAAACCGAAAAGCTCAACCTTACCGCACCGCAGCACATAGGTCTTTGGGCAACGGTGCTTATGACCTCATTCGGCACCTGGGGTCTTCCTCAGATGATACATAAGTATTACGGCATCCGCGACGACAAAGAAGTCAAGCGCGGCACGATCATTTCAACGTTCTTTGCGCTCGTTGTTGCGGGCGGCGGATACCTGATCGGCTCGCTTTCGCATTTGTTCTTCACCGAGCTTCCCGAAGGCGGAACCGACTACCTTATCCCGAATATGCTCGCGAACGCAGGTATCGCCGACGTTCTTGTCGGAATAATCCTCGTTTTGCTTATCGCGGCAAGTGTTTCGACCCTTTCCTCGATTACGATCACCGCATCCTCGACTCTTTCGATGGATATTATTCAGGACAGATTCATCAAAGACAAAGAAAAAGACATTTCTATACTCACCAAAGTCATCTGTCTTGCATTCGTTATTATTTCCTTCTTCATCGCCTGGAAGGGCGAAGGCACCCCGATTCTCGATATGATGAGCTATTCGTGGGGCATTATTTCGGGCAGCTTCCTGGCGCCTTACGCTATCTCGCTTTATTGGAAAAAGGCCAACAAATACGGCGCTTGGGCAGGTATGATCGGCGGGTTTATAATCGCACTTCCCCCTCTCGCCGCTAAGCTTATCGGAACCGATTTTGCGATAGGAAATTTCGGCAGACTTTGCGATATGGGCGCTCATTTCGCTTGCGCCGCTATGATGATATCGTTTGCGCTTGTGTTTATCGTAAGCGCGATCACCAATAAAAAAGAAAATCTCCCCGAAGGAGTATGATATGAAAAACAAAATCTTTAATCCCGAAATGGAGTGTATGTCCCGAAAGGACCTCGAGGCACTCCAGCTTGAAAGACTCAAAAGCCTCGTAGATTACTGCGAAAAGAACTCCGAGTTTTACGCAAAACGTCTTGCAAAAGCAGGCGTTACTGCCGACAAGATCAAATGCCTTTCGGATATCGAATACATCCCCTACACCACCAAGGACGACCTCCGCGACACCTATCCCTTCGGGATGCTGAGCGTTCCGAAAGAAAAAATCGTGAGAGTACACGCCTCGTCGGGTACCACAGGCAACCCCACCGTCGTTGCATACACCCGCGAAGACCTCGATAACTGGTCGGAGCAGGTTGCGCGTCTTGCAATGGCGGCAGGCGCAGACGCAGGCACTATCGTTCAGATTTGCTTCGGCTACGGTATGTTTACCGGCGCGCTCGGCTTGCATTACGGTCTTGAAAAAATAGGCGCAGTCGTTGTTCCGACAAGCTCGGGCAACACCGAAAAGCAGCTTAAGTTTATGCGCGATTTCGGCACCGACGCTATCGTTGCAACCCCCTCTTACTGTATGTATCTTGCAGAAGCGGCGCATTCTATGGCGGATAAATACCCGATGGACAGCTATAAGCTCAAATACGGTATCCTCGGAAGCGAGGGCTCGACCCCCGAAATGCGTGCAGAAATCGAAAAGCATTGGGGCAACGGCTTCTTCTGTACCGACAACTACGGTATGAGTGAGCTTAACGGCCCCGGTATGTCGGGCGAATGTATGTACCGCGACGGCTTGCATATAAACGAAGACCACTTCTTATGCGAGATCATCGATTCGGCAAGCGGACAGACTCTCGAAAAGGGTTCGACGGGCGAGCTTGTCGTTACCAACCTTACCAAGCGCGGACTTCCTATGCTTCGTTACAGAACGAAGGATATCACCAACATAAATTACGAGCCCTGTAAATGCGGAAGAACCAGCGCAAGAATGCACAAGATTATCGGCAGAAGCGACGATATGATCAAGGTTCGCGGCGTTAACGTATTCCCGACTCAGGTCGAAAGCGCTCTTATCGGTATTAACGGTATCAGCCCGAACTATCTCCTCGTTCTTCGCCGCGAAGGCTATTCGGATTCGCTTGAGGTTCGTGTTGAGCTTATCGACGGAAGTCTTCTCGACCGTTACGGCGAGCTTGTTGCGCTCCAGAAACGTATCCACGACAATATAAAGACTATTCTCGGAATCGAAATCAAGGTAAGCCTTGTCGAGCCGAACTCCATCGAACGTTTCACCGGAAAAGCGAAGAGAGTCCTCGACCTCAGAAACCAATAATTTTCGGGTTTCGCAAGCAACAAAACGAATTTTTGTTAAGGAAGAATATATATGGAAAAGAAATTGCTTTTAGGTAATGAGGCTGTTGCCGCAGGTCTTTACGAGGCAGGTGTCCGCGTAATCTCCTCCTATCCCGGCACGCCGAGTACCGAAATTACCGAAGCCGCTTCGAAATACGACGAAATGTATTCCGAATGGGCACCCAACGAAAAGGTTGCTTTCGAGGTTGCGATCGGCGCATCCTTCGGCGGTGCGAGATCCTTCTGCGCGATGAAGCACGTAGGTCTTAACGTCGCGGCAGACCCTCTTTATACCGCGTCCTATATCGGTGTCAACGGCGGTATGGTTTGCGCCGTTGCCGATGACCCCGGTATGCATTCCTCCCAGAACGAGCAGGATTCCCGCCATCACGCAATAGCCGCGAAGGTTCCTATGCTCGAGCCGTCCGACAGCGCGGACGCACTCCTTTTCACGAAACAGGCTTACGAGCTCTCCGAGCGCTTTGACACGCCCGTGCTTCTCCGCCTTTCGACCAGAATTTCCCACTCGCGCTCGCTCGTTACCCTTTCGGGAAGAAACGAGGCGCCTCTTAAGGAATACAAGCGCGACGTTATGAAAAACGTTATGATGCCCGCTATGGCGCGCAAAGCACACGCCAAGGTCGAAGCCCGTAACGAAAGCCTTACCCTTTGGGGAGATACCGAAGCGTTTGACCTCGGTATCAATAAGATCGAAATGTTCTCCGACGAAATCGGTATTATCGCCGCAGGCTCGACCTACGCTTACGCGCGCGAGGCTCTCGGCGAAAAGGCGAGCTACTTAAAGCTCGGTATCGTCAACCCGCTTCCCAAGCAGGCTATCATTGATTTTTCGAAAAAGGTCAAGAAGCTTTACGTTATCGAGGAACTCGACGACATAATCGAGACCCATTGCATCAAGCTCGGTGTTTCGGTTATCGGCCGCGAGATCTTCCCGCCTCTCGGCGAATATAACCAATCGCTCATCGCGAAGGCTATCCTCGGAGCAGAAAAGGAAAAATTAAGCTTTGACGGCGACATCCCCGCACGTCCTCCCGTTCTCTGCCCCGGCTGTCCCCACCGTGGACTTTATTACGCGCTCAAGGGCTTGAATCTTTACGTAAGCGGCGACATCGGCTGCTATACCCTCGGCGCGCAGGCTCCTCTCGCTATGATGGACACCTGCGTTTGTATGGGCGCGTCGGTTTCGGCGCTCCACGGATATAACACCGCACGCGGAAGCGAAGCGGCGAAGAAATCCATCGCTGTTATCGGTGATTCCACCTTTATCCACTCGGGCATCACAGGTCTTATCGATATCGTATACAATAAAGGTATTTCTACCGTTATCGTCCTCGACAACTCTATCACGGGTATGACCGGACACCAGAACAACCCCTTGAACGGCAAAACCATCAAGGGCGACCCCACTACCGCAGTTAACCTTGAAGCTCTCGCTCACGCTATCGGAATCAACCGCGTTCGTGTTGTAGATCCCTTCGATCTCGCCGAGACCAAAAAGGTCGTAAGCGAGGAATTGGAGGCAGAAGAGCCTTCGCTCGTTATCTCGCGCAGACCCTGCGCGCTTCTCAAGAGCGTTAAGCACCCCGCGCCCCTCACCGTTGACGAAGACAAATGTGTGGGTTGTAAAATGTGTCTCAAGGTCGGATGCCCCGCGATCTCCCAGAAAAAGCTCGAAAACGGAAAGACAAAAGCGTTTATCGACCCCAATCAGTGCCTCGGATGCGGTGTTTGTATGGATACCTGCCGTCTCGGCGCAATAAAGGCTTAAGGAGGAAGACCCGATGAAATCTATTAATATTCTTATTGTCGGCGTTGGCGGACAGGGCACCCTTCTTGCGAGCAAGCTTATGGGTAAAATTTTCATCGACGGCGGTTATGACGTAAAGGTTTCCGAGGTTCACGGTATGAGCCAGCGCGGAGGCAGCGTTGTTACCTACGTTCGCGCGGGCGAAAAGGTTTTCTCCCCCGTTATCGACCTCGGCGAGGCAGACGTTATGATCTCCTTCGAAGCGCTCGAAAGCGCGCGTTGGCTTCCCTATCTTAAAATCGGCGGTACGATAATTTCCAATACCGCGAAAATAGACCCGATGCCTGTTATTATGGGCAACGCGGAATATCCCGAAAACGTCCTCGGAAGAATCGAAAACGCGGGCGTAAACGTTATTTCGGCTGACGCACTCTCGCTCGCAGAAGAAGCGGGAAGCGCAAAAGCGGTCAACATCGTTCTTCTCGGTATCGCCGCAAAGGTTTTGGAGCTCGACTACGACGAATGTATCGCCGCGATTCGCGCTACCGTTCCCCAAAAAACCATCGAAATCAACGAAAAAGCCTTCAATATGGGCTATAACCTTTAATTATCAAAGAAAAACGGGCAAGCGTTATTTCGCTTAAATAATTATTGAAAGGAAAAAACGACAATGTATATAAAACAGCTTTCGGTTTTCGTTGAAAACAAACCCGGCAGACTCGCCGAGGTTACCTCGATTATTGCAAAAGCGGGTATCGATATCCGCGCCCTTTCGATAGCCGACACCACCGATTTCGGTATTTTGAGACTCGTTGTTGACCGTCCTACAGAAGCGGAAAAGATACTTAAGAAGGAAGGCTTAACCGTTTCGCTTACCGACGTTATCGCCGTAGGTATCCCCGACAGAACCGGCGGTTTTGCCGAAACCATCTCCGCCGTTTCGGATAAAGAGGTTGCGGTCGAATATATGTACGCGTTTATTTCGCGCGACAACAACCGCGCATATCTTATTATGCGTGTTGCCGATAACGAAAAGGCTATCGCGGCTCTGCAATCGCACGGCTGTGAATTACTCGACGGCAACAGCGTTTGCGAGTTTTAACCCCTATATTTAATTTATAACGATAAAAACAGAACCTTTAGGTTTGGTCCCTTTAGGTTCTGTTTTTTGTTGCTTTCCGGCGAACGGTAATATTTATCACATAAAAAAGACGGTTCCGAAGAACCGTCTTTCAGAGCGAAGATAAACTCGTTCTTTACACCCTTGAAAGAAAAATAAACAAGAATATGCTTCTCGAACAAAAATCGGGAAGCATATTGTTTTATAAGGAATTTTAATTCTTATTGTATTTTCAAGGGTTTCCACGAAAAGCTCGACTGTCGTAGACATCTACGCCGACGCTCGCTTTTCGCGGAAAATAACTTCGCTTCTCTTCCTCTGCTCAGTCTGCAGACTTTGTCTACAGACTGAAAAGACGGTTCCGAAGAACCGTCTTTAATTCAGGTTATATTATTTCTTCTTCTTGAGAACGATAACCACTACAACAGCGATAACTGCTACAACAGCAACGATGATGAGGATGATAGCCCAAACGGGGAATCCGCCGTCTTTGTCGTCTGCTTCGGAAGATTCAGCAGCGGGTGCAGAGGTCTTTTCTTCTTCAGAGGATTCTTCTTCAGAGGATTCTTCGATGGAAGATTCTTCGATGGAAGCATCGGAGGAATCATCGGTAGGTTCGGAAACAGCTGCATCCTTAGCTACGCAATAGAACATAGCGTTGGAGTAAGTGAGCTTGCCGTTCTTAACGTCTACGCCAAAGAGGGTGAGCTCGTCGCCTTCAGCGAGGATGTTAACAGCAGCGTTCTTTTCTTCGTAACCTGCATAGTCAGCGCCCTTAGCGGGATCCTGACAGTCGGAGTGGATACCGAGGACAAGGTCGCCCTTCTTGTAGTCGTCGAACTTAACGTCGCCGGTGCCTTCGCCCTGAGCCTTAGCGATGATGGAGTATACGTTTTCTTTGCCTTCAACAGGTCTGAGAAGAAGAGCGTATGCCCAGTTGGTGTTGATTTCGGACTTGCCGTCGGTCTGGAGAGCGATAGTTTCAGCAGCGAGCTTTTCGTTGATGAAGTCGATGTAGAGCTGAACTTTGCCCTGAGCTTCTTCGGGAATTACGCCGGGTTCGAGAACGTCAGAACCGGTATCGATTACGACGTCGCCGCCTTTAAGAGTGATAACGCCTGCCTTGTTGGGCTGCTTACCGTTGGGGTAGCCGAGCATAGCGTCGTTCCATTCGATCATACCCTTCTTAACCTTGTTGTAGTCTTCCTGAGCTGCAACAGCGAAGGTAAGGCCGAACTGCTTGTCGGTACCTGCTTCTTTGATACCGGACATTGTCCAAGGAATAGCAATTTCGTAGATGGTGTGGTCGCCGGTTCTTACAACTTCTGCAGACCAGTCGTTAAGAGAGATCTTGTCAGCGGAAACGCCCTTGGGGTAAGCCCAAGCAACACGACCAACGTCGCCGTCATCCATCTGGCAGAAACCTACTTCGAGGTAGTTGCCATCATAATTACCCTTGGTAGGATTACCGGGGGTGATCATAAGCTGGATGCAAGACTGCCACCACATATGACCGAGCATAGAGCCGTCTTCGGGCCAATCGTTAGAAACGATGTTGCAGTCGTCATCATAGGTAGCCTTCTTCATAGGCTGATGAACCTTGGACTTAACGTCCCAAGCCATGTAAAGGTTCTTTTCGTCCCAAGCGATGTAGAAATCGAAGTCCCAGTCATTGTAGTCATCGTTGTCATCAGCTGCCTGGAAACGTTTGTCTTTGTCTTTGGAATAAGTAAGCGCGGGGAAGAGGCCGTATTCGGAGGAACCGATCTTACCGTCCTGCTTAGGTGCGGTCTTGATAAATTCTGCGTCGAGCTTATCGTTGACAGTAGAAGCAGCGGAAGAAGGAACTACGAACAAAGCGGTGAGCATAAGAGCTGCGAGAAGAAATGCGAGTATCTTCTTCATGATTTTTCTCCTTTTGAAAAAATTTTTGGGCATAATTTGCCCTGTTTGGTGCAATCATTATAAACCATTACGATAAAAAAATCAATAGGTAAAACGCATTTTTTAACTTTTTATATAAATTCGTCAGTTTCACCGAAAGGCTTTGGGAGTGAGCTCGGTTTTAGGCGGTTTTAATTTGAATTTTCTATTGATTTGTTTTAAGGAATGTATTATAATAGTAATGATTATTATAATGGAGCAATATTAATGTCTACTTCCCCGCAATATCTTAAATTAAAAAAACAACTATTCGATAAATATTTCGACTTTCTGAACGACCGCCAACGCGAAGCGGTCTACACGACCGAGGGACCTTTACTCGTCCTTGCAGGCGCAGGAAGCGGAAAGACAACGGTTATCGTTAACCGTATCGCCAATCTTGTACTCTTCGGACGCGCCGCGACGGACGAAGGTATCCCCGAAAACGCCGACAGTCTTATACCTTTAATGGAATCCGCGCTCAAAAACGGAAAAGCTCACGAGATACGCGAGGTTCTGAGAAGATGTGCCGTCGAGCCCGCCGAGCCTTACCGAATCCTTTGTATCACCTTTACCAACAAGGCGGCGAAGGAATTTAAGGAGCGCTTGGAAAAAACAGTCGGAGACAGGTCTTCCGAAATTTGGGCGGGCACCTTCCATTCGGTTTGCGTGCGTATTCTCCGCCGTCATATCAACCTTATCGGTTACGGAAATGATTTTACCATATACGACACCGACGATTCGAAAAAGCTCGTTTCGGAGGTTTTGAAGGAATTAAACGTTCCCGAAAGCGTTATTCCTCCGCGTGCCGCGCTCAACGCGATATCGCGCGCCAAGGAAAATTGCCAAACGCCTGCCGAGGTTGCCGCCGACGCGGGACTCGACCACCGTATGGTCAAGACAAGTCAGGCTTACCATCTCTATCAGAAGCGTCTCAAGCAGGCGAATGCGCTTGACTTCGACGATATAATTATGCTCACCTCGCGTCTTTTCGACGAGCATCCCGAAATTCTCGACAAATACCGCGAGCATTTCAAATACATCCTCGTCGACGAATACCAGGACACGAATATCTCTCAAAGCCGTCTTATCGCCCAGCTTTCGGGAAAGCGGAAGAACATTTGCGTTGTCGGCGACGACGACCAATCGATCTATTCCTTCCGCGGTGCAACGGTCGATAACATTTTGGGCTTTGATCTGGAATACCGCAACGCGAAGATAATACGTCTCGAGCAAAATTACCGCTCGACGGGCAACATTCTCGCCGCTGCAAACGGTATCATCAGAAACAACGTCGACCGCAAGGGAAAAGAGCTCTGGACCGAGGCGGGAGACGGCGAAAAGGTGCATTTGAAACGGCTTTATACTCAGGTCGAGGAAGCGTCGTTTATATGCGATACTATTAAAAAGAAGGTCGAATCGGGAAGCAATTATTCGGATTTTGCCGTTCTCTACCGAGTGAACGCGCTTTCGAACAGCCTCGAAACGATGTTCGTTAAAAAGAAGATCCCCTACCGTATTTACGGCGGCATAAGGTTTTACGAGCGAAAGGAAGTCAAGGACATCCTCGCCTATCTTTCGGTTATCGCCAATCCTGCCGACACGGTCAGGTTGAGAAGGATAATAAACGTTCCCAAGCGTTCCATCGGTGATTCCACCGTCGAAAAGGTTGCGCGTATTGCGGAAGCCGAGGGCACGAGTATGTTTTCGGTCATCGCGAGCGCAGGAGAGCACAAGGAGTTGCTTCGCGTTTATCCGAAGCTTGAAAGCTTCGGCTCGATCATTAACGATCTACGCGATTATGCGCGGACCCACGATCTTCCCGACACGGTCGCGCGCGTTATCGAAGCAACGGGTTACCGCACCATGCTCGCCGAGCTTGATGACGGACTCGAGCGCGAAGAGAACATATTGGAGCTTGTTTCCTCCGCAAAGCTTTTTGCCGAAACGGCTGAAACACCGACTCTTACCGAGTTTTTGAACGAGATCGCGCTTGTGAGCGATATCGATAACTATGACACCGAGAACGATTCGGTCGTACTTATGACCGTCCATTCGGCGAAGGGGCTTGAATTCCCGACGGTATTTATCGCGGGATTCGAAGAGGGTATGTTCCCGAGCTCGCAATCGCTTTCCGAGGGCGACAGAGGGTTGGAGGAAGAACGAAGGCTCGCCTACGTCGCTGTTACGAGAGCCAAAAACGAGCTTTACTTACTGACCGCTTCGTCGAGAATGCTTTACGGACGTACCGAAACAAGGCAGATGTCGAGGTTCGGAAACGAGATCCCGAGTAATGTTTGCGAAAAGGGCATCGTCCACGACAGCGGAGGACGTTCGGTTGCTCCTGTCAGCGCATATTCGGCGAAAAGCCATAATTCGCGCAACAACTTCCTCGAAAACATCCGCTCGAACGCGATGCAAAAAGAGCAAAGCGATTTTATATCCGTCGGAAGCTCGGTAACGCACCCGATGTTCGGAAAGGGCGAGATCTTAAGCGCGACACCGATGGGCGGCGACGTTTTATATGAGATCGAGTTCGACAACGGAAGCATAAAGCGTCTTATGGGTAATTTTGCAAAGCTAAAAGTAAATTAAAATTCAAAAAGATATAAAAAGGAACCGTTATGGCTGTTATCAAACCTATCAAAGCACTACATTTCAGCGAAAAAGCAGGTGATATTTCTACCTGCGTATGTCCCCCTTACGATATAATCTCCCCTGCGGAGCGCGCGTCGCTTATCGCAAGAAACGAGTACAACCTCGTCAGATTGGAGCTTCCCGAAGGGGAGGACAAATATAACGAAGCGGGAAAGACCCTTAACGAATGGCTCGACAAGGGAATCCTTGAGCGCGATTCTAAGGAAGGCATCTACGTTTACCGCGAGGAATTTGCCGTAAAGGGCAAGGAATATTGCCTCACCGGCATCGTTTGCCGTGTTAAGCTCTGCGATTTCTCGGAAAAGGTCGTTCTTCCCCACGAGGAAACGCTCACCAAGGCGAAAAAAGACCGTTTCGAGCTTATGAGCGCGACCGGTTGCAATTTCTCATCGATCTACTCGCTCTACTCCGACGAAAGCGGAAAAATCGCCGAGGTCATCGCGAAAAAGACCGAAGAAGCCCCCATCCACCGCTTCACCGACGAGGAAGAGGTTACCCACACCCTGTGGAAAATAGAGTGTGAAAACGGCATTTCCGCTATCGTAAACGCTCTCGCCGATAAGCAGTTGTTTATCGCCGACGGCCACCACAGATATGAAACCGCACTCAACTTCAGAAATCATTGCAAGGAAAACGGTCTTGTTCCCGAAAACGGTGATGTAGACCATATTATGATGACTCTCGTCGATATGGACGACAAGGGCTTGGTTGTATTCCCCACCCACCGTCTTATCGTTGATAAGGCCGTCGACAGAGATTCGGTTGCAGAAGCCTGCAAAGCGGATTTCGATTCCAAGATACTTCCCCTCTCCGAGCTCGAAAACGCACTCGAAGCAGGCGAAAACGGAAAAACCTACGCGCTTTATACCGGCGGCGACGATTTTATGCTTATGGAGTTCAAGGAAAGCTCGGCACGCATTATCGACAACCGCTCCGAGGCATACAGCGACCTCGACGTAAGCGTCCTCCACTCGTTTGTGCTTGAAAACGCGCTCGGTATCGATAAGGAAAATATGGCGAACCAAGTAAACCTTCGTTATACCCGCTCGCTCGACGAGGCTATCGAATCGGTCAAAAACGGTTCTGCCACCGCGGCGTTCCTTATCAACGCAACTAAGGTAAGCCAGATCAAGGCGGTTGCGCTCGCCGGCGACAAAATGCCCCAGAAGAGTACTTATTTTTATCCTAAGCTTAAAACCGGCTTGGTAATGAATAAACTTGCGGACTGACAGCTTCCGGTCAGTCCGAAAAGCCAATTTATATAAACGCGGAAAAGGTTAAGAAGACTTTGTAGAGTAACCACCGCGTAGGTTTTGAATTTTAGGAAGAAAATTCTACGAATTTTCAATATATCGGCTTTTCTATGACGCTTTTTCCCTCCGGCAGTAGATTACTACAGCCTGTCGGAAAAAATCGCCATTCTGCCTCGAAATCTGTACGTCCTTGGGTTCTGCTTAATTGAAAACCACAAGCGTTTCGCTGAAACGGCTTGTACCATAACATCGCCGTAGGCGATTCATAACTCTAAACTTATAACTCTTCTATAACCCTCGCGGTGGAGAGTTAACAAAATCAACCAAATCAGCAATAACAAACGGCACTCTGACCCCTCGCGGTGGGGAGCTAACAAAATTTGTATAACATAAAACGCGGAGATAAAAAAATGAAAGAACTTGAAAAGAAATATAATCCCGCCGATTTTGAAGAGCGGTTATATACCGAATGGGAGTCCAAGGGTTATTTCAAGCCCGCGGGCAAGGAAGGCAGCAAGCCCTTCTCGATAGTTATGCCCCCTCCCAACATCACAGGTCAGCTTCATATGGGACACGCGCTCGACAACACGCTCCAGGATATTCTTATCCGTTATAAGAGAATGTGCGGCTGCGACACTCTTTGGCTGCCCGGTACCGACCACGCATCTATCGCTACCGAAGCGAAGATCGTAGAAGCCATGCGCAAGGAAGGTCTTACCAAAGAAGACCTTGGAAGAGAAGGCTTTTTGGAACGTGCCTGGGATTGGAACAACACCTACGGCGGAAGAATCTGCGAGCAGCTCAAAAAGCTCGGTTCGTCCTGCGACTGGTCGAAGCGCCGTTTCACCCTTGACGAGGGCTGCAGCGAAGCGGTCAAAGAGGTTTTCGTCCGACTTTATAACGACGGCCTTATCTATCGCGGCAACCGCATGGTAAACTGGTGTACCACCTGTATGACTTCTATTTCCGATGCCGAGGTTGAATATTCCGATCAGAACGGCAACTTCTACCATTTGCTTTATCCCGTTAAGGAAACGGGCGAAATGCTCGAGCTTGCCACCACCCGTCCCGAAACGATGCTCGGCGATACCGCCGTTGCGATCAATGCGGACGACCCCCGTTATGCACATCTTCACGGCTGCCACGTGCTTTTGCCGCTCATCAACAAGGAGATCCCCATCGTCTGCGACGAGCACGCAGATATGACTAAGGGAACGGGTGTTGTAAAGATCACCCCTGCCCACGACCCCAACGACTACGAGGTAGGTCAGCGCCATAATCTTCCCTTGGTGCGCGTATTCACCTATGACGGCAAAATGACCGGCGCGGCAGACAAAGCCGAATACGAAGAAAGCCTGGCACGCGGCACCGCCGCTGTCGGCGAGCCCGAGGTTCTTGACTGCGGTAAATATGCAGGTATGACCACCTCCGAGGCACGCAAGGCAATTCTTGCCGATCTTGAAGAAGCAGGTCTTTTGAAAGCGGTCGAGCCCCTTGCTCACAACGTCGGCACCTGCTACCGTTGCCACCACGTCATTGAGCCTATGGTATCTAAGCAGTGGTTCGTTTCGATGAAGCCCCTCGCCGAGCCCGCTATCGAAGCGGTCAAGAACGGAGATATCCGTTTCATCCCCGACAGATTTTCGAAGAACTATCTCCACTGGATGGAGAATATCCGCGACTGGTGTATTTCCCGTCAGCTTTGGTGGGGTCATAGAATCCCCGCGTTCTATTGCGACGACTGCGGCGAATTGGTTGTAACCAAAGAGGACAGTGCAGTTTGTCCCAAGTGCGGAAAGGCTATGCGTCAGGACCCCGACACGCTCGACACCTGGTTTTCCTCCGCGCTCTGGCCCTTCTCGACTCTCGGCTGGCCCGAAGAAACCGACGATTTGAAGCGTTTCTACCCGACCGATACTCTTGTTACCGGTTATGATATAATTACCTTCTGGGTTTCGAGAATGATTTTCTCAGGTCTCGCACATACCGGCGAAAAGCCCTTCACCGACGTATTTATACACGGTCTTGTCCGCGATGCACTCGGCAGAAAGATGTCGAAATCGCTCGGCAACGGTATCGACCCGCTCGAGGTCATCAAGAACTACGGTGCCGACGCGCTGAGATTTACTCTCGCGACGGGCAACTCTCCCGGAAACGATATGCGTATCTCCGACGAACGTTTCGAGGCTTCGCGTAACTTTGCCAACAAGATCTGGAACGCCGCAAGATTTGTTATGATGAATCTTGACACCGATTGCGACACCGATCATATCGACCTTAATAACCTCGCCGAAGAGGATAAATGGGTCCTTTCGCTTTACAACCGTTTGGTTGGCGAGGTCCGCGACAATATCGACCGTTACGAGCTCGGCATTGCCGTTTCGAAGCTTTACGATTTTATTTGGGACGTGTTCTGCGATTGGTATATCGAGCTTGTCAAGCCGAGACTCATGGAAAAAGGCACCGACAGCAATCTTGCCGCACAGAGAACTCTTACCTACGTTCTTTCGAATACGCTCAAGCTTCTCCATCCCTTTATGCCCTTCATCACCGAGGAAATTTGGCTTTCGCTTCCCCATAACGGCGACAGCATAATGATTTCGGACTACCCTGTTTCCTGCGAATGCCTCGATTTCCCTCAGGCTGAACGCAATATGAATATTATGCTCAACGCGATCCGCGCGATTCGTAACCGCCGCGCCGAGATGAACGTTCCTCCCAAGAGATTGGCTAACGTTATTATCGTAACCGCAGAGCCCGAGCTTTTCGCGGATAAAGAGCCTTACTTCAAGCGCCTCGCCTCCGCCTCGGGTATTACCGTCGCTTCCGAATGCTCGGACGAGGGTACCGTTCGAATCGTTACCGACGCTTGCGAAATCTTCCTTCCTCTTGCCGATATCGTTGATACCGATGCCGAAAGAGAACGTCTCACGAAGGAGCTCGCGAACGCCGAAAACGAAATCAAGCGCGCTCAGGGCAAGCTCAACAACGCCGAATTCGTTTCGAAAGCACCCGAAAAAGTCGTTAACGCCGAAAAGGAAAAGCTCGAAAAGTTCAGCGCTTTGGCTGAAAAATTACGAGCTTCCATCGCTTCGCTTTGATAAAAAAAGGACTTCACATATCGTGAAGTCCTTTTTTTATTATTCGTTGTTTTTTAATCTCTGTTTTTGAAAAACTTATTCAATGTCTTTTCGGCTTCATACGACGGAAGCGAGAAGGCGGAAATGTTCTTTTCATCATCCAAACGCTCCTTCGAACGCTTCAATGCTCTGATAAGACGTTCGTAATGAAGGTTTTTATCGTTTTCCTGTTTCTCGTTAAGCTCGTCATTCTCCCAGAAGTCAGCGAGGTCGACAAGTGCGGGAACAGCGGAATCACCGAGGTAATAAAGCGTTTCGACGTCGATCTTTTCGGTTTTTCCGTTGATATAAAGGTCGACGTTATAGTTAGCGATAACCGCGGGATGGTTTGCGAAGCAGAGGAGTCCGCTCATAACCGTAATTATGAAAAGACTTGCGGCAACCAGCTTTATCTTCGGGATAAGCTGACCAAGGATAATAGCGAGATAGACTATCGCAAGAACTATCATAAACCACGACGAAAGAACGCGCTTTTCGGTGAGGCCGTATTGGTTGATATAAAGCCACATCTTCGCCATTGCGGTACCGATAAGAACAAGCGTCATAACCGAAACGGTTATATTGGCGAGTCTAAGGAAAACGCGGTCGCCGTTCTTTTCGCGTCGCTGGAATATCGCAACGAGGATTATAAGGATAAAGTTAACAACCGAAACTGCACAAAGCTCGAAGAAGCCGTCGCGCGCATACTCGGCATAGCTCAACACACCTTCGGGAAGAACGCCGGTGAATGCGGAAACGTAATATTTCCACTGCGAAATGAAGAATATCACGTACACCCCAAGGACAGGAAGAAGCGCCGCCGCAACGGTAAGCGCGGGAACAAAGCGAACGTGCTGATGTACCTTTTCGCATTTTTCGCTCGTTATCGCGCCGGGGCGTTCTTCGTCTGTCGCGGTAGCGTAAAGTCCGAAAATATACATCGCAACAAACGAGCCGAGGATTATCGAGCCGATATGCGAGAAGATATTAAAATCATCGATAAAGTCGAGAATTTTGTTGAAAAGCTCGGAAAATTCGGCATCATACGAAAGGAACGCTATAACGATACCGGTAGGTATAAGGGCGAGCAAAAAGCCCAAAAGCACCTTGAAAACGCTCTTCATACTGTTGTTATTACGCGCAAACATCGCGGGGAACAGCTTAAAGAAGCTTACGAAGGGGAAAACAAACGCGGCGCGGAGAATATCGAACGGAATAACGTTCGTTATTCCCTTTTCGGCGCGGTTGCCGGTCGCGGAATAAACGAAGTAGAAATAAGCGTACGCCGTGCTGAACAGCGCTATAAGGCTTATGATTCCGCTGTCCATAAATATAAACGACGTTGCAAACGCGAGCGAGGTAAATGCCGCAAATATCGAATAGAAATTAAATTTCGCGCCCTTTTTCGCAAGTATGGCGGTCGTACCGATTATTGCAATAACAACGGCAATAAGCATACCGAGGGGCTTTTCTATCGGCGGAAACGCACGGCAGAAAAGATAGCCGATAAGCATACAAATCCAAGCGAATACGCTTTCGGCGCCCTTAAATTCGCGTTTTTTATAGTAAACGTTATAATCGGGGGCGGGATTTCCCATCGGAGGAACGTTCACATAAGGTCTTTCAGGCGCAGGCTGAGGCGCGGGCTCGGGTTCGCTTTCGACGGTGGGTTCGGATACCGGTTCGGAGATCTCAAGCGCGGGCGCTTCGAAAGCTTCCTCCTGCGCGGGATTTTCGTCAGCGAGGACTATTTCCTCGATTTCTTCGTTTTCAATACTCAATTCGGGGGTTACGGGTTCTTCGTTGGTTTCGGGAGCAAATTCCAAATCCTTATTCATAACATAACTCCTTTCGCGGTTATTCGCGGTACTCGATAATATCTTCGACTTTACAGTCGAGTACCTTACACAAAGCCTCTAAGGTCGAGAATCTTATCGCTCTCGCTTTATTATTTTTAAGAATCGACAAATTTGCCTGAGTTATTCCGACTCTTTCGGAAAGCTCGTTCAATGACATTTTACGTTTTGCCATCATAACGTCAAGATTTATAATAATCATATCGCACCCCGCTTACACCGTAAGGTCATTTTCGCTTTTGATCGCGGTCGCTTCCTCGATAACGTTTTTAACAACGCGAAGGCAAAGCCCGAGCAAAAGCGCGGCAAACGCGATAGCGTAGGACATATGCAGGAAATACTGAACCGCAAAGCAGCTCGCCGCAATAAATATACATCCCCACGAAACGAAGCGGATGAGCGAAACGCTTATAGGAGTAAATACCAGACCGTTTCTTACGCGGAACAGAAGGAACAGCAGCGCGGTACAGCAAGCCTCGACCGTTATCATATTAAAATACATCCAGCTCCAGAAAACAACATTCCCCGAGAGAACGCCAACCGTTTTTGAAGCGAAGTAGCCGTGGATCTCGCTAAGAAGAGGCGTTTTGTCGAAGAAAAACGGCAAAGCACACATCGCAAACGCGACAAACACAATAAACGCAATATCTAAAGCAAGCGAAATAATTATACTTGCTTTTTTCGGAATTTTCGGCATATCAAGTCCTCCTTTTATCCGATTACGACCATAATATACCACATTGGCTTTCGTTTGTCAATAGCATTTTATCGATTTTCGATATATATTTATCTTTTGGCGGTTTCGGACCGTAAAAAGCAAAATGTTGCCGCTGGAAAACGGCAACATTTTCGGTTAATTAAGTTGATCAATTAAGAATATTGTTTTTAACGGCTATATAGTCGAACATATTAACTCTGCCGTCGCCGGTAACGTCGGCTCTCGCCAAAAGCTCATCGTTCGTTTCGATTCTTTCCAAGCAAATGGATTTTATCGTAATATAGTCAAACATATTTATGTTGCCGTCGGAATTTACATCATAATCAATTTCGGGTTCGACTTCGCCTTCGGCAAGCGACACATACGCGAGCACATCTACCGTTTTATTATCGGTATCGACACCGTTGAAAACAAGCTTTTGTCCCTTTTCTGCCCCGAGGATAAAGCCATATGCGCTTCCGCTTTCGGAAACCGAGGTGCCGTAATGAACCGCGATAAGGATCTCGTCATCGGAGAGTATTCTGTCGACCGCGTTTCCGTCGCCTTCAAAAACCTCGCTTACTATATACGCGTTCTGAGGCTCGTTCCATTTTGCAACGAGGTTTGCGGTATAGCGAAGATTTGCCGAATCGAGGTTTCCGTATTCGGAGGTAAATATCATAGAATCGCTGTCGCCGATCACGCTGTTAAAGCCGTTTATATACGCGACGTTTTCGATAGGGGCAACCTTAAGCGACGCTTCTACCTCATCGACCCAAACGAATCCGCCGGGTATCGTAATCTTAATATATCTCGCCGAGATTTCGTTTTTGCTTTCGGCGGTAATGACGTAGGTATTCCAAGTTTTCGACGCCACCGAGCTTCTCGAAACCGTCGATTCTGCTTTGCTGAAGCTGTTGCCGTCGTCGGAATACTCCACGCTGATCGTGCTCGGCGCGGTAATTCCCCACGAAGAACAGCCTGCCACGTACGCGCGGTAAGTATTGGTCTCGGTCTTTTCACCGAGGTCAAGAACTATCGATGCGGTACTGCTCCAAGCGGAATAATAGTTATATCCGCCCGTATTTTCTCCGCTTTCCGCGCTTTTAGCTCCATCGGTAAGACGTTTTCCGTCGTCGCAATATCTCGTATCGCTTCCGTTAAAGAAATAGTTGGGTTCGGTGGTAGTATAGGATGCGCCGAGCGATTTTATAAAGGTATTTTCGCCCTTTGCGTCGAGCGCGTTAAGAATCAGCTTTGCCGCGCCCGCCATATCCGCAGGGGTATACGCGGTGTTGTCGGGCGAAAGCATTTTTCTGCCGTTCGCACACAAAGCGCGGATTTCATCGATCATCGATTCGCCGTAGGCATTTGCTACCGAGCTTTCGGCCGTGGCAAGCGCGTTTTCGAGCTCGGATTTATAGGTCAGGGTAACCGTCGAGCCGCCTGCCGCAAAAGCTGTTTCAACAGCGGCGGAAACCGCTGTATGTCCCTCGATATCGGGGACGGGAACGGTAATGCCCGCGCCGATTGCGCCGATGTATTCGGAGGATGCGATCTTGTTTCCGTTTTCGGTTTTGTAATCAACAGTTATTACCGAACGGTTTACGTTATCGTATGCCGCCTTAAGATAAGCGGTTATGCATTCTGCGTAAAGCGAGTGGCCCGCGGTCGACTGGTGTATACCGTCGGACGAGATGTAGGACGAAACACCGCGTTTGGTTATTTCAAAGTTCATATCGACCAGACCGCAATCGAGCTCGTAAGCAAGCTTACGCATAGCGTCGCAATATTGGGGCATAAGTCCGTATTCGTAGTTATTATAAGCAGTAGGCGAATATGCCGCCTCATAGACGGGGTTGGGAGTAACGAGAACAACGTCCGCGCCCGAAGCCTTAATGGCATTTATCATCGTGGTGAGCTGGCTCGTATATTTTTCGAGCGTCTGTATGGGGCGGTTGTATTGGACCTCCCACGCCTGGTCGTTCATACCGAAGCACATCAAAACGATATCGGGGTCTTTCGCGATAACGTCCTTTTCGTAACGAAGAATAGCGTTATAGGTCGAATCGCCGCGCACACCTGCGTTTATAACGGTCGAAGCCGAAAGGTTGTCGGCGAGGATATCGGGATAAACGTCATAACCGTTGTTTACCCACCAAAGCGTGCCCTGAGTAAGGCTGTCGCCGAAGCAAACGATTTTCTTACCGTCAAGATTGCTTGCGGCAAAAGCGCTTGTCGGGATAAGCGAGCAAGCCATAACCGCAACAAGTACAAGAGCAAAAACACGCGAAAATTTTTTCATACCGTTTCTCCTGAGATATAATTCGTACAGTATTATACCACATTTTTCTCTTTTTCGCAAGTACCCTTTATTCGGTCGTTACATACACTTAAAACAGGGGCTGATATATTCCCCCCGAAACTGCGAAAAAAGGAGAAAAAATATGTTTGAGAACGAAATGGGTCTTTTCTGTGCGAATAACACGCCCGAAATGCCCGATATGCAGGAATCTACCTTCCCTGCCCATATATCGCTCGCGATGATGTACGTTCCGTACCAGCGTTTCGAAAACCTTTACGATGCCGAAAAGGCGCTCGAGCGCGGAACTCTGTTCAAATCGCTCGATTTGCCCTTCTACGGCGGAAAGAGAGGTAACCGAAAATGAAAGACCACCGCGAAGAACTGCTCAGAAAAATTCAAATGTATGCCTTCGCCGCGCACGAAACCGCGCTTTATCTCGATTGCCACCCCAATAACCGTCAGGCGCTTAACAAATATTCGGAATGGATGAGAATGAAAAAGGATGCCGTCGCCGAATACGAAAGAACCTACGGCCCGCTGACTGTTAATGCCGCCGGCGGAAACAATAGCTGGGATTGGGTAAAGGGCAAATGGCCCTGGCAAAATTATGAGCCGATGGAGGAGAAAAGATAATGTGGTCATACGACAAGAAGCTTCAATATCCCGTTAATATCAAAAACACCAACCCCGCACTCGCGAAAATGATAATTTCCCAGTTCGGCGGCCCCGACGGTGAGCTCGGCGCCGCTATGCGCTACCTCTCCCAACGATATAGTATGCCCTATAACGAACCCATCGGTATCCTTACGGATATAGGCAGATCTGTTTCAGAATCGCTACAGTAATATTTAGTTGCGACGGTTTTTGACACGGTAAACCTCCATTTTTCGGGCAAAATATTTAGAAAAAGGTCCACGTTATCTTTATCCACGACAACCATCTTATCGAGGATTTTTTTATAGAACTCGTCTTCGTATTCAACACCGTTCAAAAGCTCGATTATCGATTGTTTAATGTCGGAAAACAACTGCTCCTGCTGGGTTTTAAGTGTGTTTCCATTGGTTATGCTGTCGATTTGGGCTTTTGTTGCGCTAATTTCGCTGTCAATCTTTTCACGTTCGCAAATAAATTCGGTTTTGTCGATGTTTCCATCCATGTAAAGCTCTAACAACTTTTCGCGTTTTTTGATTAAGGAATCCAAATCCTTTTGAAGTTTTGCTGTTCCATTGTTAGCTGTATTCGCTATCACCGCCTTGATTTCTCTTAACAAGGTTTTGGTGATTTTTTCGCGGTTGAATTTCAGATTCTTCATAGCAAGATACATAATGTGAATCGCTTCTTCATTGCGAATACTGGGGTTTGAACAGCCAACTTCATTACCGGCTTTGTCCGTATGTTCACTTCCATGCTTTGCGGCTTCACAACATCGCCAAGATTTGTATTTAGAACCGTTTTGTCGAGTCTTATATCTGGCAATATAACTGCAACCGCATTTTCCGCATTTGATTTTTCCCGAAAAAGGATAACGGTTAGAGTGTTTTGCTTTACCCTCTTGGGATAATGAACGCTCATCTAAAATTCGGTTAGCTTCCTCGAACATTTCTCTGGAAATTATGGGTTCGTGATGATTGCGAATAATAACAAATTCCTCCTCGCCCCGATTATATTTCTTTTCGTGGGTGAGGAAATCCGGAGTATAGGTCTTTTTCTGTATTAAATCTCCGCAATACTTTTCGTTCCTTAAAACCCTTAGAATAACCGTGTTCGACCATTCCTGCACGAACATGGGTTTAATGCCTTCTTCTCTAAGCTCACGTGCAATTGTGTGGGTGCCCTTGCACTCGTTGACACATTTATCATAAATCAAGCGTACAACCTTTGCGCCTTCCTCATTTATTGTCATTTTTCCGTCTTTTACGTCATAACCTAACATCGACCGACCGAAGACAACACCCTGCTCCATCCTGCGTTTCTGACCCCATTTGACACGTTCCGACGTTCTTCGACTTTCGTCTTGTGCCAGCGAAGCCATTATTGTCAATCTTAATTCCGCGTCAGGATCTCTTGTATCGAGGTTATCGAGCACAAAAATTACACCGACACCGTTTTGCTTCAATTCACGACTATAACCAACGCTATCCAACGTATTTCTGGCAAATCTCGATATCTCTTTTGTTATAATCAAATCGATTTGTCCGGCTTTGGCGCACTCAACCATACGCAAAAATTCTTTTCTATGCTTGGTGCTGGTTCCCGAAACACCCTTATCTGCAAAGATTTCCACCAGCTCCCAATCTTTTTGACCTTCGATGTATTCTCTAAAAAAGCGTTTTTGCGATTCGTAAGAATTTGCTTGGTCTCGGCTGTCAGTAGAAACACGACAGTATGCCGCCACACGCTGGATTTTCTTTTCGACTTTTCGCGTTTGGTTTAATAATTCGTATTTATCTATCATAAAAAACTCCTATATTTATAATTATTGCCGAGGGTTTTAATCTCGGCTGTTGTTTTCTAATGTATTTTTCTTAATCTATCTATACAATCATTTATTTGTTGCTGATTTATCAGCTTTTTCTCTTTAAGCGACCATAAAATAGCGGTCATTATTTTAATTTCTGCTTCCGGATTATCAATCTCCGGAATTATGCTAAGGTCATAGTCTTTAAGTTCATATTTCGTGTAACATACCCCCATACTGCAATATATGATATGAGGTTTATCAATATCATAATATATACTCAAAAATCGTTTCATTGCGAGGGCATATTCAGTTTTGAATCTAAATATTTGCTCGCAAAATGTATTTGAGAGCAAATGCGATATAATCGCAAGTCGAGGGATATTACTTATAAATGTATATTCTCAAATCCTTGATAACTTCCCGAAATCATCCATTCGGGAACCCAAATCGGCAATTTATATTGTCTTAATTGCGGAAATGCGAGAACGTATATTGCCCTCTGCATCCATTGCGCCATCTTCAACGGTAAAGATAACTTGTTTGCCGATTAATTGATCATCAACGAAATTTCCATCGTCATCAACATAGTCCGAAATGAAATTATTTAGTACGGTATTTTTTGTAGTGAAAACTGTGTTGAATATGAAATTCTCGCCACGAAAATCAAATGCGAAATAGCCTTTATGTTCAGAGAACTGAATTTTTTCGATAGTTGCGGTGTACTCTCCTTCCTGTAAATATTTGGTCTGCCTAGTGGGCTTAAAATTGTAAACTGCCATCGCTGTTTACTCCTTTCTAATAAAAATTTTATTTTAATTATCTATTATTGCGTTTGTAAATTCCGCAAAGATGTCAACTTCACCTAACTCCGCCTCTATATCTCTTTTTTGCGGTTGTGTGGTTTGACTTTGCAAAGAATTTGCAAGCACAAAACAATAGCATTTTTGTCGTCCAACCTCTTTCATTAACGTTACGCGCTTGAATAGTCGATCGGGCTCGGATAGTAATAGACCGTCATCCTTGAGTTTTTTCAATACCGATTTATAATCTAATATTGCATAGTCTTCCATCATCTTCTCGAAGACAATTTCGGTTATTTGGACCTCTGTTTGTGAACCTTTAGTTTTGATCGCTCCGCAACAGGATGAGGGAACGTAGCTTTCGGTTATATATCTCGAATTGTTGCGAACAACCTCTTGACGCACAATTTCCAACAATCTTTCTTCGGGCTTGAGGTCTGTTGTAACTTGACGCTCAAGGTCCAAAATATACTCCACAATTTCGTCTTCGTTTATACCTAAGTCGAAGATTTTGTTCACGTATCTCGATGTCAGTAGTATAGTTGCAAGTTTTGAAAGTATACGCTCTGACAGCTCTTTTTTCTCAATACATTTGTCACAAAGATATTTTTTGTCTTGCTCATAATCCTCAAAAACCTCATCGCCTTTTTGAAGTAGATATCTCACAAAGGGCTCGCCTGCAAGTGCATAATTCTCGTAGATACAAGCTTTAATGTTATCACTATTCTCCGCAGAGGTAGTCAATTCATCTTTGATTTCGAACACTCTCGCTTTGATTCCGTTAGGGGTGTCCTCTTTAATAAGGCTAAATTCAGCAGTAGATAGCACAATGCCATTGAACTCGGTCACTTCTTTTTGAGAAGCATCGCCGTTTAATCTCATTTTAGAACGACCGTTACAGATAGAGTACATTAAACGGTTAAACTCTTTACTTTGGGATAGCGCGACTTCGTCTAGCACGGCAGTATGACCACCGCATTCTGAGGAAACGAATTGCTGTATAGCGTTTTCAGTTCCATGGAACGAGACCATCGTTCCCTTATTAATAATCGGACAAGCCTGAACGCTACTTGCTAGAGCCGCAGAGGTGCTCTTCCCACGTGAACTTCTGTTAGCGAGGCTAAACATTATACTGCTCAAATCTTTCCTTTCGTTCAATAAAGCAAGGAGCGAACCGCCAAAACCAAGCATTAGAACGAAGGTCATCGCTGTGCTTGGTAAAACCTCTTTCTTCACCATTGCAAGCCACTTGTTGAGATCGCCCGTAGGATTCAAATCGCGCTTTCCATTATAGGTCAATCCTTTATAGATTCCATCGGCACAAAAAGCGTGGTGACCTCTAAATATTTTTATGTCGCCATCTTTGCTCCAACCGAGTTTTGAATAGGAACGAATAACAGGGGCATTCGCTTCGCTTTTTATAAGGTATTTGACCACCTTATATGCATCTTCTTCGGGAAAACGTATTCCGTATTTGTAGAGCTCTTTTACAGATAGTTTTGTCAAAATATCACTGTCAAAATCCCTCTCCACCTCTGCAATGCCGTCGTAATACGCAATTCTTAGCTTCACAACACCTGTGTCTGTATCAACAAGCTTTGCTGTAATTCGCATGCCTGTGGCAAAAACAGTTAGTGAGTAGTTGTCGTCAACTTTTGATAGCTGTCCTATCCAACGTGTTCCGAAAACGTATGGGAATACTTTAGTTTCACGCTTCAGCGCTTCGTATTCCTCTTGGGTTAAGGTCTTAGTGCCTAAATGCTTAATTGAGTCTATATCCAAATATAGTACCCTCCTTTGTTTTTTTGTGCTCCGGCGTGCTTGTTACAACACGCCGGAGTATGTTAAGCTCTTATTCAAAGCTCTCTGCTGAATCGAATGTTTGAAGCATTTCAATCGTTCTATTGTTCTCGTAGTATTGGGGATCCAGCGGTCTGATTAGAGTTACTTCGCCGTCGTTGGCATAGAGAATGAACGGTTTATTGACAATGAACTGGAAGCTGGAGATTTCTTCCGGAGTCCAAACGTCATAGTTGTCAATGCTGGCTTGAACTTCGAGCAGTTGTATTAAGGTAGAGTCATCTACGCATACTGGGCGATGACAGCCTTCTGCAAAAATTGTAATAATCAAGCCTTCTTCTTCGTAGTCTTCTACGCCAATTACAATGCCCGTCGTAACACCGTCAATGCCTTTTGAGGTATACGGATTCAAGTTGATTTTCGCCTGCGCCATTCCGGTTTGCTCTTTGGAATACAAATGGTAGTCCAAGCAATAAGAAAAGTACAGTTCCATAGTTTCGAAGTTTGTTTTGATGAAGTTTTCATCACGAGTTTCAATGTTGAGCATAATATTGCCCCTTTCTTATATATTTTTTTTACCCGTCAGTCAAAAGAAAAGACCGCCCATTTGGACGGTCGAAAGAATTCTGTCGTATTTATATCACGCATTGTTCGACAAACTTCTCGGAAATTTGCAATTTGAAAATATGCATGGCAAAAATACGTGTCGTGGTTCTTTCGACATCCAGGTATGTAACGTATTTTTTGTTTTTCACCATACATATGCGCATATGTTTTTTGGTTCGGATTCGTTTTTTCTTCCTCGAATCTTCGATAATCATTTTATCACGGATATTTTTCGAATGCAATAGGTGTGGCGTCATTTCGGAACTATGACGAAGGACAGCTTCTTTTCATATCGCGCGCCAGCAAAAGTACTCTATTTACACCTTCCTCGCCCCCTCCTCTATCTATCAAGAGCCAAGCGGACCCTGTTGTATAAAATGCACAAGGATTTTCCAAAAAGTAGGTTTTTGGACGATTTTAAGGACTTTTTTCAAAAATTATTTTCAAAAATTATTTTCTGCGCGCAATTTTTCCTCAATTCTCGAGGGAGTTTATATGGTTATTAAGGCAACGTTAATCAACAAAAATATTTGCATACTGCGATCTATTCGTGGATGAAACGCCGGTTTTAGGCAAAATAAGAGCTCGCCGTATTTTAGTTTTTTGATTTTAAATTGAAATGTTTGACTATATATGTTAGAATATATATGAAAATATCTTCGAAAAAGAGAAAAATCAAAAAATTTAGAAGGGAGTTGCGGACGTGGATTCTAAGACGATCATAGGCGATTTGGAGTATAATGGCAAAGAATACCCATTTGTACTTATCAATCGCTGCGTTTCCATAATTGATTCCAATGGCAACTATTTGAACGATTTTGCAGATGCTAAAAAGGAAGAATACATAACAGGATGGGACAATAATGGTAATTTGATTATTTTTTTGAAATGTAGTTTCGAGAATAGAATGTTTAATACTAATATCAGATTTCATATCATGGGATATATTATGTTCAAAGGGAGCAATGATTACAAATTTGATATATTAAAATTCAGATCTAAAGCTATTAATGCTTTTTATCCTGCGACATTATCAGTAAATCAGATTCTTCCTGAAGATTTAAAAGATCCCGATAAAACTTGGTCGGGTGTGCTTGGAGCCACAACGAAACCCAGCGCTGAAACAAAAGTTGATGTTGAATGTGAGAATTATACAATTAGATTTGATGTTCATAAAAAATTGAACTATCAATGTAACGCAGTTTTGGAAGTAATACCTGAAATGCTTGTAAAAGTTAAAGAACCGCAAGGATTAGAGTCGATTTTAGACTGGTGGTTATGCATTTACGATTTTCTGTGTTTTATGGGATTTAGAAGAGATATTTGTTTTGATGATATCGAATTATATCGCACGATTGACGGTATTACATCAATAGGGAAAGTTTTTGTTTTTAATTCTTCTGATCCGAATACATACGATTCTAAAGAATTGAATTCGATAATTTTCAACGATATTCCTCGTGAGAATTACCCCGCGTTGATAGAATACCTTTCAAAATGGAGAGCGCAAAGTACATACAATCAGTTTTTGTATCCTGAAACAAGAACTGATGGTAAAAAAATGGACAATGCCAAGTGGTTAACAACCGCATTGAGCTTTGAAGCCATTTTTGAAAAGAAATATCCGACTTTCAAATCGGATGAAAATAGTGATTTTGCAAAAGTGAAACAAGATATATTGCAGTATGTCGAACAACAAATAAGTACCTCATCTAAGAGCCAACGTAAGTATTACGAAAGGATAATGAAAGCATTAGAACACGAAGGTATTTTGGAGGAAAAATTCAATTATTATCTAAAAGAAAATGGTAATGAGTTGAACGATATTATCACTGTTTTAAAGACCAAGTATAGAGTAACTGAAGACAATATAGGCGAAATATATGCCAAAAAACGAAACGCTTTAGCACACGGAACTATTGCCGTTCCAAACGAAAAAGATTGTTTGATTTTTGTTTTAATAAGGGCGATAGTTTATGACTATGTGCTTAAGGAAGCAAAGGTTCCGTCAGAGAACATAAAATATATTTTAAAAAAATTGTTCGAACGGTAAGTGCTTTATTCTTTTTATTGCGAATGTGGCTAAAATAAGTTCAAGAAAAATGGGCAAATCCCAACCTTTCGGGTAAAATGCGGAGAGGTTTCAAGGGGGACTTTACTGCCGAAAAAAATAATTTCCCGAAAACCCGATTTCCCAGAGCATACGTAAGTACACTCTGGGAATCTTTCTTATTCAACATTCAAAGGTTGTATTGTGAAGTCGTGGGCGAGAGGGCTTAGCGGATGGGCAAAGGGCAGACCCTTGCGGTCGATGATGGTATAAAGCTTCGATTTGAATGGTAGAAGCTCTTTCAGCATCGCCTCCTTCTTCTCTTGGAGTGCTGTGCCCCTGCCGAAGCACACCAAAACACAATCCGCCTTTTCGCATTCCTGCAAAATGACCTCTTTGTTCTGCTTTGAGGTTTTGGGATCATCGCCATACAGCGACGACGTGAGATTGACAATCGCCAAGCTACCGAAATCATTCTTCACAGCGCCGTTGCGGCAAAGCATTGTCGTCTGGTCCATAATCAATTCATCCGCCGACGAGGGTGCAGACATAAGTATCACCGCCGAAGTTTTTCTATGATCCCATGTAGATTTGAGCAAAAAACGTTCGGTTCCGTTCTTATTAAAAATCGCTGTGGTAGTTACGGTGGAAGTTTTTTCGATTAAGTTACTCATAATTTATCTCCTTTTCAATATCAGAAAAATAATTCGGGATGTCGGAACAGGTCGGTGAAACGGTCGATTTGCTCATCCGACAGCGAGCAGAAGTTTTCTTCATCGAGTGGAGCAGCACACAAAAAGAAGGTTCCGCAAATAACGTCGTAGATTTGTTCGTCTTCATCTCTCAAGGCACGGTTCATCGGAAGTCCAATCATTTTGCCTTCCTCGTTGCAAATCAATGCGATCGGTTCCTCAAAGGGATAGATAGCTTCAATATAACCGCCGACCTCCTTCTGCATTGCTTCTAATGTAGAGTCGATTTCCTTAACTTTAGGGGCTTTCATGGGTTCGATTACGAGTATTTTCATTTTGCAAATCTCCTTAAATTTCTTCAAAATATTCTTCTTTGCCAATAATGTTGATCGCCACGTCATTATCTAAGACGATACAGACGTTTACAAATCCCTGTTCGATGGGAGTTTTCCACTCAATGAGGGATTCTTCAAGAGGATTCAGCAAACCAAAAGCCGAATGATTAGCCAGTTCCTCTTTTGAAGTGATGAAAAAGATTGCCCCAATGGCTTCGATCGAACCATTGGGGCAATAGTCTTTATATTCTTCTAAAATATGGTCTAAGATGTTTTTGATGTGCGGAACAATTTCCTTTTCCGGCACTTGTTCCAAATGCTCTAAACGTGTGATTTTTACCACTCATTTCCTCCTGTTTCGCGGTGTTTTCGAGCCACAGTACAGCGAAATCGCCGCACTTGCGCCCATAGTGAACGCTTCCAGCGCGGTTGTTGACAGTTTCAAGAATAATGCGATCAATCTTCCTTTCTCCTTTTCCTCTTTTCCAGCAATGCGTCTGCTCCGATTAGCAATCCGAATACGCTTATGAATCCGATTAAGTAGTATTTCATTATGCCTCCTAAAAAATAAACCCATCACCTTTCGATGATGGGCTTGTATGTAAATATTCTAATATTTTCTGTTTATCACCCAAACGTGAGGGCGAGGTTGACCATTGGACAGTTTGTTTCTTCTTGGGCAATTTCCAGGAGACGGTTTTCCTGTGCCTTCGTGTCTTCTTGAAATGGCTCCGCAATGAGAGCATCTATATTCAACCCACTTGTCGCTTTTGAATAATATAGACATAATTTACTCCTCTCTACATATTCTTTTTGGTTCCACACTGTCCGCAAAAATTAGACTCTTTAGGATTCTGCTTTCCGCACGAAGAACACACCCATTCTGTGGTAACTTCCGGTTGCTTGGTTCCACAATTAGGGCAGAATTTATTTTCCGACGGAACATCTTTGCCACATTCGCACTTCCAAGTGGTTTTGGTAGTAGTAACCGCTTCTAAAGTAGAACTGATCTTTCCGAATATGGTTTTGAATGCACCCGTAGCAGAACTTATAAATTGATTATCGTTGGTTGCACTTGATTGATTCGGAATATCAGAAGCAGGCAGCGGAGCGATTTGATACCCTTTTTCTGCCAGATAAAGAAGATTGCATACACAATACGAGAAAATATGCACAAAGTCTAATGGTGTTACACAGCTAACTCCCACATCAATTTTGCATGTGTCATTTATCAACAAATATTTTTCTCTTGTAGTGATTTGCTTTACATCTTTTATTGCTACGGCAAAAGGCTGTTCAAAAGAATTGCGCACACAAATATTTTCGTTCGTAATGACGAAACCGTCCTTCGCGCTACCGAAAACAGTTGTATCAAACAACATCAATACATTATTATCTTTGATTTTGTCAGCACCGTGAATGGTTTTAATGTTGCCTTTTTTGCTGTTGAATTTATCGGAGGTTCCGGAAAACAAATTGGAAATACCATTAGAATGATTCGATGCTACATAGCTAAGAATGATGTCTGATATTTTCGTATGCTCTACTATTTCAACATTCTTGTTTTCTGTGTAAATAGGATTATCTATCAATAGTTTGAACATATCAGGATAACGAGTAACGAGATCTCCGTATATTTCGGATAGTGCCGACAATTCACTACGTATACGTTCTTCTTCTGCTTTTCGTTTTTCTTCTTCGAGCCGTTTTTGTTCCGCTTCTTTTCTCTGTCTTTCTGCTTCCTCTTGTTTTCGCTTTTCTATGCGCTCTTTTTCTTTTTCGTATAGAGTTGAAAGGTCAACCATATGCGCCAAAGCATAAGTTTTAAGCTCTTCGCTTATATCGCCGCCGAATTCTAAATATTTTTCATAATACTTAGCATAATAAGGAAACACGAGTAATGCTTCTTGCATTAACTCAACAGAGGATTTGCTATAAGATTCTTCAAAGCCCTCGTATATAGGTAAAAATGCGAGATTGAGATGTTTTGCAAGCGCAATAGTATACAGCTTGTATGCCTTTATGTATGATTCAAATGCCGCTTCATAATTAATGTGATTTTCGTGTTTTTTGAATATCGCAACTTCATTTAATCTAATGTTAACCAAACTGAAACATTTGAGTATCAAATAAACCAAGTCTTCTTCGATGAGTTCCTTGAAAAAGGTTTGTGATGCATTTGAAACCATAAATTCTTTGCCGAGGACTTCGTATTTCTTCGAATCAAACTTAGAGGATTTATAAGCGGAATATGCGGTTTGTGCAACAGCGCTAAAAAGCGAGGCTGCCAATATTCCTTTTGCGGCTCCTCCAAGACTGGTTCCGCCCCCATAGAGTTCAAACCCGTTGCCAAAATTGTCTATATCTTCTTTATTTTTCGAGGCTACTTCATAGCCCTCGTACATCGTAGATAAAAAACTATCAACATACAGCAACGAGGGTAGTTGAGATACTAAAAACGAAGGGTCTTGAATTATTTCGTTAACCCCAATTACTTGCTCTTCAAAAACCTTAAGGGATATCATAACATCCCATATTACAGACACCAATGCGGTTTTGGGATTGTCTTTATATGCATTGCGAAATCTGGATCGTAAAGTACTGTTAATTCCCCAATAAAGTTCGGAAGCGGTTTTAAAATTTTCTGCGAATTTTTCGGGATCAAAACCATTTGATTCTGCAACCGTGTCTTTTATTAACTTTTCGAAAAGTTCTTTTGAGGCTTCCGCAATATACTCGTCATTGGATAAAAAGTATTCCAATCCTTGAGATAAAGTAGAAACAGACAACCGGTTGGGATCAAAACTAAACGAAAAGAGTTTTCCAAAAAGATTGACTTCTTGGGGTTTCGCCTTAAAATCTTCAATATATTTATTTTGTACTTCGGTTAGCCTTTCTTGCAATTCCGGATAATATAAGCTATCGGATAAGAAATCTTCACGGTCGGGAAATAGATCCTCGATTTTTAATGAAGTCAGCTCCCAATAAATGTCATCATATTCGTTCTTTCGAAATGCCGCGTACGTTACAGTGTCGATTTCATTCGCGGCTATATCAATATCATATTTCTTTCTAAAAATATAAAAAGCTAAACACAAGTTATGATAATACAACGTGATGGGTTCATCCGACATATAATCATCTTCGTCTATGTATTTTTCGGTCACGATTCCTGTATTATAGATATGCTGGAAATAGCCTATTGTATCAGAGGTTATAACAGTATAAAAATTCTGTGTGATATCTCTTATATATAGTTTGAAGCTTGTTGATTGTATATCTCCTTTAAAAGCGCTTGCTAACACCTCATTATTGTTTGCATCTATCATATCGCAGAAATTAATATTGTCCAAGGAGAATTGACATAAATGAAAAAGGTGCAAAAGCTCATATGGAGAATCATCATCTATTTCGGATTCTTCTTGTTTTGAAACACATAGCGATCTGATTAAAGGAGCGCTTTCGCCACGGTCATCCGTATGTATATGCGAAGTGTTAAAGAAGAACAAACCTTGATCAGCATCTTCACGTTCCTCTATGAAATTGCAAAGAGATTTAGCCAGTCTCTCGATTTTTTCAAAAAAAGACATTGGATTTTCAATAAAAGTCATTTTTAATTACCCCTTTTGTTACTTATTCGTATCAATCTGTTCTTTAAGAATCTTTCTGATCCACTTTTCTGTATATCCATACTTTAAGGCAAGTTGTTTGACGTTATAGCCGTCGTATTCTTCGATTATTTGCTTCTTGATGAAATCTTTACTGAACAAATCAACAGGAAAGAATATCTGCTGACCTCGATATGTAGCATGGATTTTTAACACGGCATCAATTCCGATCAAATTGGCAAGTTCACTATATGCGGAGTTCAAATATTCTCCTTTGATTTTCTTGAGATCCATTATAATTTCACCCCTCATTTTTCGACACTCCTTTCTAAATTCTACTACTATTTTACAGAACTGTATAGAGCCGCGCTTCCTTGAACTGTTCCTTGTAAACTTCCATATTTTCCCATAAATAAAAAGACGTCAATCTGTTTTGCGCAGAGAAACACGGTTGCACGCGAATAAAAGCGTGCAGTACCGCGTGTTTCGACAGTTTTAACTGTTGCGCAAATACGGGTTAACGTCTTTAATTTTGAATGTTTATTTAAGATTTTCTATGATCCGATGTTTTTTGAGCTTAAAACACCTTTGGAACAGAGACGAAAATGCGGATTGTTTTGCTCTTGCCGCGTTTCTTCACGTTGGGGTGTTCCGAGTATTCTGTCTGATTTTCTACGCTATACCGAAGCACCTTGTCCCGTGTTTTAATCGTATCTACGAGGAAGCCGAAAAAGCGGGGCTTGTCCGTTTTATAAATAGAATGGAACTTTTCCGAGCACGAGCTAGGCACGGAAGAGCTCGCGCACATGGAAATGATCTGCGCGATTGTGCACCAGCTTACGCGAAATCTCACCCCGGAGGAAATCCAAAAGGGCGGGTTTGCGGATTACTACGTCGACCACACCACCGGCCTTTATCCGGTCGCGGCGAGCGGTACGCCTTGGTCTGCGCTTACTATCCAATCGACGGGCGACCCGCTCGCCCACCTTTCGGAAGACCTCGCAGCAGATGCCACGACCGCCTAAGAACAACCTACTCTTTCGAGGACCCGAAAACCCTTGATATGACTGGCTTTTCGGCACTTTGAACCTTTTCGCAAAAACGGCATACCTGCAACCATATAAGAACAACTTGACCCCAATTTACACTAATTTTTACAAAATTCACGATAGGACAAGCTGTTTCCAAAGAAATCAAAGCACATAAAAACAGGCACGAGAAATCAAAATCTCGTGCCTATTGCGCTACTCTTTTGAATAAGAACTAATTGTTCTATTAAAACAATATTGTAACTTATGCTTCTCGATATTCCAACATATAGCTTTCGACAATATCATTGCTTCGTAATTTATACTGGACCAGTAAATCATTTATCTTGCTTTCATCTAGCCAATTATCATTTTGAGATACGGCAATTGCAAAGCCATTCACATTCCTTTTAAATAACTCAAGTTTATCAGGAGTAATAATCATCATATTAGGAACAGCGGTTGCTTGCCGATCTATAATTATTGACTTATGAACCATAATTGGTGTTGCTGTATATGCTTCACCATATTCATTGGAAAACCATCTTATTGCTCCACCTAGTTGATTACAATAATCCTTTGATATTGTTTCTGAAATAGCAGCACTTTTGCATTCAATTACAAAATATTTGTTGTTCCCGGTTGCCCAAAGGTTATCTGGTCCCTCTCCATAAGTTTCCTTCTCTGGACGCGTAGAAATAAATCCTATGAGTTGTCCGATAGACTGTAATGCACTTTCGAAATCATCAGCATCTGGCGAAAACACAAGTGATGAATCTATTGCATTGACATGGATTATATAGTCGTTTTGTGCAATATGATTTTTAATTATGTATTCGCATACAGATTTGGCTTGCTCGATATTATTAATGGATTTATCATATCGAATACCGCTAAGAGGAACAAGCGTACTCATATTCACAGATCTTCCTGCCAACAAAATCTGTTGTGCTTTAGATCTGTCAATAAAGTTTGTGAATTTTGCTTTTATTTGAAGCAAATATCCCTTAGCTGTGTCTTGTGTTTCGTGATTTATTGCTTGATCAAGGGAAGCTATAGCCTTTTGCCATTGTAAAGCCATTGATAAATCATAAGCATTACGTAGTGCTAATGCGTTATTGTCAAACTGCGGTTCAACAGTATACATAACAGTCGATAAACGTTCTTTACTTTTTTGAATCCATTCAACTTCTCGATTAAGCGAAAAATCAGCCAATTCAAAAACGTCGTCCACACCAGGTTTTGGATTCTCTTGTTTCAACAAGTCCCATAACTCTTTTGATAAATTATATTGTTCTCTTGTAGCATTACTAAAGAACGATACTCCATTATTGCGCAGCAGAACATCGGCAAGGTTGTCTCCCATTAGTACAACACAACAAGAGTCACTATTTGACCTAACACCTCGTCCCATTCCTTGTTCTATTCTCTGAATTTGTTCTCGTCTAAGAATATTGCTAGTGGGATCAACACTTTGTATGTATTTGTCTTTCTCATTTCTTAAAGGAGGCAAACCATCAATCACTAACATCCTGCATGCATCATCTGGCAAATCAACCCCATCGTATCTATTTACAAAAACGAAAAGCCCAACATGCTTATATTTTAATGCGGACACAGCTCTTTCAATGTTATCTTTCGTTATGGTTCTAAGTCCTTGAGGATCCCAATATCGTGCTCGTTCAAACGATGGCACTATCACAACAACATTGTATTTTTGGGCAACAGAAAGCACCTTGCTTTTAATATCATCATTAGTTATTTCACTATTAAGATGCCTTGGGAAAAGAATAAGTCTATCACCGATATCATTTGCATTGTCTGGCGATATGATGCTGCGAAAATCTTCCTTGTGCAATCCAATTGCTGAAACAAAAACACTGTCATCCGAGAGTGTTGCGCTCATAAAAATTTTTCTTTGTGCTGTCATAAAACTCTTAATCTTCGAAATAGAAATCCCTTCAGGTATTATTTCAATACCTCGAGCGGTTATAAAGCAATCGCAAGTCGCTAAGGAATCATCAAGCAATGGAAGATTAAAATAAATACATTGATTTCTCTCTTCGTCAGTATTGTACTTAGAAAGCAGAGTATATACTTCTCTTTGTTTTTCTTGCCACATCCAAAAAGGAATTATTGCGGATCTTCCGGGATCGCAATTTTCCACGATGTTAATATAAGAGCTACTGTTGTAATTTTTCCATTGCTCTGCAAATAAATCAACTATTTCTTTATAAAGCCCGTGGTCAGAAGGTATTCTAATAGAAAACTGTGTTGTAATTGTATCAAGACACGCATGGACATCATCCATTAAAATACTTCCGATTGGATAATTGTTTGTCTGACGCATCCCGAAAACACTATGCCCATTAACCAAAGCAAAAATGGTTGTTACCAATATGGCTTTGTTTTCTGTGTATGAATAATCATCTCTATCTGTTACAGCAAGTATTCCTAATTTTTTAGCCTCTTCACAGACTTGAGCTACTAAATAATTATCTGGCACTACATACACAGCCGGTCCTTTTCCTTCGTTTAAACAGCTTTGTAATATCATCAATCCAACAACTGTTTTACCGCTACCTGTATTCATTTTTATGATGCAGTTTTTGTCGTCCCTTACATCAAACCATTTTCTCCACACCTCGGATTGGACATCTCTTGGATACTCATATCCTTTGTCCTTTTGCGGCAATGCCATAAATATCTCTCTGGGTTCAATAGGAGCAGCTTTTTTTGCGCCGCTTAGCATAGAAAGTAATGATGCCATATAAAATTGACCTCCTAGTAAATAATTTACCATAACTATTGCTCTTTACATATTTCCTAAATGATTGAACGTTAAAATATAAATTAACGCATACTTATTTTCCTCCGAATTTATCAAGCCACACTTCCAACCCAGCCGTAACCCTGAACAGCCATATCAATAAAGTGGTTAAGTAGCAGTTCGGTTTTAACAATGAACACTTCTTTGTCATAGCTGTCGGGAAGGTCAGAGTCCAGTGTTTCCATAATGGCATTTTTAACCCGAGCCTTGGGTTGCTCGCCTCGGTACCAGTCCACAACGAAAAGGCTGCTTCTATTCTCGTTCAGTTTCTTGAACAGATTCTTAGCCGAAAGAATAACCTTTTGTTCCTCGGCCTTGGTCAAGCTCTTGCCCTTTATAAGCAAATCAAAAATCTCAAGTTCTTCCTCGGAGAGACCCATCAAATTCGGTCTTTCCGATTCTTTTTTGAGGTCCTCAATCAACTGTAGCAACTGCTCATAATAGTCCTCGTTCTCAGAGCCGCCGGCATTGTAACGATCAACAATGTTCTTAAACCGAACGGAGAATTTATCACGAGTACAGTTCTTGTCCATCATTTGCTTCAATGCTTCGTCGATAAACGTCTTAAGATCGTCGATTTCTACAGCCTTATAGGGTGCCACTTTGATTTCGTGCTTCAACTGATCAACATCAATCTTGGACAGGTCAATAACCTTTGTTCCGTGGATAACATACCCTTCATCGTTATCTTCGGCTTTCTGAGAAATGATACTATTATCCAGAACTTGCCCCATTCTCAGCCGTGCACGCTTAATCTTTTCATCGTCGATTTGATTATAAAGCAGTCCGTGCAGATAAGCGATAGGTGAAAACTTCTCGTTATGCCAGCCAAGTTCAAATACTTCAGGCTTTGAGGCATCATGAAGATTCATCAACGTATTGCTGAGCACTTTGAATTTTTCTTTTTTATCGTCGTTTGCAACGATGATATCCAGTGCCTTACGCAGTTCCTCCATCTTATCGAAGGTGTCATCACCTGCAATAATAGCATCCAAATCTACCGACAAGGACTTCAGGAACAAGTCAGTTTCAGCAATCGTCTGATCGATCAATTCAAGCAGTCTGTCGATATCCTTTGCGGGGAAATCCTGTCCGTCATCTCCTGTTGCATACTGGCTGAGGGCCTTCTGCATATACTTAAACACGTTGACATAGTCAACGATGATTCCGCAGGGCTTGTCGGGGTAAACACGATTTGCGCGGGCAATCGCCTGCATCAGGGTATGACCTTTCATAGGCTTGTCCAAATACAGGGTAGAAAGGTTCTTCACATCAAAGCCGGTCAGCCACATAGCGCATACAAAGACGAGCTTCAGTGGATCGTTGGGGTCTTTATATCTATCCTCGATATCTCTGCCGTCTTTGATCTCGTTCATCTTAGCGCGATGTGCGGAAACACTTAGGTCCTGAGCAGTAAACTTGGTTTCTTCGTCAGCATCCTCGGAGATAATGACAGCCATCTCCACCGAATCCATAAAGTTGATAATGCCGGTGATGTGGTCACGTTCTTCCTTGGTTTTGGCAGTGTTTCGCTCTGCCACCAAAGCCTTCTTTTCCTCTGCCCAATAGTGCTGAACTTTATCGTACATTTTGACCGCGGTAAACTTATCTACAGATACCACCATACCCTTGCCAAGGAACCCTCTGCGAGGGAAGTGATGGGCGATATCACGGGCAATCTTATCCAAACGGTCCTCACGCTTGATAACTTCCAAAATACGAGAGGAGGAGTTTTCAAGCAGGCGCGTTTCGGCTTCGTTCAGATTTTCGTCCTCAATAATGTCAACCACATCGTCATCGAGGAAATCGTTCTGCAGACCTACTTCCGGCACACGGCGGGAATAGAACAGCGGCACGGTAGATCCATCTTCAACGGACTGGGCGAAGTTATACTCGGATACATAGTCACCAAACCACTGATTTGTCAGACGCTTGGAACCCAGCAAAGGAGTACCCGTAAATGCAATAAAGTTTGCATTGGGGAGAGCCGTTCTCATATTTTCTGCCAGGTCCTTATACTGCGTACGATGGGCCTCATCCACCATTACGATGATATCATCACGCTCGGTAAGAACGGGATATTTCTTTGTCTTATCGTAGCGGAACTTATGTATCAGTGTAAAGACAAAGGATTTGTTCGTCTGCAAAAACTCACGGAGCTGTGTGCCGTTTTTCGGTTGACATTCTTCCTTGTTGCCGATAACCTCGGTACGCATAAAGTTCTTGTAAATCTGATTGTCCAGATCCTCACGGTCGGTAATCACCAGGAAGGTAAAGTTACCCTCTACCTTGCGGCGCACTTTCCGGGCAAACATAACCATAGAGTAGCTCTTGCCGGAACCCTGGGTGTGCCAAAAGACGCCCAGCTTACCCTTGAGTTCCTTACGGTTCTTCACTGACTCCATCAGATTGTTGACACCCAGGAATTGATGGTTTTTTGCAATGATCTTGATGGACTTATTCTCAAACAGTATGAAGTTCTCGATATAATCGATAAGCGTTCCCTTGTGCATCAGACCGTCAACGAAATAGTCAGCAGAAACGCCGCTTTCGCCAATGGCTTTGCGGTCAATTCTCTCGCCCTCTTTTTGCTTTAGCCACTCAAAGAAATAGTCAAAGGTAGCATTGAATGCACCCAGGCGAGTTTCAAAACCGTTGGAGAGCACGCAGATCTGATTGAACGCAAAGAGATTGGGCACGTCCTTGATGTAGCTTTTCAGATTCTTCCGGTAAGCTTCCTCCACCTTGACGATGCCGTTTTTTAGCTCGATGAACACAAGGGGCAAACCGTTCACGAACACGATGATGTCCGGTCTGCGCCAGTTGTATCGACCTTTGATCCACATCTGGGAAACGGCAGTAAATGTGTTGTTTTCGGGATTTTCAAAGTCAATCAGTTTTACAAAGGCAAAATCCTCTTTGCCGTTTTTCAGCACATGGATTTTTATGTAGTTGCGAATCTTGCTGTAAAGCTCATAATTTTTGGAAACGAGGTCGGAGTCGGAGAAGTCGGCAGTCAGGTCTTTAATTACGGAAGTCAGTTTTTCGGCAGGAATTTCGGGATTGATACGGCAGAGAGATTCCTCAAGAACACGCGGCAAAATGCACTCTGTTTTCGCAGAGCGTCCCGTACCGTCATTTAAGTCCTCCTTCTTATCGGGCGATGCATCGCAAACCACGATATCATACCCGAATCCAGGCGCTCCTAACTTCTTTAATATCGCCTGCTCAATCATATCTTCCGTAATAAAATTAGCCATAATAGACCTCCGATAGTTTTGTTTCTTTCCTTTGAACATCGCCTTAATCAAAACGGCAAATCATCATCGTTTATATCTGTAAATACTTTAGGCTCAACATAGTTGCGGTTCAATATCTTTGCTGCTGCTTCAAAAAATTGTTCACTGTATTGCGAGTAATTGCTTAGTACACGTTGATATATAGAAAGTGCATTTTCGAGATTTTTTATAGGAATCTCAGCGTCGGCATCTGCTACTCTTCCATCAAAATCCAGAACCTTCGTCGCAGGTACCGATGACTCAAAAATGTGCGAAGATATATCAGAACGAAGTCCTGCAAAGAAGGCTTTGGTATAATCTTTATCAAACGGAACAGATGTTGTAAATGTTTGAGCCCACTGCGGATCACCAAAATAGTTTTCATATTCTATGCAGCGCAATGCTTCGACCGCATCTTCAACCTCTGTTCTTAAGGATTCCAAATTCGGCAATTCCTCCGTTTCTGAGACAGGCTCACTTTCTTCTTGAGGCTCAGGAGTTTGGATTTGCTTAAGTAATTCTTTGTAGTAACTATTGGGATGTATCTCAATCGATTTACCAGTTTCTTTATTGAATTCATCCGTCAATGCTTCTCTGTAATTTCCAAAGGCGCTTTTATCGTCAGTTACAAAGATAACCGTTTCTTCACCATGATTTTTAAAGTAATCCATAATAGAAAGCCACAACAGGCAATCCTTAAATCCTTTGTCGCTTGCATCCTTGGCTGCGGAAAAAGGAGGCAAGCGTTTATTGGCTCTGTCAATAATCGCAGTCAGAGTTTCTCCATCCTTTTGGAAAGGAATGATGTTCGCTCCAAAATACTCTTCGTATTTTGATTGCATGCCTGTTTTATAGAATTCACACTCTTCTTCAAATGTTTTCTTAAATTCTACTGTTGCAAAACGAAGGAATTTGGCCTTGCAGCGCTCGGCTTCTTCAAAATCTTTCTGCACATCTCGGCATTCCTGCGCAATTCTCTCATCAATCGAGACTTGCGTTATATAAACAGAGAATTGTTCTTTTAATTTATCAAGAGCTTCGTCCAGATCCTTGTTTTGAATAATAAAATTGGTATCAAAGACAAAAGCTTTTTTATCACTCATTTTCACACCTCCAATTTGCCACTCATAAGACGAGGTAACAGTAAGTCTCGTTGTTTAGAAATCGTCTGATTCTTCATAATTAATGACGAAATTTGTTTATAGATTGGGGAAACAAACTCCGTGAATCTTTCCATTGTTACATCATCCGGTTTAATAATTTTAATCCGGCGCATATCTTTGATCGGAAGCTGCGGCTGAGCTGAACCGGAAGCATACATCATCATTGCCTTTTGGAGGCCTTCATGCCGCAATGTTGTATAGATGTATTCAGGCGAAACAATGCCTAAGTTTCTTAGTATTACCATGCCTGAATTGATGCGCATTGGTGCAAATGTCAAAGTTTCATTAAGGAAGGCAACATTACCAACGGTTCCACGAGTTGTTAATACAACATCACCCGTTTGAAGTTTTCCCTTGCGCAACACTTGATCTTTTTCTTTAGTAATATAAGAGCAAGACGAGAAATCAAAGCCATTCTTTGTAACATTACCTGCGTTCAAAAACAGGCATTCACCAGTCTCGTAAAATTCCTCTTGCTTGGGATAGTTTACACCTCTATCTCCGTCAATAATTTCAATTGCTTTTCCAAAGCGAATATATTCCCATCCCTCGGGCAGGCCATTTTCAAACTTTGCGGTTTCGTAGCCGGGGAAACGGAAGCGAACAAACCACTCTTTGTAAAGATCCTGCGCTGTCTTTTCTAAAAGGGCAATCCTGTGATTGTTGTTTTCAATCAAATCGTCATAGGCGGAAAGAACATCGGCAATCCGCTTTTGGGTGGGCAAATCCGGGACAGCAACTTTAGCTTTTTTGAAATCAGCAGTATCTGCTGCAGGATATGCAGAACCTTTTGCTACCAAAGATAAGTAATCGACAAAACTGTTTTCGGTTACAAGTGAGTACATA
>JAZSLN010000062.1:0-20113 GCA_045535385.1 Eubacteriales bacterium
ATCTTTCGCCCTCGCGTTTTGAAAAATATACGCTTTGCCCCTTTTCATATTTCGGTGAATATATCTTGGGTCTGTAGCAGAAAAAGGAAAATGAATTTGCAAGCCGCGAAATCGGCAATTATATCCATAAACTTCTTGATATGTTCCTGAGCGAATGTATTTCCGACGGACGTTTTGTCGCGCCCGAAGAGTCGGAACGAAAAAAACGTGTTAATGAGCTCGCCGAGGAATATTTAGCGAAGGTTATCGGCGAAGAAGCAAAAAACGATAAACGCTTTATGCACATTTATGATAATATGACGAAAACCGTTCATTTAGTCGTCGAAGACGTCTGTAATGAGTTTTCTAATTGTGATTTTGTTCCCGCCGGTTTCGAGTATAGTATCGGTATGAAACCGACCGAAAATATGCCTGCCATTAAATATAACTGCGACGGTAAGCCTGTCTATATGCGCGGATCGATCGACCGCGTTGATGTTGCAGAGATCGGCGGTGAAAAATACGCCCGCGTTGTCGATTATAAGAGCTATAATAAGGATTTGAATCTCGATTTGGTGAAGCGATTCGGTGTTGATACCCAAATGCTACATTATCTTTTTGCGTTTTGTAATCATAATAATATGAAACCCGCGGGTGTTATTTATTATAGAGCCGCAACTCCGGATATACCGATATCGGGTCTTGAAACCGCCGAAGAATTAAGAGAAATGACAACTAATTGCTTCAAACGCGACGGAGTTTTTCTCGATGATATAGATGTTGTCCGGGCTATGAATCCCGATGAGGTAAACCTTCCCGTCGGATTTACGGGTAAGGGTGTGCTTAGGAAAAACAAACGTCTTATAAGCGAGGAAGAGTTTAATGAAGTTTCCGATGCAATTAATCAAGGCGTAGAATCTGCCGCGAAAAATATTTTCGAGGGTAATATGAAAATCGCGCCGAATGATTGCGACGGCAAGAAAGACCCTTGTAAGTATTGTAACTTTGCCGATATATGCAGAATGAAGAACAATAAGGAGGTCAGCGAGGATGAATTCGATTACGGAACCGAAACAAACGATTGAATCAAATGCGCCTAAGTTCACCGATTCACAGAAAGCCGCGATAAATACTCGCGATAAAGACCTTCTTGTGAGTGCGGGGGCGGGAAGCGGTAAAACGACGGTTTTGACAAAACGCTTGATAGAACGTATAAAGTCGGGTGAATCACTTGAGGACTTTCTCGTTGTAACCTTTATGAGCTCTGCCGCCGCTGATATTAAACGAAAGCTTTATGATGCACTTCTTCGGGAATCGGTAGAAAATCCCGACAATACTCATATCTACCGTCAGATGCTTTTGGTATCAGAAGCGGATATATGTACGATTTCTGCCTTTTGCTTGAGGATGGTTAAAGAGAATTTTGCCCTTTTGGGTATCTCTCCGAAGGTTCGAACACTCGATGAAATCGAATCTTCGATGCTGCTTCGCCGTGTAGCAGATGCTATAATTGCAAAAGGTTTCGAGGAATCCGACCCCGAGATACTGTTGCTTTCGGATAACTTCTCTAAAGAAAAAAGCGATGATGCTCTCGTTGATCAGATGCTAAGCCTCTTTTCTACGCTTCGTGTTACACTTGACTGGAAGAAAATGCTTACCGAATGTGCGGAAAAATATAGAGAAGACGCTGAAATAATAAGCAAAAACGGATTCTTTGCTACCGAGGAAGGCAGTGCGTTGCATAAACGCCTTGTGTCCGAGGTTGACGAGATTTTGGAGTCGGCGCGAGATATGTATTCCTTCGCCGCATCGGTTGCGGAAAGTGATAAATATATATCGAAGGTTCAAGCGGTTCTCGATTGCTGCGAAAATCTTCGCCGTTCTCTTGATGATAATTATGTAAACTTTTGTCAGGCGGCACGTGAAACTACGGTTACTATAAAGCTCGAGGGACACGGATGCGATGCCGAGTATAGAGATATTATAAAAGCTCAGAAGGAAGCTATAGTAAATGCCGAAAAGGCTATTTTCGCCAGATACTGCAAGGGTAACGATAAGGTCATCTCCGACAGCTATTATAAAACCTCCGAAATAGTCGTGGCTATACGTAACTTTCTTACTTCTCTCGAACGTGATTATGAAGAAATGAAGCGCGAATCCAACGCGTTAGATTATTCCGATTTTGAATCAAAAACGCTTGAATTGCTTGAAACAGCCGACGAAAATGGTAAATCGGTTCCTACGGAGCTTTGCTTGAAAAAGCAATCGATGATTAAGGAAATCCTTATTGACGAATACCAGGACGTCAACCCTATGCAGGATAAGATCTTTGCTCTTCTGGCGGGTAAAAGCCATAGATTTATGGTCGGCGACGTAAAACAGAGCATCTATCGTTTCCGTAACGCTTATCCCGATATATTTCTCGGATATAAGGATCTGTTTCCCGATGTCTCGCTCAGCGAAAACAGTAAAAATGCAAAAATCTTCCTTCGCGAAAATTTTCGTTGTGCTAAGCCTGTGATAAATTATGTAAACCACGTATTTGAGAACGTAACGCGTGATACAAGCTATGCCAGAGAATATGAGGGAGAATGGCTGGTTCACGCGTCCACGCGTCCCGAAAGGGGAACCCCTGTTGTTCTCGCTATAGCTGAAAAACAATCACGTGCGGCAAAGGAGGCCAGACAAGCCGAAGCCGAATATATCGCTCGCGAGATTTTGAGGCTGGTTAATACCGAGACTTCCGATGAAGGTAAACCCTATACCTTCTCCGATTGCGCCGTTATGCTCAGCGCTATGAAGGGCTTTTCGATACCGTATGAAAAAGCGTTCCAAAAGTACGGGATCCCGTATAATAAGGAAAAAAGCGAGAACTTCCTGGAAAATCCCGATATCCGCCTTGCAATTTCTGCGTTGAAAGCGATCGACGACCCTACAGATGATATTTCGCTCTGCGCGTTAATGCGTAGCCCTGTTTGCAGATTTTCTTCGGAAGACCTATATAGAATCCGAAGAAAGTTAACCGATGCTCCTTTTTGGGAGTCGGTTCTTGTTACTGCATTTCCCTCTAAAAGGAGTATTAAAAATAAAAAATATAATTTCTCCCGAAAACGCGGTGATGAATCACTCGTTGTTCGCTGTAGAGAGTTTGCCAAAAAGCTTACCGATTGGCGTGTCGCAAGCTCGGGAGTTCCGTGCTGTGAGTTTTTGAAATCCTTCTATATCGATTCGGGCTTAATGCGTATTGCTGTATCTTCGGGAAGCCGTGCGAGTCTTCTTTTGCTGTATAATTATGCCGAAAATTTCGAAAATGCCCGTAATCACGGACTATCGGGATTCATCGATTACCTTACCGAGCTGTCTGCCGAAGGTAAGAATATTTCCGATGTTGTACGTGCCGGTGTTGACGATGCAGTTTCGTTTATTACTGTCCATAAATCGAAGGGTCTGGAGTACAAAATTTGCTTTTTGGCTTTGGCGGACCGCGGATTTAAGGGCTTGGATAACAGCGATAGCATCAAATTCACGCGCGGTGAAGGTATTTCGTTCCGACTTCGCGACCGAAGCGCGCTGACCACCTACGATCCTTTGTGCAATATCCTTGCTATGGATAAGGAAAGGGAAGCCATCGTCGCTGAGGAGCTGCGAAAGCTTTATGTTGCTCTTACGCGAGCAAAAGAGCGTTTGTATATAACAGGCTGTGCCGCTACCGATTGGAAGTCTAGGGAATATACTGTGTCCTCGGCGAAAAACTGGCTTGATATGGCAATATATGTTCATAAGCTTGGTGAGGTAAAATTCTGTGATGTGGTTGATATCGCAGAAACCGACGAGGCGGCAGGTTACCTCCTTCCCGAAACAGAAATGATTATAACCCCTACCGACGAAATGGTCGAGTATGTTAAGTTTGAATATCCGTATAAGAGTTCGGTATCAACAGCCGCGAAAATCTCAGTTTCCGAGCTTCGTGAAGGGCTTCTTGAGGACGATGAGTATAACCGCACGCATCTTTCCGTGCCGTCCTCGCGCGTTTCCTTGAAGCCTGCTTTTGCCCAAACCGAAATGTACGGTGCGGACGATATCGGTACCGCAAATCATCTGTTTATGCAGTTCGCGGATTTTGCTCTTGCGGAAAAGGATCTTAACGCTGAAACAGAACGCCTCTTGAATGACCGTATGCTGACTTCAGCGCAAGCAAAAATGCTCGATTTGCGCGCACTCGAAAGGTTCTTTAAGAGCGAGCTCTATGCAAGAATAAAGGCTTCCGGACGAGTGTACCGTGAAAAGAGGTTTTCTGTAAGAAACGTGCTTTCGGATGACGGTGAACCTATCCTTGTGCAGGGCGTTATCGACTGCTTCTTTGAAAATCCCGACGGTTCCTATACCGTGGTCGACTATAAGACCGACAGAGTAAAAACTCCCGGCGAGCTTGTTGAGCGCCACCGCGTTCAGCTATCCTGCTATAAAACCGCGGTCGAACGTATGACAGGTTGTAGGGTGAGTGAGGCTATACTGTATTCGTTCGCCTTGGATTGTGAGGTAAAGCTGTGAAAAAAATCGAAGAATATCCCATAACCGTTACTCGGGTGAAGGAACACCCCGAAACAGTCGATAAGATTTTCTTGAAGAAAAAGCGCCACTCCTTCGGCGAGTATCTCGGTGTTTGTCTTTTGCAGGGCTGTAATCTGGACGGAAATGCCGAAAGCCTTGCTTCACAGCTGTCCTTCGGTGATGAACTGACGTTGCACCTCGATGAGAATCCTTCGATGCCGCTGTCGGTTTATGTTGCTGACGGTGTTCAGCTTGGCTTTTTGACCTTTACCGATTCGCTTTTCCCGATAATGCTTATAGAACGCGGACTCGAGATCAAATGCTTCGTCGAAGCGTTTGAATATGTTTCAGGAGTGCTGTCGGTTGCGGTTTCGCTCTATGTTGAGAAATATTAAAAAATGTCAACCGAATCGTCAGATTCGGTTGACATTTTGTTTTTTGAATGATAGAATGCTTCGGAAGGGAAGTGATGACGGTGAAGAAGAATGGCAAAATCAGAAATATGACGGTGATTGCTCTGGGTGCTGTCATACTCGTTTTGACCGCTTGGATATCCGTGCCCTTTGCCGTACCTTTCACGCTTCAAACCTTCGGGGTCGCGTTTGTTCTTTTCGCTCTCGGCGGAAAACGCGGTCTTTTGTCTATCGTTGTTTATATTGCGCTCGGTGCGATAGGAATCCCCGTGTTTTCGGGGTTTAATTCGGGGTTCGGTGCCCTTTTTGGAGCTACGGGAGGTTACGTTGCCGGCTTCGCCCTTTGGGGATGCCTTTATTTTGCCCTGGAATCGTTTTTTGTCAAAAAGCAAATAGCTGGCTTAGCGATTTCATTTGGCGGTCTTATCGCATCCTACGCCCTCGGTACGCTGTGGTATGTTGTTCTATTGGGAGGAAACAGTTTTTTGTCGGCTCTGTCGCTTTGTGTGTTTCCTTACATAATACCCGATGTCATCAAAATTATTTTAGCCTATGCGGCAGCTTCACGTGTACGTAAAGCATTGGATAATTAAATTTTAACGCTTATTTCGCCGCTGGTCAAAATCATTGTTTCGCCGTCGGACGTTAAAACCTCCAAACCGCCGTCATCGTGTATGTGTATTCCGCGTGCCGAGTAAGCAACGCCGTTTTTTGTGAAATAAATATCTCTGTTTATTACGAGCGAATATTTGCGGTAAACCTCCATAAAGCTTCGGTCGGGCAATTTGTCGCTGTAAAGCTTTAAGCACTCGAATATGTCGGAAATCAAAGCGTTTCTGTCGATATGCTTGCCGATAGAGCCTGCGATGTCTTTAATTTCATCGGGGAATATGTCGGTCGTTATGTTTATACCGATTCCGACGATAACTGCCTGAACTCTTCCGCTTTCCAGATCCGAAACCGCTTCGGTAAGTATTCCGCAAACCTTTTTACCGTCTATAAATATATCGTTGACCCATTTTATTTTGGGTTCTTTTTTTGTTGCCTCGGTAATGGCTTCGCAAACCGCAACCGCGGCCGCGGAGGTTATTGCCGTCGAGTCGGAAAGTCTTACCTCGGGATGCAAAACCGCCGAGAAGTATATGCCGACGGATGACGGAGAATAAAAGCTTTTTCCTCTGCGTCCTCGCCCTGCTGTTTGCGCTTCTGCCGCAAATATCGCATCGGAAGAGAGTCCCTCTGCGATTCTTCTTTTTGCCTCGGAATTAGTAGAATCAATGCTTTTGTATACGTATACATCGGTATCTGTGCTTTCGCGTAAATGCGCTTTTATGCCCGATTCGGAAAGTATATCGTTTTCAAGCTCGAGAAGATGTCCTTGGTTGTTTACCGATTGTATGAGGAACCCTTCGGATTTTAGTGATGCTACACATTTTGCAACAGCACTCCTCGAAACGTTAGCCTTCTCGGCGATTTCCTGACCGGAAACAAAATTACCTTTGTTCTTTTCGAGAATATATAAAACATTATCACGTAAACTCATATTTGATCTCCGATAAAAGCTAAGGGGTTGTTGCAAAATTGCAATAACCCCTCTATTGTCTTAATTGCTTGAATCTGTGCTGATGGAAGATTCGATGGTTTCGGATGCTTCGATCGATATATTGCTGTCATCGCCGATGGCGCGAATGAGTTGTTCGGGAGCAACATATTCAAAGGTCTGTATAAAAACCTCGGATTGAGAAGAAGCGAGAAATTCTTCCGATTTTTCGTTCTTGTTATCGATAACGTTGTTTTCGTTATTGCCGTTCATATTGGCAAATCCGGAATTTTCATTTATCGCGTCGGAATTGTTTTCGATTTCGCTTTCGTCGTAGATATCGCTCTCGTCTTCGCTTTCAATGCCGCTTTCGATTTCGTATCTATATTCGTCATAAGCGTTGTTAAGATACTTGGTGTATTTGTTTTTGGTAATATAAGTCATCTTAATACGGTATGTGCCGGTCTGCATACCCGCAACCTTGTCGCTGGGGATGACTATATCCCAATCCTCGCCGGGGGCAAGCTCAGCAAATGTTCCGCCGTATTCGGGGGAAATGGCCTGAGCATTGTTGGCGGTATAGCATACGTCGCAGTATTCGACCCAACCGTCCTCACTTAAATATTCGATCTTACCGGAGACCTGATCGTTTTCGTAGAACAAAAGAGTCGAGCCTGCTTTATTTGAAACCGAAATGGTTACTTCGTTGTTACCTTCGTCATCTTCGCTGACGATATTAACTGCAAGGTCTTTGCTTTGCCAGAGAACTACCTGAATGGCAGCCACCGAAAAAGTAAGCATAAATATTAAGGCAAATGCAAGAATTGCAAGTTTTACAGAATTTTTGCGTTCTATTACGTATCACCTCGACAATAATATATCATTAGATTGTATTTTTGTAAATGTATGATTTATACAAAAAATCACCTTTTCGGCGTTCGTGCATAGACTACTATTGATAATATCATACAATATATGGTGTTATCTGCCCGAAAAGGCTACCGCTCAAGGAGGAATAATAATGATTGAAAGAAACAGCTCTCTCGGAGGGCTTTGCGGAAAACAGGATCAGCTCTGCTGTATCAGCGTAGATAAAATCTTCGATTCCGCACGTGATAAGGATTGTCTTGAAGATATCCGTGTTCATCTCTGCGACACGGCTCAGGAAGTTATCGATAAGGCTAGCGCCGTAAGATGCAAATGCGTCGAAGTTATAAATACTAATATCAATATCGAACCCGTACCCTTCAATAAAGGCTTTTATCAGGTAACCGTCCGCTACTATTTTTGCGTAACTCTTGAGGCTTGTATGTGCGGCGGCAGGGTTTACGAGGTAAAAGGTCTTTGCGCGTTCGATAAAAAGATCATACTTTACGGAAGCGAAAAGAATGTTTCGGTCTTCACTTCCGATCCCGAAAAGAACAGCTTCTGCTTCGATGAAGGCGACCTTCGCTGTGATAGTGAGCCGACTCTTCCTTCGGTCGTTGTTGAAGTTGCACAGCCGATATGCCTCGACAGCAAACTCGTTGAAAGACACCGTAAGTTCGGCAATTGCTGTATGTGTATCGATGCGATTCCCGAAAAAATCCGATCCCGCTTCGACGGCTGCTTCGTTGATGACGTCGGTGCGAATAACGTTTATGTTACGATCGGCGTGTTCTCGGTCATTCGTATGGAACGTAAGGTTCAGCTTATGCTCCCTGCGGCACATTTCTGCCTCCCCGAAAAGGACAGCAAACCCTGCAATAACGATGATCCTTGCTCGGTCTTCGGAAAAATGCAGTTCCCTGTAAACGAATTCTATCCTTATGCCGAAGATCAGTATCAGGATAGAAACCGCTCGGATAATAAAGGCTGTGATAAAGGCTGTAAATAACTAATCAAAAAGTCTTTCCGCTCGTTTTTGGGCGGAAAGACTTTTCTTACTTTATTATATACGTTTTTATATCAATTATTCCTCTTTGTTGTTTTCCTCTGCTTTGACCGCGTCTTCGCTTGCGCTGTCAGCATTTTCGGAAGTCGTAATAGAATCTTGAGGAACAGCGTCGGAATCGTTATTGCTTAACGGAATATATTCCGAACCCAAGTCGTCGTAAAATTCGTAACTGAAGAACTTGGTAGCGGCTTTGTGTTTTTTCACCTTTGCATAATATACAAGGTAAATGACAAAAACAATAATTGCCGTTAAGGATATCCATAAACCGCCGGGTAACGGAATACCGGTCTCGCCGAGAGAAACCTCGCATCCCGTAACAAGCCCGGGAGTGCTGTAATCGAAACGAATGTCGTTGCTTCCTGCTTTGCATTCAACCGCAACAAAACCGTAGGTGGCTCTTTGTACGTCCTTTTCTTCTCCGTTAACGGTCGCGCTCCAGCCGTATTCCTCGTAAGGCACGCTAAAGAATACAATTCCGGGTTTTTCCAAATTGATATGTGCGGTAAATCCGTCGCTTGCGTATTCGAAGCTATCACAGCACATCTTTTTGCGCTCTAATATCGACGCTTTGTAGGTGTCTTTGCTTGCCGGAGCTTTGTTGGCAACACCTACACGTGTCATAAATTGGCTGTAATACTCGATCGATTCCTTATCATCGGGAACGATAAGGTATTTACAAAGCACTTCCGCGCGTTGCGATTCGGTATAAGCCTGCTCGAAATCGCTCTGAGTCATAAATTCGGTGTATGCAAATCCCATAGGGAGGAAATACTGATTCTCGTAAATATCGTATCCGTTTTCGCTCTTGAGATATTTGAATCCGAATGTGTCGTGAGCTTTGACTTTTTTCTTGACCGTCTTCTTTACTCCTGTTTCGGGATCGGTTTCGGTTACGGTACTCGTTTTGGTGTTTTTCTTGGTCTCGATAACCGAATATTTGACCGAAGTCAATCCTCTCACACCGTATATCGAACTGTCAACACGTGTCGCAACCGCTCTCTTGACGCCGATGACCGGATAAAACTCCATAATAGACGGGGGAACGACGGTGTGGAAATTCTCGATCGTAGGATAATTCCAGAATATGCCGAGATTGTCTATTGTTGACTTGCTTGATGAACGGTATTGGTCAAGACGATAAAACTCTTCGTGCGGGTCGGGTAACTCGATGGTTCCCTCGATAAGCTGGTCAACCATAAAATCACTCGATTGGCCGTATTGCTTGCCGTTTGTGATGTGAATACATCCGTAAAGCACCGTCATAACCGATACACCGATCAACAACGAGCGCTCAAATAGCTTGGTGCCGCGGAATTTTCTTATAATATATGCAGTCATCGCGATTCCGAGGAATGCGAGAGCCACATAAAGCCAAAATCTGAAACGGTAAGGCGGGAAACCGAGCTCCATAACAAGATCCTCGTTTTCGTGCCATATCAGTCCGAGCGGCAGCGCGATAACCGTACAGAAGAACGTCATAATTGCCGTCGGTATGCGCCATGTGGTGCGTCTGTCTTCCAACGCGACAGTTGTCGCTAACGCGAACAGCATTATCATCATGTAAAGCCAACGTGCGTAATACGAACTGTTGAACAGGAAGAACATACTGTTCAATATGGGAACAAAAGAGCATACGACTAAGAAGATCATAAGCGCTTTTAACCAGGTGCGCTTCTTGACCGTAAAGAATGCGAATACACCGCTCAACGCGAACATCGGGAGGTACATAGATATTGATGCCCATCTCGTTTCGTGTCCGCTGAAGAAGTTGACACGCGAAGGAATGTCGGGCGGGAAGAAATAGGATTCGAATATCTGACCGTATCTCTGCCAGTACCATTCTCCGCTGTGTTGCCATACAAACAGCTTCTTGAACTGCTTGAATGCGGTTTCCCATTTGCCGTCGGTTGCATATTCGATGGCTTTGCTAAGCGTTCCGGTGTATGAACTCTCGATACGGGAGTTGCCCATCAATGCCGCCGCACCGGGAAGGAATATGACCATAGCCATCATAAGCCCGATTACGGATTCAAGCGCAAGCCCGAAAAACTTGTTGAGCGTGATTTTGAAGGATTTTGATGATATTCTGAAAAGGAAATAAATGATACAGAATACGACCTGTCCCGCGAACATAAAATAGTTTATCATCGCGTTTATCGCAACCGCGATCGCGAAAAGACCTTTTCTGTCGTTCTGCACGTATTCTTCCATACCGATAAGAAGGAGAGGGAAGAATGCCACTACGTCGTGGAACTGGTTAAAGAAGGTGTTGTATATCTGGAAACCTGAAAAAGCATAAAGCAAAGCGCCGATTACAGCATAATCCTTGTTTTTTACGAAACGCTGTAAAAACGCGTAAGCCAATATGGCAGCAACAATGTATTTTACCATATACATCGGAGCCATAAGATAGGGTACCCAGCTTGAAGGAAATATACACATCAACCAGAAAAACGGACTTCCTAACATGTAATAGGAATAACTGCCCACAAAGTTAGATCCGAGGTCGGTAACCCAGTCCCATCCGAGCGAACCCTCGTGTACCATGCGTACACAATGCTCGTAAAACGGTATCTGCTGAGCGTTATAGTCTCCGTAATATAAAAACACAGCTGAGCCGGTCTTTACAAATTCGACTAATATAAACGGTATGGTAATGCACGCAGAAAGAACGAATGACCATAAAAGCACCTTTCTGTAAAAGTGCCAAGGACTGTTCTTGTCAAATTTGAACTTACTGCGTATCATTTCGATTGCAGTCATTTATGTCCTCCTTCCGGAAAAACCATTATAAAAATACAGAATAATTGTACTATCTTTCGTTTCAAATGTCAATACGAGAGAGTGTCTTTTAACAATAAAAAACTACCGCAACGTTATGTTGCGGCAGTATTGTTTTATGCGAGTGCATATTTTGCTTTGTATGCTTCGTAATCCTCGCGGAATTTCGTGTCATTTCCGCTCTTGATGTCGTTGAGATATCTGTGTGTATCGAACGAACCTTCGGAAACCTCAATAAGGGCAACTGCAATGTTAGAGCAGTGGTCGGATACACGTTCCATACCGTTGATAAGGTCGGACAGTATGAATCCGAGCTCGATCGTACAAGTACCTGCCTGAAGTCTTACGATGTGGTTTGCGCGCATCTCGACTGCAAGACCGTCGATAACCTGCTCGAGCGGTTCGACCTTTCTCGCCAAATCGGTGTCGCCGTTTTCAAATGCAGTGAAGGTGATTTCGATGATCTCGCGTAGCGCATTTGAAAGAATGTTGACTTCTTTTTGCGCAACGGGCGAAAAATGAAGCTTCTTTTCGTTGAGTTCTTGAGCAGTACGAAGGACTTCGACCGCGTGGTCGCTTATGCGCTCGAAATTGCCTATAGAATGAAGCATTTTCGATACGCTTTGCGAGTCCTTCATAGTGAGCCCGTCGCTCGAAAGCTTGACGAGATAGGTTCCGAGCTCGTCCTCGTATCTGTCGACTATGCCTTCGGCTTCCTCAATTTCGGCGGCAAGATCTGTGTCATATTTGTCGAGAACGTCTATCGATTTGAGCATCGTATCTTTTGCGATACTGCTCATTTTTACTGTAAGGGAGTTACAGTGTGCAACTGCAATCGCAGGAGTTGCAAGCAATCTTTCGTCGAGAAGGATTTTGTTTTCGTTTTCTCCTTCCTTGTCGCGGATGATCTTGTACGCGAGCTTGACAAGTAAATTGGAGAAGGGAAGAAGTATAGCCGTTGTGATAATGTTGAACAACATATGGCATATAGCAATGCCGAACGCGTCGATTCGTGCGTCAAGGAAGAACGTGAAATCGAACATCCAGTGCAGGAGATAGAATACAATCAAACAAACAACCGTACCGAGTATGTTGAAGGATATATGTACTACGGCGACGCGCTTTGCGTTTCTGTTAACGCCGAAGCTTGAAATAAGCGCGGTTACGCAGGTACCGATGTTTTGACCCATGATGATCGGAATAGCCATACCGAAGGTAAGACCGCCCGAGGTTTCGAAAATCGCTTCTGTAACGCAAAGCGATTGGAGAATTGCAACGGATGCCGCAGAACTCTGGATGACACCGGTAACTACCGCACCGATAATAACACCGAAAATGGGATTGTCGAATATCGTAAGAAGATCACGGAATGCAGGGCTTTCCTTCAATCCGTCCATCGAATCGCCCATAAAGCCCATACCGCACATGAGAACGGCAAAACCGACGATGATGTATCCTATATCTTTGCGCTTTTTGTTTTTGCCCATTACGAACAAAACGCCCAATAAAGCGAATATAAGCGAGAAGTTTGCGGGCTTCAGAAGGTCTAAGAAACTAAAGCCTTCTCCGCCTTCAATGCCGACAAGAGATGTCAACCAAGCGGTAAGAGTAGTACCGATGTTAGAGCCCATTATAAGTCCGACCGTCTGGCTGAGATTCATAACACCCGAGTTTACGAGACCTACGAGCATAACCGTCATTGCCGACGAAGACTGTATCGCGATCGTGATACCTGCGCCGAGTGCCAAACTCTTGAAAGGATTGGAGGTCATCTTCTTGAGTGTCGATTCAAGCTTGCCGCCCGACATCTTCTCAAGACCGTTTGACATAACAGTCATGCCGTACAGGAAGAACGCAAGACCGCCGATGAGCATAATTACCTCTTCGGGTCCTATCGGGCTTCCGGATGACTCGCTTTCGCCGTTATTCTCGCCGGTGCTGACGTTACCGGATACATCGGATGCATTGGATGCGTCGGATATATCGGATGTGTCAGCGGCACAAACGCCGAAAACCGAAATGCTGACAGCCAAAATTGCGGTCAGTAAAATCAAAAGAACTTTTTTCATGGAATAATCTCCTGTCTGTTTCGCTCGCCCGATTGATTTCTTTACGGACGGGTGTAACGGCCGGCAGGCACTGCCCAAGCTGTGGGTTTTTATTACAAAAATCGCGGATATTCACGTCGATTTCGCAAATTCCCTCAAATACATAATATAAAAATACGTCAACAATGTCAATCTGCGTTTTGCACAAATATTTATTCTTTATAATAATATATCCCCCTGCTTTTCGACTAAACAGGGGGATAGGTTTTATTTTTTGAAGAGTTCGTTGCAGTTGGTTGTGCAGCTTGCGATGAGAGCATCTGCTTCGCTCTCGCTTTCTGCACGAATCAGCATATAAGCTTTTATCTTGGGCTCCGTTCCGGAAGGACGGATAATAACGGCTGAACCGCCTTCGAGCTCGTAATAAAGCATATTGCTTTCGGGTAAACCGGTGGGCGCTTCGCTTCCGTTAATGTATTTGATGATTCCGGTTGCGTAATCGCGCTTGGCGGTAACTTTTAATCCGCCGATGCTTTCAATTTCCTTGCTGCGAATGTCCGACATAATTTCGCCCATAAGTCCCATCGGGTCGATGCCGGTAATCTTGACGTTAAGAACGCTTTCGCGGTATAGTCCGTATTCTTTGTATATGTTCTGCAAAGCTTCGTAAACGCTTCTGCCTTCGGCGTAATGACTGCAAACCATTTCTGCCGCCAACATACTGCCCGCAACTGCGTCTTTGTCTCTTGCGTAGCCTGCGGAGAGATAGCCTTGGCTTTCTTCATAACCGAAAATAAAGGTGTTGCTGCCGTCTGCCGCCCATTCTTTGATTTTCTCACCGATGTATTTGAATCCGGTAAGAACGCTTATGTGTCGAACTCCGTTCTTTTCGCAAATTGCATCGAAAAGGTTGGAGGAAACGACCGACTTGATGGCGCAAGCGTTTTCAGGCATATTTCCGGTCTTGTTTCTGATTCTGATGATGTGATCGATAAGTAATGCACCGATCTGGTTGCCGTTAAGTGCGAAGAATTCGCCCTTGTCGTTTTTGATGGCAAGACCGATTCTGTCCGCGTCGGGGTCGGTGGCGATGATGGCACCGCAATCTGCACCTAACTCGTCGAGCTTCTTGATAGCCTCCTCGAAGCATTCTCTGTTTTCGGGGTTAGGCGAAGCGACGGTGGGGAAGTTTCCGTCGGGAATCATCTGCTTGTCGATCGTGATGAGCTTGTTGATGCCGCATCTCCTTAGAACCTCGGGAACGAGCTTGTATCCCGTGCCGTGCAATGCGGTATATGCGAGACCGACCTCGTTTCCGTACTTGACGGTGCTTTCGGGATCCAATCTGCAATCGAGAACTGCCTTGAGGAACGCCTCGTCGCATTCTTCACCGATCATAATGAGCAAGCCCTTTTCTTTTGCTTCGACAAGACACATCTTCTTTACACCCTCGAAGATATCGGTGTTTGCTGCGCTTGACGAAACAACGCTTGCGTGCTCGGGAGGAAGCTGTGCGCCGTCTTCCCAATAAACCTTGTAGCCGTTGTATTCCTTGGGATTGTGAGATGCCGTAACGTTAATACCCGCGATGCAGCCGTAGTGGAGGATCGCGAAGGAAAGCTCAGGGGTAGGGCGGATTCCGTCAAAAAGATATACTTTAATTCCGTTTGCTGTAAGAACGCTTGCTGCAGTCTTCGCAAAAAGATCGGAGTTGTTTCTGCTGTCGTAACAAACGGCGACGCCTCTTTCCTGACCGTTTGCGGAAATGACAAGCTCTGCCAAACCTTGTGTAGTCTGAGCTACGGTATAGACGTTCATCTTGGAAATACCGACGTCCATAGTACTGCGTAAGCCTGCTGTGCCGAAGCTCATCGGTATAGCAAAACGCTCCGCAATAGCAGTTTCATCGTCTTTGATCTCTAAAAGTCTTGCTTTGGAGTCGCTGTCGAGTTTGTCGGAGTTGAGCCATCTTTCGAATTCTTTGTTCATGTCCGTGATCTCCCGTGTTTTATTTATGCTTTAATTTCAATTCTGTTTATTGCTTCTTCGAGTGCGAGTGCTAATTGGTCGGGGCAGGAAGTGCTCTTGAAACCGCATTTGATGCCTTTGCAACGTTCGATGATATCTTCGGCCTTTTGACCTTCACAAAGCGCTGAGATCCCTCGAAGGTTTCCGTTGCAACCGCCTTCGAATTTTATGTCCTTTACTATATGGTCGTTGTCTATGTCGAAACTGATGCTTCTCGAACAGGTTCCGGCGTTTCTTCTGGTGATTTGCATCGGAATTTCCTTCCTTTTTATTATATATAATATATACCACTAAAATCTATTATAAATTATTTATCATTCTTTGTAAATCCCTTTTTCAAAAAAAGTGTAAAAATCTTAAAAACATCTTAAAAACGTATGGAAAAGATAATATTTTCTGTTCACAATTTATTTACAAACGAATTTGTCCAACTATATTGCAAAAGGTGATATTTTATGATAAAATCGAATCCGCTTGGTGTGCGATGAAGCTATAGATTGCTGCCGTTTGGCAGGTAACTATGGCAGAGTATGTCCGACAATCGGGCGCAGGCAACGGGCATTTTTTAAGGGTGTAATGTGGAACACCCGGCGCAGTGTCCGCAGCTCTGCCGTCAAATCATTTCATTTTATTATATTTGGAGGCAACCAATGGCAAAGAAAGAAAAAATCAGAATCCGTCTCAAGAGCTACGATCACACTCTTATCGATCGTGCTGCAGAAAAGATCGTTGAAACCGCTAAGCGTAACGGCGCTACCGTTTCCGGTCCCATTCCTCTTCCTACCGACAAGGAAATCGTTACTATCCTTCGTGCAGTTCACAAGTACAAGGATAGCCGTGAACAGTTCGAATACCGCACCCACAAGCGTCTTATCGACATCATCAAGCCCTCTAAGGCTTGCGTAGAAGCTCTTATGAGCACCGATCTTCCCGCAGGCGTTGATTTCAACGTCGAACTCTAAACCGTTTCAAATAAGGTCACGTTGATGGCGTATGGCTGTCAACCAATAACCTAAGGAGGATAAATAATGAAAAAAGGCATCATCGGCAGAAAGCTCGGTATGACTCAGCTCTTTGATGAAAAGGGCAAGGTTATCCCTGTTACTGTCATCAGCGCAGGTCCCTGCGTTGTCGTTCAGAAGAGAACGAACGAAAAGAATGGCTACGAAGCTGTTCAGTTGGGCTACTCTGACATTCCTGAAAGAAAGCTCAACAAACCTCAGAAGGGCGTTTTCGCTAAAGCTGAGGTCTCCTTCAAGAAGTACCTCAAGGAATTCCGCCTTGATGACTGTGCTTCCTTGAATGTAGGCGATGTTATCACCGCTGATACCTTTGAAGTCGGCGAAAAAGTTGACATCACCGGTATCACCAAAGGTCATGGTTTCTCCGGCGCTATTAAGAGATGGGGACTCCACAGACTCAGAATGACTCACGGTACAGGTCCTGTTCACCGTCAGTCCGGCTCCATGGGTGTTATCGACCCTGCACACATCTTCAAGAACAAGAAGATGGCAGGTCAGTACGGTAACGAGCAGGTAACGATGCTCAACCTCGAAATCGTTAAGATCGACCCCGATAACAACCTTATCGCTGTTAAGGGTGCGGTTCCCGGTGCAAAGGGTGGTATCGTATACCTCCGCAGCACTGTGAAATAAGCGGAAGGAGGATTAAGAAATGCCTACAGTTAATGTATTGAACATGGAAGGAAAGGTTGTCGGCGAAGTCGCACTTTCCGATAAGATTTTCGCTGCTGAAATCAATAACGCAGCGGTCCATTCCGTAGTTAGAGCATATTTGCTCAATCAGCGTCAGGGTACCCAGTCTACTCTCACCAGAAGCGAAGTTCGCGGCGGTGGTAGAAAGCCTTGCCGTCAGAAGGGTACCGGCAGAGCTCGTCAGGGTTCGACCCGTGCTCCTCAGTGGGTACACGGCGGTATCGCTCTTGGACCTAAGCCCAGAACCTATCGCGTTAGCATCAATAAGAAACTTAAGAAGGTTGCTCTTTTCTCGGCTCTTACTTCTAAAGTGGTTTCGAATGAATTGATTGTCGTTGACAATATCGCACTCGATAGCTACAAGACTAAGAACGTGGTTAACTTCCTTAAGGCTATTGAAGCTGACGGTAAGGCTATGATCGTTACTCTCGATGTGAACGAATACGTAGTTGGTTCTGCAGCTAATATCCCCGGTGTAATCACTGCACCTGTTAACACTATTAACGTTTATGACATCCTTAAATATGACAAAATGGTTATCGCTAAGGATGCACTTGCAAAACTTGAGGAGGTATACGCATAATGAAGACGGTTTACGATATTATCAGAGAACCCGTTATCACTGAAGCCTCGATCAAGAATATGCAGGAAAAGAAATACACCTTCAAGGTTCCTGCAAACGCAAACAAGGTTGAAATCAAGAAGGCGGTCGAGGAAATCTTCAAGGTTGAGGTTGAAAAGGTTTACACCATCACCATGAAGAGAAAGACAAAGCGCGTTGGCTATCACGTTGGCAAAACTTCCGAATGGAAGAAGGCTATCGTAAAGCTTACTGCTGACTCCAAGACGATCGAATTCTTCGATAGCCTTATGTAAGAAAGGAGAGAAAGTAGAAATGGCTGTTAAGACTTATAAACCGACTACTCCCTCCCGCAGAAACATGGCTTCTCCCTCCTTCGCGGAGATAACGAAGAAGACTCCCGAAAAATCTCTTATTACTATCCTTAAGAAGCACTCGGGCAGAAACAACACGGGTAGAATCACCGTTCGTCACCACGGCGGCGGCAATAAGAAAAAGTACAGAATTATCGACTTCAAGCGTGCATATAAGGATGCTGCAAGCAAGGTTATCGGTATCGAATACGATCCTAACCGTACCGCTTATATCATGCTTCTCGAAGATGAAAACGGCAAAAAGAGCTACGCTCTTGCTCCTGATGGAGTTACCGTTGGAACTCTTCTTTACTCCGGTGAACATGCCGATATCAAGCCCGGCAACGTTCTCCCCATCAGCGCAATTCCCGTTGGTACTATCATCCACTCCGTAGAGCTTTATCCCGGCCGCGGTGCTCAGCTCGTGCGTTCCGCAGGTGCAGCCGCTCAGCTTATGGCTAAAGAAAACGGTATGGCTCAGGTTAGACTTCCTTCCGGCGAAGTTCGTCTCGTTCGTCTCGATTGCAGAGCTACCATCGGCCAGGTCGGCAACCTTGAACACGAGAACATCAAGATCGGTAAGGCAGGTAAGAAGAGACACATGGGTATTCGTCCTACCGTACGCGGTTCCGTAATGAACCCCGTAGGCCACCCTCACGGTGGTGGTGAAGGCCGTTCGCCTATCGGTCGTCCCGGTCCTGTTACTCCTTGGGGCAAGCCTGCTCTTGGCTATAAGACAAGAAATAAGAAGGCTCGTACCAACAAGTTCATCGTTAAGAGAAAGAATGACAGGTAAGAGGAGGATACAACTGTGAGCAGAAGCATTAAAAAAGGCCCCTTTGTTGAAGCTAAGCTTTATAGCAGAGTTGCTGATATGAACAGCAAGGGCGAAAAAAGAGTAATCAAAACCTGGTCGCGCGCTTCCACAATCTTCCCTGAATTCGTCGGTCATACGATCGCTGTTCATGACGGAAGAAAGCACGTTCCGGTATACGTAGTTGAAGATATGGTTGGACATAAGCTCGGTGAGTTCGCTCCTACCAGAACCTTCAAAGGCCACGCCGGTTCCAAGACTTCCAATAAGTAATGGGGCTGAAAGGAGATAATAACTGTGGAAAATAGAGAATCTAGAGCTTATCTCAGACAGCTCCGGGTAACCCCCAGAAAAGTCAAGATAGTGCTCGACCTTATCAGAGGTAAGGATGTTGCTAAAGCAATGGCAATCCTTAAGAACACTAATAAAATGGTATGCGAGGACATCGAGAAGCTTCTCAAGTCCGCAATTGCAAACGCAGATCACAACTACGGCATGGATGTTGAAAAACTCTACGTAGCAGAATGCTTTGTAACCCCCGGCATACTTAAAAACATGAAGAGAGTCCGCCCCCACGCACAGGGCAGAGCGTTCCGCGTTCTTAAGAGAACTTCTCATGTAACCATCGTACTCAAGGAAAAGGAGGCGTAAACAATGGGACAGAAAGTTAATCCTCACGGTCTCCGTGTTGGTGTAATCAAAGATTGGAGCTCCCGTTGGTATTCCAAGGATGAAACCTTCGGCGATACCATCGTCTCCGACTATAACCTTAGAAAATACCTTAAGAAGCGCCTCATGCAGGCAGGCGTTCCTACTATTGAAATCGAACGCGACAACAGCCGCGTAAGAGTTATCATCTTCTGTGCTAAGCCCGGTATCGTAATCGGTAAGGGCGGCGCTGAGATTGAAAAGCTCAAGAAGGATATCGCTGAATTCCTTAAGGTTCCCGCAAACGTTGTTGTTGACGTTAAGGTTGTTGAAGTTAAACAGCCTGACCTCAACGCTCAGCTCGTTGCTGAAAACATCGCTGCACAGCTCGAAAAGAGAATTTCCTTCCGCCGTGCTATGAAGCAGTCCATCGGTAGAACCATGAGACTTCAGGCGAAGGGTATCAAGATTTGCGTTTCCGGCCGTCTCGGCGGTGCTGAAATCGCAAGAAGCGAACACTATCACGAGGGTACTATTCCTCTACAGACCCTCAGAGCCGACATCGACTACGGTTTCTGGGAAGCTAACACCACCTACGGTAAGATCGGTATCAAGGTATGGATCTACAAGGGTGAGGTTCTCCCCGAAGTTAAGCGTTCCTCGGCACGTGAAGGAGGTAAGCGCTAATGTTAATGCCTAAGAGAGTTAAATACAGACGTGTTCATAG